>JBAXKQ010000224.1:0-3827 GCA_037135275.1 bacterium
TATACTGGATGACTTGATTCCCCCGGGATGGATCCGCTTGTGAACGCACATGCTTTGGCATCAACCGCGTAATCCCTTGTCGCAAAACATCCCGTCGCAGACCCTGATGGGGAGGAATCTCACCCAAAGCCAGAAAGGCGGTCAAAACGTGACAAAAAGGGTTGCTGGCACGCCGAAGTATGGGATTATGATGGGCGAGGAGAGAGAATTGATCACCATGGTCGTGAGTAGTGGATCATATGCGAAATGTCAGGGGAGATGGTTTTGGTCAGAAGGCCCGGATAAAGAGGGAGAGCAGAATGAAGAATGCTAATCGGGTTGGTGGAATGCGGCTAGTGACGGGTGTGGCGGTGGTTGGTGCGGTATGTTGTCTGTCTGGCTTGCAGGCGCATGCTGGAAACTGGTCGGGCGGGCCGCAAGTCGGGCAAGGCTATTGGGGTGGCAGTGCCACATATTCAATTGGCGGCGAGCTGTTATCTCCACAGGACGGCAAAAAGCAACTCCCCGATAAGATCAGCGAGCTGAAATTCCCACTGGGTGTCGTGTATGTCTCGTTGGGTGGCTATCTGCAGTATAAGGACTCCTTAGACATCCACGGCTCCGCGATGGTCAACGTGACTGATCCCTCGGCGAAAATGGAAGACTCTGACTGGGGCCAGTTTGAGGGCAGCAGCGAAGACACTCTGGATACCTATTCCGAATCCGACGCAGGGCTTACCGCGGTGGCGGCGGATCTGGGGGTCCACTATTGGTTTCTTAAAGCGGCGGAAGCACGCAAACTGAAATGGGCAGTAGGCGTCGGCCCCGGCATTAGCTACCAGCACTTGGACTGGACCTTGAGTAACCTCGATCAGTGGTATCCGTCTCACCCCCGGGTTGGACATGACTATGTTGGCGGGGATGTCATTACATACAAATCCGACAACGTCTTGCCTTACGTGAGTGCCAGTGGAAAGCTCAAGTTCAAACAGCTTTCCGGCAGCATTGAGATCGGCGTAGGTGCTGCATTTGTCAGTGACGAAGACGACCATTTACTGAGGAAGATTTTGGCGACTACCGACATGATCGGATTTGGGGTCAAGGGCGCTGCTGAGATCCGGTACGAGTTCTCCAGCGGAGTGTTCGTTCTTGCCCATCTGTCGGCGCTTTCGATCACGGCAAGCGGCACAGAAGAGGACAAGGACTACGGTGGCGAGGATCCCGGCAAAACCTGGGAAATCGATCACGACTATTCCCTCATCTCGGCCAATGGCGGTCTGGCCGTCGGATACGCCTTCTGAGCCGGCATGCCGGAGCCCGCAATACAGCCGGTGTCACAATGCGCATCATATGGCTAGACTTGGAATGTTATTATAGGGAAGCTCTTCCGGAGTGGTGAGCGTCACGAACTGGGAATTAGGAGGAAAGACGATGTCGAATAGAAGCAGGCCCCGTGGAGTTATATCGTGGCCGACAATGGTATTATTAACCTTCCTCGCGAATGGTGTGTGGTCTTCTTCGAGCTATGCCGACGTCATCCGTCTGAAGTCCAGGACGATTGACATTGATAAGGAACCCGTCGCATTGTCAAAGGTTCAGGCTGTAGCCAAAGGGAAACACTGTCTGCTGGCGTTTTCTCAGCCGGTGGATGTTACGACTCGCGGGATGCTGAAGCAAGCGGGCATCCTCGCCCTGGGGTGGGTGCCGGATAATGCCATATCTGCTTATGTCACCTCCGAGGTCAACTGGTCGGCGGTACCGGGCTTGGTTTGGGCTGGTTCACTTGAACCATCCGACAAGATCAGTGCCGGCTTGATTAAGGTGGGTGACGAGGAAAAGTGGGTGGTCGTGGACTTCTTCCAGGACGTGCCGGGGGAACGAGCGATCGCTACGATCAAAGCGGCCGGTGGCAAGGTAAGAAAGCATCCCAATATGGGGGTGGGATCCTACCTTGTTTACGGCCATTCCCGGATGATGAGCGAACTCTCGAAGGCGGATTCCGTCAGCTGTATCTTTCCCGCATCGAAGGCGCTTATAGCAGGTGAACCGGTGCACTTTTGTCCAGGAGCCATGACCCCGCTCGGTCCCATTGCCAATTATGTTCAAAATGGGGAGGGATGGGATGGGCCTGGGTTGGGGACGGCCACCCTTACTTACTGGTTCGTGAATGGCACCCCCGATCTCGCCAATGAGCAAACGGAGGTGCTTCGGGGCATGAACGTGTGGACTCAATATGCGGGAATCGCATTCAGTCCCGCCGCCGCGGCTGGCCAGAGCCGGTCTTTTGACATACTCTGGGGGGCTGGCAATCATGGCGACTCTTATCCTTTCGATGGCAGTGGCGGAGTGCTGGCCCACTGCTTCTATCCTTCTCCGCCGAACTCCGAAACGATTGCCGGCGACATGCATTTTGACGACGACGAAACATGGCGAGTTGGTGCGACCTATGACATGTTCTCGGTTGCCCTCCACGAGGCGGGTCACGGTCTGGGGCTGGGCCATTCGGTGGATCCGACGGCTGTTATGTATCCCTATTATCAAATGGTCACCAATCTGCGTTCGGACGACATTGCGGGGATCCGGTCACTCTATGCAACGACTTCAGTCGGGGGTAATGATGCTTTTGAGCCTGATAATTCTTTTGACCAGGCTAAGACCCTTACGCCGGGTGCGAATCAATCCCACAGCATTATGCCGGCATCGGATGTTGATTTTGTGAAGTTCACCCTGGTCGGAACGGCGGCGGTAACGATCGAGACTCTTGGCTCGGATGGCGACACGCGCCTCTGGCTCTACAATTCTTCACAAACCGAATTGGAGTTTGATGATGACGATGGGGAGGGTCTATTTTCGCGTATTGAGCGCTCAGTGGCGAATGCCAACACGTTGGCCGCTGGGACCTATTATATCAAGGTGGATGAATACGGGAACGACAACGCGATTGCCTCATACAATGTCTCGTTGGTCGTAACCTACATTGGAACAGGCGACAGCTTTGAGCCGGACAATTCGTCCGCGACCGCCAAAACGATTACCAGCGGGACTCTCCAGACACACAGTATTGCTCCGATCGGCGATTCGGACTATGTGGCGTTTTCCTTGTCGACGCCCTCCGAGGTGGTGATTGAGACCTCGGGCCTGGCGGGGGATACGCGGATGTGGCTTTTCAGCTCAGGACTCAGCGAAATTGAATACAACGATGATGGGGGCGTGGATCTATTCTCGCGAATTGACCGGACTCAGGTCGAAGGCAATACCCTGGCGGCCGGAACCTACTATGTGCGAATCAACGAATATAGCGACAGCGCGACCATCGCCTCCTATGGGTTGACCCTGACCGTGACGCCCGTTGGTTCGTCGGCGGATGATGCGTACGAGGAGAATGACAGTCTCGGGGTCGCCTGGTATGCGGGGTTTAACTGGGAAAACACCTGGCTCTCCCAAATCGGCGGTCTGGGCCTTCAGCGGGATGTTGATTGGTATCGCATCGATGTCGATCCGAGTCGCCTCAATGTGGATGTGGAGTGCACGTTCTCGCATGCCGCTGGTGACATTGACCTTCAACTCACAGACGCCTCTGGCAACCTGCTTGGCGTATCGCAGGGCGTCACTGATAACGAACGCATCTCGGTAAGGGTTCCCTCGTCCGGCATCCACTACATAGCCGTCTATTACGAGAATAAGGGCAACTCCTATGACTTGCGGTGGGCGGGGAGTGCTTCCGGTTCCTCGCTGTCCGACGCGGTTGATGCGCCGACTTTGCCGTTCTCTTCGGGCGGGAAAAGCAGTTGGCTCGGACAAGGGACGGTTACCCACGACGGAGTGGATGCGGCGAAGAGCGGCAACGT
>JBAXKQ010000225.1:0-3798 GCA_037135275.1 bacterium
CAGGCAGGCATGGTCATCGAGTCAATTGACCAGCGATTTGTCGGGAATGTTGCCGATTACTCGTCCCGCGTCCGCGGCAAGAAGCAGGGGGACCAGTTCGATGTCGGCGTCTGGGAGAAAGGCGCGAAATGGTCACGGAGTAGCAAACGAGTCTCCCTGTAGATGAACCTTTCAAGACATAGCGCCTTCAGATGGCACCTTCTTTTCCTGTTCTGCGCTCTCCCCATCACTAGCGCAACGGCAGGGCTTCTGGACGACCTAAAGTCGGCCGCAAACGAAACGTCTCAGAAGATTCAAGACTCAACCCGCCAAACGCAGGAAAAGTGGAAACAGAGCGAACACACCTGCATTGACTGCGGGCAGACAATACACGTCGGCGAACGTTGCGCCAGTTGCCAAGCAAGAAGGGCCGCCGAGGGTGCCCGAAAAGTGCAGGAAGACCTAAAGGAAGGAGTTGAGAGAAACCGCGAAGAATGGCGGAAGACGGAGCACCCTTGCGCGATCTGTGGACAGACAATTCACAACGGCAACCTTTGCGCCTCCTGCCAAACAAAGCAGGTTGCGAATACCGTAAAGCAGAGAGTTACAGAAATCCGATACCGGTATGACAGTAACGCACACCCCTGCCTAGATTGCGGGAGAACTATCCACCTCGGACTATACTGCCCACAGTGCGGGGGGCGCAGGATTGATAAGCAAATGCGCCCCAGGATCGAAGATATGCGCCGCAACTACCAATCCTATGCGACCGAGCATCAAGATGAGTGGAAACAACAGATGGACGGATACGGACAACGGTTCGACGATCTTGCGAAAGAAGCACAACGGAACCCGCAGAATCTTACAGCACTCGACGACACCCTTAAGGATCTCCGAACAGATATCGCCATCGTTGCCCTAAAACTCATCCCAATGGTGGACCCGGACACACGACAGATTATGCCTCTTGATGTTGTTGCACGGAAACTAGCTGAAAGAACAAGACTCGGTGGCTCGTTCCGAGACGATCCGATCGCGGCCGGGTACTACACCATGGTTCGCAAGGACTACTTTTACAATGAGGCTCAAATCGTGCCCCTTCCCGACGGTTCATATGTCAGCATTCGTCAATTGGTCAGTGCGCCTCTTCCAACGGTTTTGAACTCCAACGAACGAGGGCGAACAATTGAGACGCTTGTTGAGAAATGCCGCGACCTCAAGAACGCTTGCGAACAAGAGAACTCTGCTGCCTTCGTTACATCCACAACAGGAATTGCCGAAATGCTGTCAACTCTAACTAGTCCGACACAGACGAAGACAATGGAAGGCGACAACACTGGCAAGACAATGAAAGGGGACCAGTCCCGGGAAGAACTCGCGAGGATTCTATGTGACCTTGCGAAACAGTCGGAGTCTCCATAGGAGAGAGGAGAACCCGCGTGCGCCGGTGCGCCCCTCTGCGCCTGAGCCGGAGGCTACGGCGCTGCCGGGGCGTCACCGACTCACGCCCCCGCAAGACTTGACCACCCGTGACCGACCGGCAAGAATACCTTCCGACATGACCAAATACAGAATTCTATCTCTGGACGGCGGCGGCATCCGAGGCTTGCTTTCGTTGATCCTGCTACAACGCCTTGAAAAGGAACTTCCCGGCTGGCTGGACAAGGCCGACCTGCTGGCCGGCACGTCCACGGGCGGAATCATCGCGCTCGGTCTCGCGCACGGCGTGGCGGTGGCCGAATTGCGGAGACTGTACGAAGAGCGCGGCAAAGCAGTGTTCGACGATTCATGGTGGGACGACCTCTGCGACCTGGGCAAGACGCGCGGCGCGGACTACAAGACCAAGAACCTTGAAACCGAAGTCCGCCGCCTGCTGGGCAACGCGAAATTGAAAGACCTCAACAAGCGCGTTCTTATTCCGGCCTTTGACCTCGACAACGAGAAGCCGGAAGAACGTTGCTGGGCACCGAAGTTTTTCAACAACTTCCCCGGCGAGGATAGCGACGGCGAACAACTGGCCTACAAGGTGGCGCTGTACACCAGCGCCGCGCCGACCTACTTCCCATCGGTGGACGGATACATTGACGGCGGCGTCGCGGCCAACAATTCGAGCATGGCGGCACTGGCGGTGACTCAGGACCACCGGGCTTTCGGCAAAAACTCGCCGGACCATGACGAAATTGCCTTGCTGTCCATCGGGACGGGCAAGTCACTCGTGAGGATCGAGGGGAAGAATCTGGACTGGGGTTACGCGCAATGGGCCAGGCCCATCATTGACATGATGCTCGACGGCGTTATGGGCGTTGCCGATTACCAGTGCCGGCAGATTCTTGGCGACAATTACTTCCGGCTTGCGCCGGTGTTCTCGCCGGATGTGGTTATTCCGTTTGACGGCGTGAAACGGATTCCCGACCTTGTAACCTTCGCGGAGCAGGTTGACATTTCCAAGACGGTCGAATGGTTGAAGACCGTCTGGAAGTGACAGACCGCCACTCCGCCGGTTGCGTCCCTTCCACGCCAGAGCGCGCTTGTTTCCTCGCACTGGCCGGCAAGAACCGGTCGCCCGCTACGCGCAGGAGCGCGCGGGCTGCCCGGAGGACCGGACCCCGGTTTTGCCGTCCGTTGCGAGGCGCGCGCTACGGCGTGTCCGGGCCGCAACCGGCTTCGCGGCTGGCGGACATGCAGAAGAAAGAGGAAGAGAAGACGCGCGCGCCCGGATTCTGATTCTGAGCCGCCGGAAGCCGGAGCCTGCTTCGCGGAGCGATTCGCAGGCCGAGGCCGCCGGGAGGCGGCGAGGGACCTCTCCGCCGGTGGTCCGGCGGAGTCCGGCAATCGCCGGACGAATCCCGCTTCGCCGGGAGGCTTCGCAGGACAAGGACGGAAGCGGGTGTCAGGATGGAGGAAGGACGAAGAAGCGCAAGGCAGAGCGGGTGTGTCGGATCGGGAACATGCCGGACGTTCAGGACGGCATGACCGCCGACGGCGGCCCAGCCGGAGGCGGCAAGAAGAAGGCGGCGGGAGGCCGATTCGGAGCAAGGGAAGCGGCCATCAGGAGCAATCCGCCGCCGAGCGTCCGGGCGTTCAGCCCGGACGCCCGCCGACCGCCCCCCGGCGGACGGCGGAAGCGCAGCACGCGGCCAGCGTGCGAGCACAAGCGGCGCGGCCCAGCGCCGCACCTTGCCAAGCCCGGCGTCCAGCCGGGCGCGGAGTCTGGGAGCGGAGGGCTTGGCGTGCCGGTTGGCTTCCTCAGCAACCGGCATGACAAGCCCGGAGCGACGGGGAGGACGCTTGCACGCGGGACGACGGCAGCGAAGGGACGGTCACGGCCCGGAGCGGTGGAACCACCGACCACGCAGCGGAGCGGAACGCCGGGAGCGGCCAAGCAGGGAGCGTGACGGAACGAAGTGACGGCGCGTCTCCCTGCGGGACGCGGACGGCGTGGAGCGGAGCGGGGCCGGGGAGGACATCGCCAACCACGCCAGACCGGGGATAACGCAAGCGAGCCGCGCCAGCGGCGAGCGTAGGACCGGGCAGGACTGCGCGACGACGCACGGCCAAGGATACGCGAGCGAGCGGCGTAGCCGCGAGCGTGGGGCCGTACACGTCCCCACGCTTGCGCAAGACCAGGACCGTGACCAGGACAACCAGGACAACGACCTTGAATCACCGGCCCGGTTATGGCTTACTCATCACCCAGGACGGAGGTTCGCACGAGCGCAAGGAGTCTCCGCCAATTTGAAATCCGGCGATTTTCGGCCACGACGGACCACGGGGCCGGGAACCGGACATGCAACACGGGATCGGTCTTCGAGCCGAGCG
>JBAXKQ010000226.1:0-3792 GCA_037135275.1 bacterium
GCGAACACCGCTCAGCTTCGAAGTACCTGGCAGGAAAGAAAACGTCCCACTTGGAGCACACGGCCTTCTTCGGAGCCGGTTCGCGCAGGATGCGGAAAGCCCAGACGCCACCTGAATCCACAAGAGTCACAAGACGCGGATGATTCAGGAGCTGTTTCAAGGTGAGACCAACCGGAAAAGGACTGACCTTCTCCGGGAATGCATCCTCGTGGAGCACGAGGTGCGTTACCCCGTTGGTTAGCAGACGATCGAGCTGCTGGTCGGAGATCTTTCCAGAGTTGAAACTCCTGTATTCCTCGAACACGTCCCTGTAGTAGCCGGCATTCACCACGGGCCTGTACCCGTTGACCATCCGGATGCGGTAGAGCGAACTGTAGTACTCGTAGAGCGACGACCAGTGCGAATCGCCCGGCCAGAGCGGAATCGCCATGGCCCTCACCGTACGGCCGGCCACGGCGGCGTCATCAGCCATGGCGCTGTAGGCGGGCTGTTCCCTGGCAAGCAGGCATATCTCGGCCTTGATGTGGCTCGAGTACTCCACAAGCATGACCACTGCAGCGAGCGCCGGAACCGCCCGCCCCCACCTGCCGGCTGCTGGCACAAGCATCGTCCATGCAAGAGCCACGGCCACGGCGAGGATGACCGGCAAGACGCACAAGACCTTGGCCGTCTGCCTGACCATCGAGTACTTGGGAATGACCCGGCGGCACACCCGGAAGAGGAGTCCATCCATCGGTCCCTCCGGCCCGAGTGCCATTGCGACAACAAGCACGGTGCCGAGCGTAAGGAGAACAAGCGTGGCAAAGGCGGCAACAGGCATCTTCCGCCCGGCAATGACACGCATGCCCCCCACCCCAAGTCCTGCCACGACCAGGACAATCGGAACCCAGCCGAGGTACACCTGCTGGGCACCGGCGCTTCTACGGACCACCGCAAAGAAATCCGCCAGGTCAGGGGCGCAGTCGCGGGCCTCCTGTACACTCCGGGCTGCGCTCTGTGCCGTCTTGATCAGTTCCGCCTTCGAGGAGAATGCCAGAAGAACCGCAGCCCCGGAGATGATCACAAATGGCAGAAGCGCAAGAACGAGTTTCCGGAAATTGACCCGGCCGGCTTCACAACTGTTACTGGCTGTCCATGGCGCATTGACCAGCGCGACAAGGCCCCAGGCTGGACTGGCAAGGGCTGAAAAGAAGAAGACCTGCGTGTCGGTCATTGCCGCAAAGAAGAGCGCGACTCCGGCAATAACACCGCCGGCAACCCGTCCGTCACGGACGGCAACGTCTATACCGAGGAAGAGCATGGGAACCCACATCATCGCGAAGCCGGCCGGGCTGCCGCCCAGCAATGCCTCATAGCGGTATGGTATGGCAATAGCCAGCAGGGCGGCCGGAATGGCGATCCACTCGCTCTGCACATATCTCCTGACGAGCGACCGGGTGAACACGAACGTCATCAGCAGGGAAAGCAACCCGGTCAGGTTCCAGGCAAGGGCCCGCCCACCTGCCTGCGCGAATGCCGCGTATACAAGGGAGAAAGGAAAATACCAGGAGCCCGGCTTGATGACCGCTTTGTCGTCCGGTCCCGTATTGAACTCGTAGATATTGGACAGCCATGGCGACTCACCGCGCAGCATGTCGTGGAACAGCCAGAAACGGTACTGGAGCTGGAGATGATCACCCGAAATCATGCTCCGGGCCCTGCTCCCGCAGGATGCGCTTGCCGACGCCGGAATGCCTTCGGTGATATGACGCGGCAGCGGCCATGTGAACACGGCCCACACCAGGAGGGCGAGAAACAGCCCGACGACGACCGGCAGCCGGCCGGCTCCACCACTCTTTGTGCTCAGACACATGCGGCGCATGGTACGTTGCCGGGAGACCGTTCCGCAAGCCGAATTGCCGTAGTGAACCGGCTTGCGTTGGCTTGCGCCTATGGGGTAGGTTTGCAGCTTTCCGGCAGTCACTTGAGACGAACGGAGCAAGAAGTGAAGAGAATCTGTGTCATAGGTAATTTCTCCGGCAGGAACGCCGGGGACGCAGCCATCCTGGGCTGCCTCCTGGAAGATGTCAGCCGGCTGTACCCCGATGTCGAGTACGATATCCCGACGATCAACCCTGGGTTCGTGCGCAGGCACTATTCGGAACATCGCATCCGGCCGGTCCCCATGCTTCCCTGGAACCTCAGCGCGAAGATCTTCGGTTTGCCGGTATTCCGCTCGGTACTGCGTTCGGACCTGGTCCTGGTGACAGACGCAATCCTCTTCGATCTCCACCTCTTCAATCCACTGTTCAACTACCTCTCCACGATGGCGCTTGTGCTTCCGATGGCGCGCAGCCGGGGCATCCCGGTGGTGCTGTACAACGTCAGCCTTGGTCCCATCACATCGCGCGCCGGCCGGGTTTGCATGAACCGGGTGCTGCGCTCCTCAAGCAGGATCGTGGTGCGCGACCGTGAATCCACCGAAATGCTGCAGCGGCTGGGACTGGAACACGGCCCCATCGACCTCGGGGCTGACTGCGCCCTCTGCACCAGACCGTCGGATGCGGCGCGGATCGACGAGATATCGAAGGCCGCCGGCATCAGCTGGGCTGGTCGTGGCACAGTCTCGTTCAATGTGAACAGCTACCTCGACGTCTTCGTGCGCCAGGGTGGCAAGCGCTTTGCCCGCCGGCATTTCGCGGAACTGATGGCGGCCACCGTCGATCGCACAATCAACGAACTCAACGTCAACGCCCTCTTCGTCATGACCCAGCCGATGGACACCGGCATCAACGACGAGGTCCTCGCCCTGGTCCGGAGGCGCGACGCCGTGAGGCTTGTCACCAACCGTGAATGTACCTACCGCGATATCGCCGGCCTGTTCTCCAGAGTCAGCCTGCATGTGGGCATGCGCACACACTCGCTGATCCTTGCATCGTCCGTGGGAACACCCATAATCGGAATCATTGCCACCCCGAAGAACCGGGGATTCATGCGGAGCATCGGCCAGGATGCGCGGATGGTTGAATTCCAGGACCTCACAGCCGACCGGCTCTTCAACCTTATCAGCGAGTCGTGGCAGAACCGCCAGGCGATATCGGCGCACGTCGCGTCGGAAGTGCTGAAGGCGGCGGAGCTGGCCAGGAAGACGGCGACATTCCTGGCGCCCTATCTCGGGGACAGATGACGATGGAACGACGCCAGGTGATATCCTTCGCGAAGACAATGGCAGCCGCGGCCCTGCTTGCATTGCTCTTCCGTTTCGTCGATTGGCGGGAGTCGTTCCGGACGATCATGGACATCCGCCTCCCATACATAGCGGTACTCCTGCTGATTTCATTCGTAATGAACGGCATAAGTTGCCTTAAGTGGCAGCTCTTCCTCACCGCCCGCGGGGTGAAGACATCATTCCTGCAACTGTTCCGACTCTACCTTGTAGGGTACTTCTTCAACAATTTCATGCCGGGCAGCGTCGGCGGCGATGTTGTGCGCGGCATGGAGCTGGGGCGTGAAACCAGCAGCCGCTCGAACTCGTACGGGTCGGTGTTCCTGGAGCGCCTGACCGGCTTCATTGCACTCATTGCCGCGGCAATCGCGGCGGCGGCAATCAATCCTGCTGTTGTCAGGACAAGGGCCCTGTGGGTTGTCATCGGCCTGCTGGCTATTGTGCTGGTCGGGGCAATCGCATTCCTTGCGTCAAAGCGCATCCAGGACTTGTCGTTGCGGATGCTCGACTATGTGCCCTGGCGATCCGGCGTCGAGAAGGCCCGCCGCTTCCTGGATGTGGTCTTCTTCTTTCGCGACAAGCGCCGC
>JBAXKQ010000227.1:0-3785 GCA_037135275.1 bacterium
CGGCCGAGATCAAGGCCTTTTGCGGCGCAAATGGAGGCAGCACATGCACTTCCAGCAATGCAAGCACGGTATTCAAGTGGGTTTTCGCTCAGGGCAAACGTGTCTTCTTTCTTCCGGATGAGCATCTTGGCAGGAATACCGCTGCAGATCTTTCTGTGCCACACGACCATGTTGCCTGCTACGACCCCAAAAAGGTGGACGGCGGATTGAGAGAGTCCGATGTCGTATCAGCGCAGGTTGTGGTCTGGCGCGGGTTCTGCATCATACATACGAGATTCACCACGGAACACGTAATGTTTGCGCGTAAGAACTGGCCCGACTCCAGGATTATCGTTCATCCCGAGTGTCCGCGCGAGATTGTCAGGATAGTGGACGCCCATGCGTCTACGGCAGGAATCATCAAGTACGTTGAGGCAGCGCCGGCCGGGTCAGTTGTGGTGGTTGGAACCGAGGTCAACCTCGTGGAGCGGCTGGCTCATCAGCAGGCAGGCCGGGTAACTGTCAAAGCACTTGCTCCGTCCGTGTGCCGGAACATGAGCATGACCAGTGACAAAAGCCTGCACGATGTGCTTGTGAACTGGCCGGATGCAAACGTCGTCAGTGTTCCGGATCGAATCGCCGCAAACGCGCGCACAGCCCTTGAGCGAATGTTGTCGCTGTAGGATTCAACTCTGGCAGAAGTGCCGGACTGCCAGCCAGACGGTTCAGCGGAATTCTGGTGTCACGGCTTCCGGTCTTCCATTTAGGCCAAACTGCGTCTATCGTTACGTCATGAGTTCTGTCTTTTCATTGGAATCTAAGTTCCAGCCGGCCGGCGACCAGCCTGAGGCGATCGATGCGTTGTGTCGCGGGTTGGACGGGGACAGACGTTTCCTGACACTGGAAGGCGTAACCGGGTCTGGCAAGACATTCACCATGGCCAATGTCATTGCCCGGACCGGGCTGCCGACATTGCTCATATCCCACAACAAGACCTTGGCTGCGCAGTTGTTCGGCGAGTTGAAGGCCTTCTTTCCGGCCAATGCTGTGGAGTTCTTTATCAGCTACTACGACTACTACCAGCCTGAGGCCTATATTCCGCAGACTGATACGCACATTGAGAAGGACGCATCGATCAACGAAGCCATAGAGCGCATGAGGCTGTCTGCAACCAACTCAGTTCTTGCCCGCAGGGATGTCATCATTATCGCCTCGGTCTCATGCATCTACGGGCTTGGCTCGCCTGAGGACTATCGGGAAATGACAGTACAGATTGCCAATGGCATGGAATTGAACCGTGACATGCTCCTTCGCAAGCTGGTGGATATTCAGTACTCCAGGAACGACTACGAGACGAGCCCTGGCACATTCCGCGTGCGGGGGGACGCTGTGGACATCTTTCCCTCCTACTCGGAAACCGGTGTGCGTGTTTCGTTCTGGGGTGAAACGGTCGAGAGCATAAGGAAGACCGATCCAACGACCGGTAACATAACGGGCAATTTCGACCAGGTGCTTATCTCGCCCGCCAGGCATTTCGTCATGCCAGAGGAGAAGATCAAGGCCGCTACGACAACGATCGTTTCCGAGATGGAGGAAAGGGTCAAGTGGTTTGAGCAGAATGGCAAGTTGATCGAGGCGCAGCGGATCAAAATGCGCACCATGTTCGACGTCGAAATGATGCGCGCAATGGGATATTGCTCGGGTATTGAGAACTACTCCCGCCATCTCAGCGGCCGCCCGGCCGGGGCCCCGCCGGCCACACTGCTCGACTACTTCCCGAAGCCGTTCCTGACGATCATAGACGAGTCGCACGTGAGCATTCCGCAGCTCAAGGCCATGTACAACGGTGACCAGTCGCGCAAAAGCACGCTTGTGGACTATGGATTCAGGCTGCCGAGCGCCAAGGATAACAGGCCACTCTGTTTTGATGAGTTCCTGGGAGCTGTTGGAAAGGTTGTATTCACAACCGCCACGCCGGGGCCATTCGAGCTTGAGATGTCCGGCAAGACCATTGAGCAGGTTGTGAGGCCAACAGGCCTGCTCGATCCGCCAGTTGAGGTTCATCCCACGTCAGGGCAAATCGACCATCTGATAGAAGAGGTCCGTTCGCGCGCTGCGCGAAAAGAACGCGTCCTGGTGACGACGCTCACAAAGCGAACTGCCGAGGATTTGAGTGAGTACATGACCGGTGCGGGGCTCAAGGTGCGATATCTCCATTCGGAAATAGGAGCCTTTGAGAGGGTTGAGATACTCAATGGACTGCGAAACGGCGACTTCGATTGTCTGGTGGGAATCAACCTTTTGCGAGAGGGACTTGACCTGCCCGAAGTATCTCTCGTAGCAATACTTGATGCAGACAAGGAGGGTTTCCTGCGATCCGAGACATCCCTCCTGCAGACCGCCGGGCGCACGGCCAGACACGTAGATGGCAAGGTCATCATGTACGCCGATGTTATCACTGAATCCATGCGGCGCATGATAAATGTCACAGAACAGCGACGCTTGAAGCAGTTGGAATTCAACAAAACACACGGGATCACGCCCAAGAGCATTGAGAAAGTCATTCGGCAGACATTGAAGATGGAGTACGAGAGCAGGGATGTTGAAGCCAGTGTCATACGCGAAAGCGGCGTTGACTACGATATCTACAAGGCCGTCGCCGAACTGCGGCAGGAAATGCTCGACGCAGCCGGCGCAATGGAATTTGAAAGGGCAGCTATGCTCAGGGATGAGATCCGCGAACTGGAGAGGGATGCGGAGACTCATCCGTCTTCCAAGTCGGGCCCACGTCTTTCAAAAAGGCAACACTCGCGTTGAATCGAGATGCGCTTGTGCTGGCTGTGAGACGCTCAGTGAGTCCGCGAAGCGCCTGACGGTATTTGAGACTCTCCTGACAGTTCGCTTCACGAGTTAGCAATGGTTTCACACCTGAGACAGTTTTTGGCGGATGTTTGGAGCTTTCTGCCCCGGCTCAATTCAAACTGCATGTGAGTTGACCCATAAACACCACCGCCGATGCAGGAGCGCGACGCCGTGACGCAAATCAACTGAATTGTTCCGGCCATGGTCCTGCCCAGGCCATTAGCGACGCGATACGTCCGGAGCTGCCGCCCCGACCGATGAGTTTGCGCTTGATTTGCAGTTGCAGATAGTGGATACATCGCCTGTGTACGTCGTCTGTGCTGGTGGACTATGAAAAAACGATTTCTTCTTGCCGCGTTACCTCTGTTGGCTGCCTGTGGCATCTGGCTCGTCAACAGCGTGCTGACCACGATCCTCTTCGATAATCCGCACCTGCGCTATAGGGTGCCTGGTGCTGTATGCGCTTTCATGATCCTCGTCGCCGGCTACGCCCTCTCGATTTGGTACAGCAGGCTTCTTGGGGCCCACCGGCGAGCTGCAGATGAAGTGACCCGGCTGACTGGCGAAAACGGAGTTCAGAGATCCAGGATCGCCGAACTGGAGAAGCGGGTCTGCTTTGTGGAAGCGGCGGCTGATGGGCTCCGGAAGTCCCTTCGAGCGGCCGAGGATAAGCTTGATGCCCTTGGTGTGGTCGTACTTATTGTCGATGGCGATGGGCTGGTCAGGTTCGCCAACAGAAGGGCGTGCCTGGTGCTGGGCTACGGCAGGGATGATATTCTCGGGCGGAAGTTCTTTGACAACTATGTGCCGGCTTCGATTCGAGCTTTTGCAAAAAGCGAGGCAAAGAGGCTGCTGAATGGCGACGCATCCGCCGAGAGGGAGTACACAGGGCTGGTTGTTGACAGGAATGGGGCAGAACGTCTTATCACGTGGTATCATTCCGT
>JBAXKQ010000228.1:0-3783 GCA_037135275.1 bacterium
GCAGGGCAAGTGGGTGGAGATCACGCATGTTACAAGTGAACCAGCCGGTGATGCAGCGGCAAAACCACCGCAGAAGCCCGCAGGGCAGCCCTTGGATAAGATGGCGCCGGGCACGCAGCCCCTGGCAAACTGACGGGATTTGTTCGGGATCCATTGTGCGCGCCGGATGAAATGGCCCCTCCGGTCGACTGTCTTCGCTGTAGAAGGACGTTGCCAACAATGGCGGTTGCTGTCCGGAGAAAGGGAGGACCAAACGCCCCATCCATGGAGACGGTCGAGCAAGACTGCTGCCGGCCAAGAATGCCATCTTTTTCTGTTGCGTTCGGGATGCGGTAATCTATCCTTCGATCTATTTGCGGCACTGTGGCGGGGTCGTCCCCGCTGGTCGTTCCATGCGGACGGAGTGACGGGAACCTTCGCAATGACTACAGTATCCGGTGCGGTCGGTATTCGGGGAATCATGGCGGCTTTCGCCGCGTTGATTCTTGCTGCGGCGTTTACAGCCCACGCCGGGGAGGGTGAAACAACGAAAAAGCCAGCCATTCTCCGGGATGTGAAGAAGATTCTCTTCTACGGCGACAGCCTGACTGACGGGAGTAGTTTCCCCGACTACGTGGTCAATACGCTCCGGCGCGTTTGGCCGGAAGCCGGCTTCGAGCTGATGAATGCCGGCATATGCGGCAACAGCGCCGCAAACCTCGTAAGCCGTCTCAAGGAGGATGTCCTCGCCCGCAAGCCCCACCTGGTGATCATCACCATCGGCACGAACGATTGTCTCCAGAAGCGGCCCATCAAGGACTACCGGGCGGATCTCGACGAGCTCGTAAGAACCCTCCGGGCGGCGGGTATTGGAGTCATGCTCGTCCGTCCCTCCCACCTTGGAGACGCCGGGAACGAAAAGCGGTTTGAGGATTACCTAGGGGCCATCAACGAAGTTGCGGCTGTCTACAATCTGCCGGTGGCGGACGCGCACGGCGAGTTCCTGAGGGGGAAGGTGGAAGGCCTGGAGATGTTGGGCCCTGACGGTGTTCACCACGGCAGGCATGGATTCGAGGGCATGGCCCGCGCGGTCCTGGATGCCCTGGAACTGAAGGGCGCCGAGATCGACAAGACAGTCAAGCCCTGGCCTGGTGTGCTGACTTCGTGGGAAATGTCCGATCCCGCCCTGGATGGCGAGTACGCGCCGCGCAAGGCAAGGGGCTGGAAGCCGTACGACGCCGTCGGGCATGCCGCGAAACAGAACTGGTACAACGTGGACTTCATCATGCGCGGCGGATGGATGCCGCACTCCGACGCAAAGCAGAAGCAGGACACCTATTATGGACGCACGTACTTCCACGCGCCTGAGGCCGGCGACTACGAGTTACGCCTTGGCGGGTCGACCCCGCAGATCTTATGGCTCAACGGAAAGAAGGTCTGGGAGGCTCCCGGGCTCCACGGGTACCATCCTGACGCGGACTTTGTCCCGGTGCGCATGAAGAAGGGGCGCAACGAGATAGTGGCGCTGAGCAATTTTCTTGTTTATGTCGGAGTGGGCAGGCTGGAGAAACCTTGAGTTTCTCGAAAGACTTGAGCGACCACGACGGGGCGTGTCCCCCCAGCCTGAAACCGTACAGTTCAATGTGAGTATTGGCCGGCCGCGCTCCGTCGTGGCCGGCCGTGACGCGAATAGAGGATCCAATGACTGACCCATGGAAGATAGTAGAGGACACCTTTGATTCACGCCGGCAGCACCACAAGGAAACGATCTTCACCGCCGGCAACGGTTTCTTCTGCACGCGCGGCGCTTTTGAGGAGGGTTACCCCGGCGACCGCCGTGGAGCATTTGCGCATGGCGTCTTCGATGCGGTCCCTATTTCCATTTCTGAACTGGCCAATGTGCCGGACTGGCTTCCGTTCACCGTACTGTTGGACGGCGAACGATTCTCGCTCGACAGCGGGAGAGTAAGGCGTTTTGAGCGTATTTTGGACCTCCGCACCGGCTTGCTCACGCGCAGGGTGGAGTGGGTGTCTCCCCGGGGGCGGGCCGCTACCGTGGAGTTTGAGCGTTTCGCGTCCATGGCCGATGAACATGTCGCCCTCATCCGCTGCCGGGTCACTCCGGCTTTCCGCGGAACCGTGGAATTCCGCGCCGCCCTCAATGGGAACATGGACAACGAGGGCCTTGCTCACTGGCGCTGGGTTGCCCAGGGTCGCAAGGGAGACACGGTCTTCCTGCGCAACCACACCCGCCACTCCGGCATTGAGTTCGCCAGCGCCATGCGCATGGTAGTGGCACAGGGCAGGGGGCGGGCCTCCGGGTTCTGGGATGTCGAGAACTCTCCCACGATGGTCGTGAAGATGACGGCATCACCGGGCAGGATCCTTGAGGTCGACAAGTTCGTAGGTCTCGCCACTTCCCGCGATGGAGCCGACCCGGTAGCTCTGGCTGTCAGGCACGTCAACTCAGTCAGGGACTGGGCGTCGGCCTTCCGCGCCAATTCGGAAGCATGGGCACGAGAATGGGATCGAACCGATGTGGTAATCGAGGGTGATGACGAAGCCCAGCTTTCGGTTCGTTTCAGCCTGTTCCAGATGCTCATTGCCGCTCCGCGCCATGACGACGATGTCAACATCGGGGCAAAGACGCTCTCCGGCTTCGGCTACAGGGGCCACTCTTTCTGGGACACCGAGATCTTCATGCTGCCCTTGTTCATCTACACGGCGCCGCACATCGCGAAGAACCTGCTGAACTACCGGTTCCAGCGGCTGTCCGGGGCGCGGGCCAAGGCAAGGGCAAACGGGTGCGAGGGCGCACAGTTTCCCTGGGAAAGCGCCGATACTGGTGAGGAGGTCACGCCAACCTGGGTGCCGCACTATGCGGATCGCAACAAGCTTGCGCGTGTCTGGACCGGCGATATCGAGATTCATGTCTCGGCTGACGTGGCATATGCCACCTACCTGTACTGGAGGATGACCGGAGACGACGACTGGCTCATCAAGCAGGGCGCGGAGCTGCTGCTCGACACGGCCAAGTTCTGGGCGTCGCGTGCCGAATGGAACGCAAGGCGCGGGCGCTATGAATACAACGACGTCATAGGACCCGACGAGAACCACGAACACGTAAACAACAATGTGTACATCAATCGCATGGCGCAATGGAACCTGAAGCTTGCCATCGAGATCCTCCAGTGGCTTAAGGCCCACGCGCCCGTAGCCGCGGCCAGACTCTCGAAGGCGCTTGATCTCAACCCGAGGCGCCTCAAGCGCTGGCGGCAGGTCGTTGCCGGGCTCCACTGCAAGGCGGCCGCATCAGGCCTGATTGAGCAGTTTGACGGTTACTTCAAGCTGAAAGATGTCGACCTGGCGACGATGGAGCCGCGGACAAAACCCGTGCTCGAGGTGGTCGGCTTCGAGGGTGCGAACAAGATCCAGGTGATCAAGCAGCCTGATGTGCTGATGCTGCAATACCTGCTGCAGGACGAATTCACCGACAAGCAGGTTCGCGTCAACTACGAGTACTACAACGCGCGAACAGACCACACTTACGGATCCTCCCTGGGGCCGGCGATCCAGGCCGTCATGGCTTGCCGGGCCGGCAGGATCGACGAAGCCCGCGAACATTTCATCCGCGCCGCCAGCGCCGACCTGCTGGATGTACGCGGTAACGCGAAGGACGGAATTCACGCCGCCTCGGCCGCCGGTGTGTGGCTGGCGGTTGTCTTCGGGTTTGCCGGCTTGCGGGTGAATGCCGCATCAACGCTAACGGGCGCCGTTGCCCAGGCACCGGGCGGCCCGGACTGG
>JBAXKQ010000229.1:0-3751 GCA_037135275.1 bacterium
CAGCGGGCAATGCTGTGGACTTCAACTCGAACCCTTCGACATTCAACTCGCTCGATGTACGTGCCGACGATGGAATCACCGTCAACCAGGCCCTGACCACTGATACCGGCAACCTCTCCCTCGACGGCGACGCCAACAATGCCGCTGACGGCGCTGACAGCATCCGATTCGCCAACGGTGTGCAGGTGGCATCGGCTGGCAGCCTCACACTGAAGGCAACCATTGGTGACTTGCATGGCTACGGGGACCTCACCTTGAGTGCCAACACCGGAACGACCGTGCTGGACAGCCTGACCACTGGAGGCAGGTTGGACGTCAACGGCAACCTCACGCTGGAGGATGCGGTGCTAGTCCGTGTTGGCACAGACATGTCCGTATCCGATGGCAGCTGGCTTCGCGGCGAGGGCGTACTCGACGTCACCGCCGGGGATCACATAACGCTCGGCGGGGGTGTCACCAGCGCAGGTTCCATGGATCTACTGGCCGACTCGAACAGCGACGGCAAAGGGCTACTGTGGATCAAAGGCGACGCTTCGACCGATGGTGTGGTCCCGGACGGCACAATCACACTCATTGGCGACATACAGGTTGACGGTTCCCTGACTGTCGGCCTGCCGGATATGTCACTTGCCGGCGCGGACCGTGATGACGTCGACTACGCGATCATGGCTCCGATCACAGCCGGCAGCATCATAATCCTGATGGGACACAACATCACTGATGGCACGGCGGACGAGGCTACGCAGCTGCTGGCACGCAATGTCACCATCTCTGCGCGCACCGGCTCCATAGGCGCAGGCGGCGACAGTGACATAGACACCGGAGCGGCAACTCTGCGGGCCGGGGCCGGCGGCAACATCTACATCGAGGAGGCGGACGGTGTACGGGTCTCCGGCGGGGTCAGGGGTGGCGGTTCGGTGGTCCTGAATGTCCACGGCGGACTGGCAGGCGACTACGTCCATGCGGGCAATCTACTGACCGTCACCGCGGGCGGCGACATCAACTGCACCTCCCTTACCGCCGGCGGTCGCGCGGAAATGGATGCCATTGGCAACATTACAGCCGAAGACATGACCGCTGGCGATATGCTTCTCATATCGGCCGGTGGCGACATCCATTGCATCAACCTCGCCGCAGGCGATCTCATGGACATCGACGGCGCATCGTTGGAATTCGACACACTCCGTGCCCGTTCGGTTGACGCCGATGTCACGGGCGGGATAGCCATGGGAAGGGCCACCCTGGAGGATATCGCTGATTTCAAGGCCGGCGGCACGATCTACGACCACGATTCGATGATCACAGCCGGCGACGTCTACCTCATCGCCGGCGGGAACATCGGCGGCAGCGAGATAGAACTCAATGTCGGAAGGATATCCCTGATCAAGGCGGGGGGCGTGGTTCACATTGTGCAACATGCCCCGGGCCAGACGCCGCTCGGGCTGATATCGGCAGGCGACTACTTTGACATCGAGGTTCCCAACGGCGGCTTTGACGATGGCAACGGAGAGGGGGGGCTGAACTTCCAGGCACGGAACGACTCCTACCTGGCGCTGCACGGCACCTGCGGCGGGGAATGCAGTCCGCTCCAGATAGAGATTGATCCGGGCCATCTGCACATTGACGGCATCAACATCAGCGGCGCTGACACGGCTGACGACTGGGTCTGGATCTCACTGGAGGGCGAGCTGGGACGCAGCCAGGAAACCGGCAGCCAGATCGAGTACACCGGCGATGTGGAAATACCGGGCATCGTCCTTTTCGACGGCAATGTTGTCTTCGGCCGATCAATGGCAGCGGACAACATCTGGCGGACCGAGGCCTTCACTCTCGAAACGCCGGAACTGAAGTCGCGGCAGGGTGTTTTCGGGTCCCCATATTTTGTCCACGCCTACATGAGCATCACCGAGCCAATCGCCCTTGGCCTCGTTGACTACCTGCTCAACGGCCTCGCACAGGTAAGCACCGACCCGCAGTTCCCGAGCCTTGCCAAGCGGAGAATCACCATGTGGCCAAAAGGCTTCATGTGGTAGATCGCGACGGCCTGTCCCTGAACGAAGGAGAGTTTCAGGCGGGGGCCGACGGCGGACCGGGCAATTTGCGAATCACTTGCAGCGCGGCAAGGTGTACCGGCGACGCTGGTCAGAACAGCGTAGCCTGGGGGTCGGGGTGCTTCGGGGGCTTCAGGCCAAGCTTGTCGTAGCAGAGATTCGTCGCAACCCGGCCCTGCGGCGTACGTTTCATATAGCCTTCCTGGATGAGGTATGGCTCATAGACTTCCTCGATCGTGTCCGGTTCCTCGCCAACAGCCACCGCAAGCGAGCTGACGCCAACCGGCCCGCCATCGAACCGGCGTACAATCGCATCAAGAATCCGTTTATCCATCTCATCAAGGCCGTGCTCGTCGATCTCCAGCATCTTCAGGGCGCTCTCGGCAACCTTCTTCGTTATACGGTTGTCCGCCCTGACCTGGGCATAATCTCTCACCCAGCGCAGGAGCTTGTTTGCGATGCGTGGTGTCCCGCGCGAGCGTTGCCCGATCTCGGCAGCGCCATCCTCCTCGATATCAATATTCAATATCCGGGCCGACCTGTTCACGATCGTAACCAGATCAGCGGCCTCGTAGTAGTCAAGCCGCATGGAAAGCCCGAACCTGGAGCGCAGCGGCGCCGCGAGCAGTCCACTCCGCGTCGTCGCCCCTATGAGGGTGAACTTCGGCAGATTGAGGCGGACTGACCGCGCCTGGGGCCCCTGGTCAATGACGATATCCAGGACGAAATCCTCCATCGCAGAGTACAGGTATTCCTCAACTGACTTCTGCATGCGGTGGATTTCATCGATGAACAGAACGCCGCCGCGCTCGAGATTCGTCAGCAGGCCGGCAAGCGTGCCAGGCTTGTCGATCACAGGCCCGCTTGTAGCCTTAATGTTGGCGCCCATGGCGCCGGAGATAATGTGCGCCAGGGTGGTCTTGCCAAGGCCCGGCGGCCCCGAGAGAAGCACGTGATCGAGGACATCATTACGGCCGCGGGCTGCATCGACGAAAAGCTGGAGCCGCTCCTTGACCTTGCCCTGTCCGATGAAGTCATCAAAATTGCCTGGCCGCAGGGAGAGTTCAAACTCCGCATCCGGAGCATTCAGGGTGCGTGGAGTGGGACGGCCATGGGCGGCACCTCCCACTTCCTCTGCGGCATCGCGCGGTGTTCGTGGTGACTTCATTGTCTATTCCCCGCGCTGTGCCTTTGCGAGCGCCTTGCGCACTGTTTCCTCAACATTATTTGCGTCACCACGTTCCATGACACTCACAACCATGGCACGGGCCTCATTCTGCTTGTACCCGAGGGACACCAGGGCAAGCATCGCATCCCGCACGACCACATTGTCGCCCGGCACGCCGCCGGCGCCCCCGGCAGCGGTAATAGCGGCGCCTTCGCCCACCTTGTCTCGAAGTTCCACCACCATCCGCTCCGCCTTCTTGCGCCCGATGCCTGGAACCGAACCGAGGCGCTGCACATCGCCGGTGCTGATCGCCGTGGCCAGGTCGCCAAGCGAAATGCCGCTCAATGCGCCAATCGCAATCTTGGGGCCAATGCCGCTCACGCCCATCAGGAGAATGAACATATTGCGCTCGGCATCGGTCTGGAACCCATAGAGAGTCCTCTGGTCCTCGCGGACATAATCATATGTGAGCAGACGGCATGCCGAGTTGACCACCGGCAGGCGGTCATAACTACTCAGAGGTATGAAGATC
>JBAXKQ010000230.1:0-3735 GCA_037135275.1 bacterium
CCAGCCCATCCAGAGTGATGGTCCCGACTTCGATGCCGTCCTTCGGCACACTGAGCCAATACTCGCACGGTGACGCCGTGTCGCTGGTAACACTCAGCACGTACTCTCCCGGGTTGACGTTCTCTATCAGGAATGAACCGTCCGGCCTGCCGGTCGTCTCATGGGCGAGAAAGGCTTCGCCGATGGATAAGCTTCGTATCCCGGCCTTGATCATCCACCGGGAAGGTATCAGCACCAGTTCCGCCCCTGCTAGCGCAGGCCCGCCCCGCAGCACAATCCTGCCACGAACCGCCACTCCCTTCGATAGGGATATTGTCCTGCCGCCGGCATCACGCCCGGGCTCGATACCACTGTCCCACGGGGCAAAACCGTCCGCCCTGATCGCAACCCAGTTCCGGTCGTTGAATGGAGTATCGAGCCTGAACACTCCGTTGCTGTTGATGATTTCAGTCCGCTTGCACTGCCACACCTCAGGATCATTGCCTGGGCCAAGGACAATCTCGAAACGACCGACTGGTGCTCCGTCCGGCCCGGTTACTTTGCCTCCCAGCTCGGTCCTGACCTCATTTTCGAGGATGACAACAGGGGTGTCCAGAGGAACCGGCAATCTGCGGCCGCGGTAACCGGCTTTTGTGAACGAAATGACTCCGCCAACACCGGGCTTGTCCGGACTCACGATCGAGAAAGAGCCGTCCCTCCCCGTCATCACGCTCTTCATGCCAACCCCGCCGACCATGACTCCCTCAATAGGATCCTGGCCGGCATCGAGTACTGTGCCGTTGATCCGGGCCCCCTTCTCAAGGGCAACCTTTACCGACACCTCTTGCCGCTCGGTCCGCCCAGCATGGTCTGTAATGCGCATTCCGTCAAACTCCACGTACGCGGGATGGTGAACATTGATCCCCAGTTCGGGATCAACTCCGCGCAGGACAAATTCCCCCTTCCCGTCGGTGAGCACCCCCCTCACAAGATCAGGCCCCGACACGCCAATAGTTGGCGATACGATTGCGGACACGCGCGAGTTCTCCAGCGGTTTGCCATCCGCACCGTCGGTCACTGTCCCACGAACAACAGCACCGCGACGGAGCTCGATCACGAACGATCTGGAATCGTCGGTAGACTCGACGGTGAAGATGCCCCAGTTGCCGAAGCCGCTGATGTAGTCCGGGGACTCGACGCACACGGTAACGTCACAATCAGGCGGCGCGTCGATTGTAACGGATCCATCCGCGGCACGGACATTCCTGCGCCGCGCCCACCGGGTCGTCTCCCTGCCAGCCTCCGTATCGATCCAGTAGTCGTACGAGAACTCTGTCACCGCACGGCCTGTATCGAAATCACGCACGGTTACGTAGACTGGCCTGGCTGTGTCGTTCTTCGGCGCCGCGGCATGAGTGTCCTTCAACCAGCGGGTCCCGGCGGCATCAACCAGCGCCTCGCCGTCCCTCGTCATGGTCACCTGACTGCCGGCGTGCGGCAACATTGTTACCTCCTTTCGCCGTGACTCCCAGGGTCCGCCGGAGTATTCACCCGGGGCAGAACGCAGGTAGAAGACACCGGCCGGCCCCAGTTCAAGACAGGCCGCGCCATCCTTCTCGCTGACATACACTGGCCCAGCGTCATCAGCGGCCTCAATCGCCCTCGCGCAGGCGGGAAACAACCCCGCCACGGCGACAATGCACAATGCAATCCTTCGTTTCACGTCACTCCTGAACGTCCGGATAGCCGGCCGGAAGTTGTATGCGCCACGCCCATCATCTACAGCAAATGTTTGGATGAACGGGAATCTAACATGTTCCATCACGCGTACAATGCGAAAAGGGACGGCTGGCAAACCATCACCGGCCGCCCGGCATTCCACCCAGCCCCGGAAATCCCCATAAGGGATTCAGTTTGACCGCTCATGCGGTTTTGCTACTCTTGTGCGCCATATGAGCATCAGGCTGAAACCCGGACTGAAGAGACACCATTTTGCGCATCCGCTGGACCTCAGCGGCATGCAGGGACTGCTGGAGACGATCGCCAAGTCAAAGCTCTTCGAGGGAGAGCTGGCAGGCCTGCAGCGCGACGTTCAGGACGAGTTCTACCTGTTGAACCTGGCGGATAACTCGAAGCTGGGTCCCAACCACGGCGGCTCCCTCCACAGGCTTGCCGCCGATGTGGCAGAGCGACTCGGCGCACCGGCGCCAACGGTGTTTCTCGACCGGGCGTCGGAGGTCCGGTCGAGCGCCCTGGGCGGCACGACTCCCTTCCTGAGTTTCACCTCGGGACTGGTAGACAGCTTCCCGGAACCGGCAATGCGCGCGGTAATCGGCCATGAAATCGGGCACATTATCTGCGAACACACCTTCTACCGACTGATGGCCGAGAATCACAAGGTCTTCGCACAGATTGCGGGGTTTGTCCCGCTCCTCGGGCCAATTGTGTCGTTCGGCATCGTGAACGAGCTCTTCGCCTGGTACAAGAAGTCCGAATTGTCCGCCGATCGGGCTGCACTGCTCGCAACCGGCGATATCACGGCGGTCCAGGATTACATCCTCCGGATCGCAGGCGGATCCATGAAGCTTGCTCCGGAGCTATCCCTGTCTGAGTTCGAGAAGCAGGCCGATGAACTTCAGACCCTCGTCAAGCAGCGACATCAGCAGAACGTCGGGCGGCGCCTGCGGTTTCTTGTCTCGTACATGATTCTCCAGAACGCGATCAAGCCGAACCCATGGCCGGCAGTCCGGTTCAAGGCGGTGACGCAGTGGGCGAAGTCGCGCCAGTATGCCTGCCTGCTGAGAGGCGAATACGAGCACGCCGCTGCAATTGCTGAACAAGAGAAGGCTGGTGACGACGTCGCCATGGTGTTTGATCTGCCAACGGACGATGTGAAGGGCTACTTCGACGATCTTCGCAACGCAGCCACCGGCGCCGTTACTGGTCTGTACAACCAGGTCAAAGCCCCCATCAACTGGCTGATCGACGAAGACGGGCCGGAGCAGGGCAAAACAAAGTGATCATTCCGCCCGCGAGCCAGTTGGCTCAAGCGGCCTCGCGGATCTCGCCCATCCAGGCAGGAAGTCTAATGCCGTCGGTTGAACATGTTCCCACGACATCGCCCCTCACTGGCCAGCGGGGATCTTCAGCTTCTCTACCTTGTAGCCCTTCTTGCTGAGAGCCTCGATAACACTGTCAGGTCCAACGAGGTGGGCAACGCCTACGAGAACGAACTCAACCTCCGGCGTCCCGGCAAAACCCTCCATCATTGGCAGCCAATTCTTGTTGCGGGCGAGCACGAGCTTCTCATACAGGCCGGGCACCGTGGTCTTCAACTCAGCCATCAGCATGTCACCCAGCCTCTCCGAGTCACCCTTCCTCCATGCACTCACGAGGTCATCGAACTGCGACTTGATGTTCCTCATGTCGCGCAGCGAATACGTCACAAATTCATCCTCGCAGCCGTCCACCATCGAAGCTATGTATGAAATCTGCTCGTCGATCGTCTCCAACTCCTTGATGGTCTTCCTGTCCGCAACCGCCCTCTGGTGGTAGACCATATCAACGCCTTGCTGGGTCACGCCGAGCTTCATGAGCTCCATGAGGCCGATTGTCACCATGAGCATGCCCGGCTTGAAATGCTCCAGAAGTGCCAGCGGAACGCGATTGGACACACAATAGGCGCTGAGTTCCGCGTATGTTGAATCCTTGAGGTGATCTGCCACCTTCGTCCCGTCGGAATATGTCGTCATGTCG
>JBAXKQ010000231.1:0-3721 GCA_037135275.1 bacterium
CCACAGAGGACGTCGAGGAGCGGTTCTTCAGGTTCCTCCGCGAGCAGTACGGCGAGAAGAGCGAATACACGACGTCCATAAGCAAGAAGGATCTGGCCGCCGCGATAGGAACCACGCCGGAAACACTTTCACGCCTCGCCGCACGCCTGCGCAGGGAACGCAAGATCACCTGGCACGGCAGGACAATCAAGGTGGCCGCAAGGCGCATCAGGAAGTAGCCGCCTGGCAACAGCGGGTCCCATCAGTCATTCTTTCGCAGCGGGCTGCCGCGACCCGGCCGGCGGTGTCGCCGGCTTTGTCAACTCGGCATACCGCAGCACACCTGTAACCAGCGCCACGAGCCCCAGTACGATGAGAATCCGGGCCAGGATCCGATTGGGCATCCTGAGCATACCGAATCCGCGCGTCGCCAGGAGTCCGAGCAGCGGAACGGCAACGAGAAGGATGCCGGCAACAAGACCAACTACGGCATGCGTGGACTTCAAGTGGGGATGGTCGGCGACGATCTTGAGGGCCACCATCACAGCAATACCAGCCAACCCGACACATGCACCCAGCAGCCCAAGCAGCTTGTGCAGGGGCAACCATCTGCCGGCCCGCCGCCAGCCAACCACTGCGGCGGCTACGCAAAACAGAACCATCAGAACGAGCAGTACGAGATGAATCAGGATCGGAACGGGCATAACAGTTCTCCTTGGCAGGCAACCAGACTTGTGCTCCATGGACAGCTGCGCCGTACAACATGCCCACAACTGCCACGTATGCTATACATCCACATCATGTTGCTCAAGCATGAAATGGCCGACGCGCGGGACGCGATGTGAATGGACACGTGCAGGCGCCACTAACAGAGTTCCTTGCGAATGCTGCACTGGGACGCCCACAGCCCCGCTCAACCCCCGCAGTTGCAGGACTTGGCGTCCTTGTCCAGGCCTAGACCGTCCCAGACTTCGGGCAGTTCCTCACACAAGCCGATCGGGCATATGCCCTTTAGAGCCGCCACCGCCTGGCGATACAACTTCATACGTGCCTTGAGCGGATACCGCGCCAGGCTCTTCCTGTCGGCGGGCGGTTCAAGATCCTTGAAAAGTCCCTTCCCCACAAACCTGGGGAGATTGTATTCCGCGCGCAGCGTTCCCAAAGTCACCCGCTCGGGCCGGAGTTTGCGCACTTCGTTGATGATCCAGGCATAATCGTAGCCGAGCATCATCGGGTCTATCCGAATCCTCACACGCCAACCGAGTTTCTTGAGCTTCTTCGCCGCCGCGAGCCTGTCCTCCACAGTCGCAGCCCCACGCTCATGGTCCAGGGCTGCGGCCGGACTGTTGACCGAGAAGGAAATGCTGACATTTGCGCACGGTTCTGCCTCGAATAGGAACTTGCACTCGTCTGTGCCGCCCTTGGTAACCAGAAGAAGCGTGTGCGGACGGTTGGCCGCATTGTGGCGGAATTCCTCGATGAGCCGGGCAAAGATAGGCCGGTCACGCTCAAACGCCAGGCTGTCGGACAAGTTGCCGGTATTGAGCACGTATGATTCAAGCTTGTCCTTTGCTATCCACCGCCTCACCTCACCGATCATCCGGTCTACATTGGTGAAAGTTTGGGAACCGGGAAGAAACCAGAAGGATGACTTCAGATAACAGTAGCTGCAGCGCGGCGAAAATGAGCAGCCGTTGGCGTGCGCAAGCACAAAGAAGTTCGGGCACACTGTTCGCACCGGCGTGGTGCGAAATATCTCCACAAACCGCCCTTTCCTGCTCCGGCCGACGCATGAACGCTTCCTGCCGGCCGGCCGCTTCCCGCGGGCCGCAACAGGTTCTTCTTGCACTGCCGTACTCTTCCGTGCGCTCATCTGCCCCGTCCTTTCAACATTCCAGAACCAGAAGGAACACCTGCCATTCCATCCACCTCATTCTTCACCAGAATCCAGTCGACAAGACTCTCCAGATCGCAGCGCCACCGGCTCCATTGGAATGCGATCGCACAGTCCCGGAAAGAACTCCCCCTTCCCGTGCTGGTCAAGCTCATCGTCCGTCATGTGTATCGACACCCACTTGCGGGGCGTGACAGCGCTGATGAAGTCGGCCCAACCGGATCCCTGCCACGGGCAGAGCATGAGGGCATCGAGATTCATGAGATCGCCGCGCGCGTAGTGCTCCGTGTGTTCATTATCACCGTCGTGAAAGACCCGCAGGCCCGGCAGTTCCACCAGGTAGCTGTTGTGCCCATCGCCATGAAGGGTGCGAAAGGCCGTCACCGACAACCCGCCCACTTCCACGCGCCGGCCGGCGTACTTGCCCCCCGAGTCGCGGCCTTCCGGCTCAAGTTCCACCAGCAGCGAAGCCGGGACCAACCCCCCGAGCTTACGAACGACATTGGCGGGCCCGAATACAAACGCGCCCGTACGCGCAACAGCCTTGCTCACCGAATCCGGATTGAAATGATCCCAGTGGGCGTGGGTCACAAGTATTGCGTCGATCCGGCGGATAGCGCCAATCCCCTCCCACGGGGACGTCGCGACGCCTTCGTACCCCCTGTAGAAAGCGTCAAACAGAATTGAAATGGGACCGTGCGTAACCTGCATGCCCGCATTCCCAAGCGCTGTGATACCAGTCTGCATGTCGCCCCAATCTCACCACTGTTCCGCTGCACCCGCCATGCCAAACACTGTGCTTCCTCATCACAAAACCGTTCAGTGCGGCATATTGGCACAGCAAATGCTGAAATGAAACCATGAAGTTCTGCTGCGCTAGTTGGATCGTTGCCGATGGACGGGAATTGAAGGGGTACGAACGAGAAGGTGATAAGAATATGCCGATTTCGAAGTCTTTTCACACGGGGGGGATGCTGCACCGGGTGATTCTCAGGAATGGAAGTCGCAGGCAGAATCTCGTGCGATGAAGATTATCAGCAAATGGGAATTGTTTTCGCACGGTTGAAAGGCAAGTCATGAGCGGAGCGGCATGACTCTGTGAATAGTCAACTCTCTCTACTGGAGGGTCGCCCATGGAAGTGCCTGTTGCCGTAAAGAGAGATACCAGGTTCTGTGAGCACGACTTCTCATGCCTTGTCACCGGCCACTGCGGCAGCAAAGAGGTGTGCGACGTTGAGTTTCCCATAGGCAGAAGCATGCTCTTTCTTCTCGCCGCCGAACCCGCCACATGCCCGTACCGTGTTTCATACGGCGCACGTCAGGCTTGCACCTGCCCGGTTCACTGCTACCTGCACAAAGAAGGACTACTCGCAGAGAAGACGGCGGATTGAAATCGAACCGCCCTTGGTTGATCAATTGCAGGTGCGCTTATCGCCTGGCCGCTGTGACGAATGCCACTCCCGGCGAGGCGACTGGAGTTCCGGTGTGGTTGCGTTCCGCTTCCATAGCATTCCAACGCCTGCAATCGGTATGGCTCAACAATGCCAGGCAGCAGCATCTGCTGGTCAGCAACCATCTTGACTGAACTCCCGCCGGGCCTGCCAACCCGGCCAGTCCATATTGCTATCACTCTGGAAACGACCCACCCCATCACGATTTGAATCCGGCCCATACGCCCCCCCTCTCCGTCTTGTTGTTTTTCAATGAAGCTATCACATGTGGTAGGACATATAGTGTCCTAGTCTCGGAAAAGATCAACATTTCTAACGAGTCTTGATACTGGACTGGTGATTCTGCCGGGGGAAAAGCAAAAGCGGAAGGTGGGAGCGAGCAAAAGCGGAAAGCGCG
>JBAXKQ010000232.1:0-3718 GCA_037135275.1 bacterium
GCCGACTCAGGTTTTGAGACCGATACGAACCAGGTTTCACTGCTAGACTCTACCGGAGGCGTCAGGCACCTGCCTCTGATGTCCAAGGACGAAGTCGCCGCGGAGATCCTTCGGTGGATTGAGCGAAAGGCAGCCCTGGTGTCGTGAAACAGCGAAGATTCAGGGTGGATTGCCAGACCCGCCTGTCGCACGACTGCTCGTGCAAATAGTATCTGCCTAGTAGCCCAGCGCCCCGCCGCCGATCCATTTCTGAACCGCATCTATTGCAGACACCGCCGCCTCGTAGGACGTGACGGCCACATCGTAGCCGAACGCGGCGACAAGGGATGCCACCAGCGCACGGAGGGAGAACGAGTCCGACCTGGCGAAAAGATAGTAGGCCGTGTACGGCGGCAGGAAGATGCAGAGAATACCCTCGAACATGTCGTCGGACAGCGCCGTGACAATGATCACGAGGTAGAAGACAGCAAACATGACCTGCCCGTAGTAGATGTAGTCGGCCAGGTCCGTGGCAGAGAGAAAAGTGACATACCTGAGCAGGCAGAGCACTGGCGTGAGCGTGAGGAACAATACCCAGCTCATGGTAAAGTCGGAGATGCTAACTTTCCCCACCTTGCGCACCTTGTTCAGGCGCCGCCTGCGCCGGAACAAGCCGTTCCTCTTTGACGCTGCGGGGGTGGCCGTTCGCGGGTCGGGCGGCTTCTCCCGGCGGACCGTCAGGCGTGAGGCGGCGTCCCTGAGCACGGTTGTCTTGTCGAGGACAAGGGGGGCGGCGCAATTTGGACACTTGAGAGATTCAGGGGCTATGAATTCGGACACACGGATTTCATTTCCGCAACGTGTGCACCGGGCCGGCACATCGCTCATGTTGGCTCCATGTCCCGCCGCAAACCGCACAAACTTCCGGACAGCGGACAGGCGGGTCTCATAAAAAATGCCAGGCAGTTCTAGGAACGGAGAGTACAGCCGCGAGCCTCCTCACGCAAGGCGAAAGAACAACTCCGGCTACTTGTGAATGGCGTCTTCGATCCGCCGGAGCTTGCGCTTGAAGGATATGAAGATGGCCACATTGCAGGCCAGCACCACGAATGAAATTATTATGAGTATTGCCGATGCTGCGGTGTCGTTCATGATGCCTGTGGTTGCGTTCCTGACTTGAAGGCCTTGGCGATCATCCCGGACAGGGCTCTGGACGGTGAAAGCACCATCTGCTTTGTGACGGCGAAGGCCGTTTGTCCGGTGCTCTTGGACACCAGGCCAAGCCCGTACCGGAAATCCCTGAATGTTTCCTCGCAGACGGTGCGCATTGTCTTCCCTGATTCTGCGCTCAACGCCGCCAGGGCGCTGACCGCAGTCGGGCTGAAGGAGAGTGTGAACTGTGTCTCAGCTTCAAACCTGCGGGCAAAATCGGCGATTTCCTTTTCCAGGACGTCGTGTCTTGCGCCGTTTCCGGCTGAAAGGAGCTTGCGCAGCGACGCGCCCGGGTTTGCGACGGTGTCGGCGGCTATTTCAAACGAGCTGATTTGTGACGAAGGCAGCTCGAACTTGAAATCGCGCAGGGTTCTCTCAAGTACGTTCATCAGTCCGCGGGCGCCCGTCCGTTCCTTTGCGGCCAGTCCGGCAATGGCTGAGGCTGCGTCTGCCGCCACCGTCATCTTTATTCCGTAGCCGGAGAAGTCGGCCTGATACTGCCGGAGAACGCTGCCCTCGGATTTCACGAGGATATCCTCGAGATCCGATGCCCCAAGGTGCTCGCAGACAACCCTGACAGGAAGGCGTCCTATGAACTCAGGCTCAAACCCGAAGTCAATGAAGTCCTTTGTAGATGCGAGTTGGAGATACTCGGCCTGGGACGAACCTTTCCGTTCCGACTGCGCAAAGCCTATCCTGGCTGTTCCTATGCGGCGCCGCACGAGGTCCTCGAGCTTGTCGAAGGCGCCGCTGACTATGAACAGCATATGCCGTGTGTTGATGGAGCGCTGGTGCTTCTTGCCGCGTTGCAGGTCAAGGACAGCCTGTATCTGCCCCAGCATGTCGGTCTGGCCGATCAGGTTGACTTCGGTCTCTTCCATCAGCTTCAAGAGGTTGGTCTGCACGCCGCGGCCCGAGACATCCCGGCCGGACATGCCCGGCGAGCTGGCAATCTTGTCTATCTCGTCAATGTAGATGATGCCGTACTTCGCGAGTTCTGTGTCGCCGTCGGCTGTCCTTACGAGGTCGCGAACCAGGTCCTCGACATCGTGGCCGACATAGCCGGTTTCGGAGAATTTGGTGGCGTCGGCCTTCACGAACGGGACGCCGATGAGCTTGGATATGCAGCGCAGGAGATAGGTCTTTCCCACGCCGGTAGGACCAAGAAGGATGATGTTGTGCTTTGAGAATTCGCGATCCTGCTCGGGGGGATTCTCAATGCAGCGGCGGACATGGTTGTAGTGGTCGCAGATGGCGACAGCCAGGACCTTCTTGGCCTCGGCCTGCCTTATGACGAAGCGGTCAAGGTAATCCCGTATATCCCTTGGCTTCAGGTTGAATTCACGGATGCGCTTCAACGCCTTCGCATTCGCGTCCGCAGATGAGTCCGTCTCTCCGGAGGGTGGGTGCCCGGCTTCGGCGCCAGGTGTCGGCAGGGCGAATGAGATGTTGCCCTTTCGCATCGTCTCCTGGATGCGTTTCTGAAACTCATCCATAGGGTCGCCGGGTTGCTTGCTGTCGCTCATTGCTTCACTTTCACTGGGTCCGGAAGAGTACGTCGTGAGAACGCATGGACGAGCAAGGTACATTAGCTCCGGGCGCCTGCCCGTCAAGGGTAAAAGCGCGCCCCGAAGCCCGGCCCGCGCCGTGGTGATGCAGTTGCTGTATGCGCGACCATTCCTGAATGTGCAGGACAGGCGCAAGAGCGGCAGGTCGTGGACGTGCGGCCCATCTGCAATGCAGCAGGACGATGTTTGAGGTCCCAGCAGAATCGACCTGAGGCTCTCCGGCATGAAAATGGCCGGGGGGGGGCGTTACGGATGCCGCTGGTCCCTGGCCTTCAGCGCCACGTAGACGCCGTGCTCGCCGATGATCTGCTCGAGCTCGCGGATGAGGCTGCTCTCCGGCATTACACTGAATTCCCTGTTGGTGCCGAGGAATACCTTCTCGCCACCCGGATACTCGAGGCAGATTGTCACCGGCACCGGTCCAGGATGCCGGCCCAGGATGGCCTTCACCTTCGCCAGTTCGCTGTCAACCGGCCGCGTGGCTGCTATGTGCACGCTCAACCGTTCGGCAAGCCTGGTGTGGATCTCGCTGAGCGGGCACAGCTCCCTGGCGTGGAGCTGCAGGACGTGGGATGGCTCCTCATGCCGCACGGTTCCACAGACGAACAGCATGGCGCCGGGCTTCAGCATGCCGGAAAAGCGGGCGTAGACCGAGGGGAAGACCACGACGTCTATTTCGCCGTCGAGGCAGTCCATTCGCAGGACTGCCATGGTGGCGCCCTGGTGGGTTGCCTTCAGGTCGATGCCTGCGACCAGTCCGCCGCTTATTGCCGGGGCGCCGTCCGCCAGGTCGGCAAGCATCTTGGCTGTGGACAGCTTGTAGCGCTCAAGGACCTGTGCATACTCCAGCAGCGGGTGCCCGGAGATGTAGGAGCCCAGCAGCTCCTTCTCATCCGCCAGCAGCCGGCTCTCATGCCAGCGCTCGCAATCCGGCATGACGTCCTCATCCCGCAGGGCAA
>JBAXKQ010000233.1:0-3700 GCA_037135275.1 bacterium
CCAAGGACGAGGCGGAAGCACGTCCGGACCGAGTTACTCTGATGACCCTTCATTCTGCCAAGGGGCTGGAATTCGGTGAGGTATACCTTGTGGGGGTTGAAGAAGGACTGCTTCCCCACGCGAGGTCTATTCTTGACGGTGGTATCGAGGAGGAGCGACGCCTGGCCTACGTTGGAATCACGCGCGCACGTCGACGCCTCACACTCACGTATACCGGCAGTCGTGCCCGCTTTGGGCAGCGTGCCACGACCATGCCATCCCGATTCCTTTATGAGATCCAGGGCAAGAAGCCTCCTACAGCAGTCGTAAGCGTTCCACCGCCGGCACCTCCGAGCCCTCCAAAACGACCGCGCCGCAAACGCCGTGCCAGCAAGAAATAGTCGGTGCACCTTGCACAGTCATGCTGTAGGCGAGGATACCGAGTTGACCACACGGCAGCGCGAACATCTGCTCGAAGGTGTGGTCGTGCGGCGGGTCATGAAGATTGCACAAGAAGGTGTGTCTGCTCAAAACAGCATAACTGAATGCTGTTTTCAGTCATCTTTTCTACACTCACTACTTTCGCTCTTGATATTCGTCAATGACTGCGGCACTATCCTGCGTCGTCACGTTCATGCGGGTGTTGCATAGTGGTAATGCTCCAGCTCACGCCGAAGGCGTGACAAGCTTCCAAGTTTACCGCGCCTCTGGCGCGGCTGGCATCACGGCTTCGATGTACGTTTACATTCTATACTCAGATTCGCTGAAGCGTTTTTACACGGGGTTCTCGGAGTTTCATTGGAAGAGGCAAAGACAGCACAAGCAGAAGCATAGAGGCTGGACAAATCAGGCCCATGACTGGAAGGAGCAGTTCTGTACAGTTGCCGCTACCGTTAATGAGGCGAGATCTCTGGAGAAGAAAATCAAGGCGCGTGGCGCCAGTCGGTTCTTGAAAGATGCTGGGCTGCCAGATTAGGATAGAGCGAGTTGGTATTGTTGATGTCTCATGCGGGTGTTGCATAGTGGTAATGCTCCAGCCTTCCAAGCTGGCATCACGGGTTCAATTCCCGTCACCCGCTCCAGTCATTGACCGAAGCAAGAAGACCTGCCGTCACCGACATGACGGAATTGTGGGATGGCAATGAGCCGGGGCGACTCAGACGGAACCTCGGATGAAAACAGACACACGAAGCTGATGGGCTCCTCCAGACCCGACATAGGCATCATTCTGCCCCCGCCGTTGGTCTTGAGCTCTTGTTCAATCTTCCTCAACTACAGGAGATCTTCTTCGGCAGGGGAGTAGTCTCCTCCGTGCGGGTGCGTTGTGCTTCGTCTGAGGTGTCCAGTTCATCCACTTCACATTGAGCCCCGCGAAGCGCTTCTCCATGACCCGCATAGCCTCCTTGTTGTTATCTGCGAGTATGCACCTCCGACCCAGTTCGACGGCGGCCGCGCCGAATGATCCGCTTCCGGCAAAGAAATCCAGCAGAAGGTTGCCGGGGCTGGAATGTACTTTGACGATTCGATCCATGACACCCCTGGGCTTTTGGGTCGGGTAGCCCGTCTTTTCGTGGCCGTGTGGACTCACGATTGTATGCCACCATGTGTCGGTTGGAGTCTTGCCCTTGGCCGCCTTTTCCGGCCCCACAAGGCCGGGTGCCATGTAGGGAATGCGGTCACATTCCTCCAGATTAAATTGGAAGTTGGCCGGATTCCTGGCGTACCAAAGAATGTTATTGTGCTTGGTCGGCCACTTCTTCTTTGATCGCGCGCCGTAGTCATAGGCCCAGATGATTTCATTTTGAAATGAGTCACGACCGAAGATCGTGTCCAGAAGCACTTTCACATAATGCACTTCGCGATAGTCAATGTGGAAGAACAGGCTCCCATTGCGCTTCAGTACGCGGCGCGCCTCGGTGAGGCGCGGCTCGAGAAAGGCCAGGTAGTTGTCGAAGATGTCTGCGTACTGTTTCGTGCCGAGTATGATGGTGCGATACCGCCTCCCCTGAAAACCGGTCCGGTCGCCTTTTGTGTCGCGTAAAGTGGACAGTCGGGTTCGACTCTGGATCTTGCCCGTGTTGAACGGGGGGTCAATGTAGATGAGGTCGATCGAGCCACCCGGCAGTTGCTTCAAGATCGGCAGGTTGTCGCCGTAGTGGATTGCAAGTTCTGTCATGTTGCCCTTTTCTTCTACGGTCTAGCATCGCAGATCAGGCGCACGCGAGTCATTGCGAGGCGCCTGGGGCCTCTTGTGACGGCCTCTTCTCTAGTCGAAAGCGCCATCGGAGTCGCGATCGTCGTTTCTCTGACGTATCTGGACACAGAAACATCTCTTGTGGCTGGCTCGTGCCTTCCAGGTCTCGGCTATCGGCTTCATCAAAAGAAAGACGGCCGCCCAACTGCCAGAGACAGACAAAGTATCACAAAGTCGTTCTTTCTTTGCAATAGAATGCCACCCCCCCCTGCGTTATGCAACTGGTGGGGCATGCGTGCTGGTCCTCTTGATGGCGATAAGCCCCCAGGAGGGATGGTGTTATGCGGTATGCCCCAGTCGGGGCCGATGGCTCCGGCTACTATCATTACATTCCCAGGATAGTTGAGCGGCCGCTGATCATGCAGAATGATGAGGCTGTGCGTGCCTCACGAAAGAGACACGCCACTTATGAACCCGGCGTGTGTCCCAAGCGTGTCCATTCACCCAGCGAGGCGCTAGTGGGCGTTGGTGGTGGTCGTTATGCGGTAGAAGAGCTTAGGAGTGTAGATTCCGCCGTCAGGGTCTGTCCAGCGGCTGTTTGTGCTGTCGAGAAGGTATGGATTCCGGTCAATGTTGGTTGACGGTAGATTCGTCCAGACCGCGCCAGGATCCCCGATCAGATTCGTGGCCCTGTGGACCACCCAGGGGGGTGGTGTCCCGGCGATATTGTTTGTGCCACCCATCCATGTGATTGTGAAATTGGTAGTGACAGAGACTATCTTGAAGACTGATTCGCGATTGGTGGGAACTGTGCCGGCCCAGTATTCCTGCCACTCTGTCGTGCCGTCACCATCAGAGTCGTTGGTGTCCGCGGTTTCGTAGCCGCCGTTGGTAAGGCTGTAGTACTCCAGCCAGAGGTGTGGCGTTCCGTGGACGGTGTAGCCGGGGGTTGCGTCATCATCGTCGTAGATTGTGCCGATTCCTGAACCCAGCACTGCGGGATTCCACGGCCAGCGGCTGAAGTTCACAGTGAAGTCCCTGGTACCATTCTTCGTGCCATCACCGTTTACTATGACTACGATCGAAGTGCTTGTCTGGCCGGAGGGGATCATTACAACGCCGCTTGTAGCCGCGTAATCAACTCCTGCCAGCGCTGTTCCATCGACGGTCTCAAATTTTACTGGAACATCCGCTCCCTCGGGCCCGCTGATACTCACGGTGAAGACCATATTCGTCGTGGTGCTGGCAGGCCCGTCAAACACGTCCGCATTGCCCAGTGATATTGCGGACTGGGACGATACGCAGTAGTCGTCAACCTGTGCGGTTCCGCTGATGGTAAACGAATGCAGGTAATACGGTCCCGTTCCGTAGGCGTTGGCACACATGAACCACTCCCTTGGTCCGCCGCTGAGGTTCGATGATTCAGGATAGCCGCCGGCGACATACTCTAAGCTGTAAGCGTAGTTGTTTGTGTAGTAGTTGGTGCTGCCGTTGATCCTTATCCTGTAAAAATTATCCATGTAGTAT
>JBAXKQ010000234.1:0-3697 GCA_037135275.1 bacterium
GAGGGATGGCGGGCGTCGCCGCGGTCGTAGCTGCGGCTGATACCGTCGGTTGCGGCGATGATGGCGTGCCGCCCAGGAAGAACGCCCGCCGTGCCGCATAAACACGATAAGCCGCCTTGGCGGACGTTTCGTCGATGATTCCGGCGAGGGATGGCGGCGTCAGGCACTCCCGCCAGAAGGCAAGGATGCCGTCGGTCAGGGAATAGATATTGGTCCAGCCTGCCTCGTGCAGGGCGAGCCAGGCCTGCGCGGCATGGGTGGTGCCGTTCGAGTACAGTACCACGGTGCCGGTTTTTGGCAACCGGACCGGCGCCTCGGCCAGCAGTCGTTCGAGCGGGATGTTGATCGCGCCGCGCAGATGGAAACGCGCATAGTCGGACTCGGGACGGATGTCCACGACCAGCAGCCCCGGTTCGCCGGCCATCATGCGGTCGGCGAGTTCCACAGACTCGATGTGATCCACGGCATTCGCAACCTGCGTCAGCACATCGGGAGAGGCGTTCGGAGCCGTCGGGATAGCCGGATGCGTTTCGGCGGGTGTGGCAGCGTGACGCGTTGGCAGCAGGAGTACGCCCGCGGCGAGAACGATGAGGATCCCTGCTGCCAACCGGTTGCGTTTCCGCGTGCCGGTATCGGGCATGGGGTGGCCGCCGAACCGGTGTTCCAGTCGCGTGCTGCCGGAAAAGGCGAGCACGGCCATGACGCAGAAGATGACGACCAGCCACTGTTGCGGGATGTGAAGTGTCTGGTGGAGTTGCACCAAACCTGGACAGAACCCATTGTAAAGCGGGGCGACAGTGGCGTAGATCTCGTTGAAGAAGATGGTTCCGAGCAGGGCGCCAATCAGGAAGACCAAGGCGTCCCACTTGGCACTGGCAAGACCGACGGCGGCCGTGCCCGGGCACCATCCGCCGATGACGAAGCCCGCGCCGAAGATGAGACCTCCCACGATCTGCGCGCCCCAGTAGGTCTTGAGGCCGTACACGCCAAGAGGATCAAGCCAGCCGAAGGCGACGAGGTACTGATAACCCACCATGGCAGTAACCACAGCCGTGAACATCACCTTGAGGACGGTCATGTCCCGGAAGTAGAAGATGCCGGTGAGTTTGCGACTGCTGCCGAATCCGGCCTGTTCGAGGAACCACCCGAAGAGGATACCGATGAGACCGGCCGCGGCAAGGCCCACCGGCGTGCCGAGTGCATCCAGAGAAAAAAGTGTCGGGCTCACAGCCACTCCCTCCTGACCAGGACACCAGCCAGATAGGCGCCGGCGAAGATGCAGACCAGGAATATCACACTGCCCGTGAACAACATGGCCGTGCCGGTCAGTGCCTGCCCCGATGTGCAACCGCGGGCCAACCGGCTGGCGAAACCCACCAGCACGCCACCGAGAAGCGCCAGCGCCAACCTTGCGCCGGCCGAAATGCGCGGACCACGTTCGACGGTCGAACGGATGCGTTTGGACCCCAGTGCGGACAGAAGCCCCCCTACAAAGACGCCTGCCAGCATGAATACGAGATAGTAACTCAACACCGGCGGCGCGCCGGGTTGGAACCATTCGCCGAAGTACGCCGTAGTTTCGACATGGCGGGGTGCTACAAGGTGGTTGATCCACGCCGCTATGTGGGCCAAACCGCCGGACGCGCCGAGTCCTGCACCCAGGACCCAGAACGAAAGCAGAAGCACGATGCCCAGGCCGAAGCCCGCAGCATAGGGCGACCAGTATGGAAGCCCTTCACGTGGGGTCGGGTTCCTGTCTTCTTTCATGCCGTGGCTCCTTCCGGGTGGTTCAACATCCCGCGCTCTTCTTCTTGGGAGCGGCCGGCGCCGGTGCGGGTGTGACAGGTGCGGCGGCGGGAACGGCGGGTTGCACGGCGGGCGCCGCCGGCAGAGCCGCCTTGCCTTGCGGGAGCATGGTGCTGGTGCTGACGATGCCGGCGGGGCGCAGAATCTCGTCGTAGTAGCGTTTGGCGCCGCCGGTAAGGAAGCGTACCGGCCTTTGGACCTTCTGGACCAGTGCGCCGGCCACGGTCGCGGAAATGGAGCCGTCGCGGCAGACGAGGACCAGCGGGCGTTTGTCGGCCAGCATGGTCGGACTGTTCAGCACCTGTTCGACCGGTGTGTTGACCGAGCCCGGTATGTTGAACTCGGCGAATTGCCACGCCGGCCGGATATCCACGACCTCATAGGTTCCGGGCAGGTCCATTTGCCGTTTGGCCAGTTCCTCCGGTGCGATGGGGTCGGGCAAGTTGATATAGACACCCACGGGCGCGGCAGGTGCGCCGGCAGCGGTGCTGCCCAACGTTGGAAGTCCTTGGTCGACCCACGCCTCGCCGCCACCCTCCATGTTGAGCACGTCATTAAACCCCATCTTGAGTAACACCGCCGCGCCCATGCTGGAGCGATAGGCGGAGTTGCAGACCGTGAGCACCGGCATCTCTTTCGACAGTCGTTTGCCGTCCACGAAGAGTTTGTTGAGGGGCAAGTTGAGGACGTGGCCGATGCGTAGTCCCATCCACTCCGAAGGCAAGCGCACGTCCACGATTACGGGTGCCGTGGTCGCCTGCATCTGTTTGTACAAGTCCGCGGGGTTCACCAGTTTGACGGTGCGAACCGGGAGCCCGGTGACCTTCCACGCATCAAGTCCGCCCTGCAGGTAACCGTCCGGCGCGTCGTAACCGATACGTTTGAGGCGGAAGGCGGCTTCCCGGACATCGGCATCTGATCCGGTCAGGATGACCGGTTCGCCCCACGGGATCATGATGCCTGTCCACGTCTCGAACCGGCCGCGGATGCCGATGTTGATCGCGTCGGCAGGATGGCCTCCGGCGAAACCCGCAGCGTCACGCAGGTCTACCAGCCAGGCGCCTTTCTGCATTTGCGCGGCGACCTCTGCGGGCGGCAAGGCGGGCGGCGTGGTCTTCACCCAGTCCACGAGCGGCGGACCGTCATGATTCATTTTCGCGTTGTGTTTGAAGTACTGGGGCGCGTCGGGCAGGCCGTCAATCACCGCCATGATGTAGGACGGCAAGTCCTTGTGTTGCAGATAGACGTTCCCCTTGCGTTGTTCGCCGATGGTCGAGACGGGTTTGTCGCTCAGGTTTGCGCCGCAGAGTGAGCCGGCGCCGTGGGCCGGGAAGAAGCGGGTGTCGTCCGGGAGCTTGGCGAGTTTGTCCTTCCAGGAGTGGTATCCCATTTCGGCCAGCGAAGCCGCGCTCATTCCCTCGCCCATCAGGTCCGGCCGGCCCACGCTGCCGATGAAAAGCGTATCGCCGGTGAAGACGAAGGCCGGATTGGCCGCCGTAGCGGGGTGGTACACGTAGAGACAGGTTCCGTCCGGCGTGTGACCGGGGGTTGTGACGATGACAGCGCGTACCGTGCCGAACGTGATGGCATCGCCATCCTTGACGGCCTTGTGCGGATAGCCGGCCTTGGCAGCCTCATTCATGATGATCTCGGCGCCGGTGGCCTTTGCCAGTTCCATGTGCCCGGCCACGAAGTCGGCGTGGGAGTGGGTGAGATAGACTCGCGTGATCTTCAGTCCGAGTTCCTGCGTGTCCTTCAGATAGCGGCTGATATCGCGGGCCGGGTCAACGATCATGGCCTCCCCGCCACTCCCGACCAAATAGGAGTAATGCGACAATACGCCAAGGTTGTATTGCCGGAACACGAAGTCAGGCGACTTCTGTTCGGTTTC
>JBAXKQ010000235.1:0-3559 GCA_037135275.1 bacterium
ATGATCGGGCGAAGCAGCGGATTGTGGGTGAATGAGTTGAGCTTTGAAACAATGTAAGGTGCGATGTTAGCGAGGGTCGCCTCACCGCCTGCGCGCATCGCCATCTTCCAGAAGTCGGTTAGCAAGGTTGCCCCGGCCTTCTTGATCATCGCAGCCCGGTACTCTTTGTGTTCAAACACCGCCGACATATCGACCAACGTTCCGATGTTGTTTGGATCGGCCATGACCAGTTGCAGTGCTCCGCGGAAGTACAACTCGAACATGGGGCCGCCACACTGCTTCATATCGTACAACCGCTCAAGGATGGCGAGCACTTCATTTATGACAAAGTTGGTTTGCATATCACGGTAGGGCCCAGTGCACTCAAGCAGGTTTATTCCCACAGCCAGCTCACGAGCACAGGGATCCAGGAGAACCACATCATCCGCACGATGCGCTGGGATGGACTCGCAGACTTGCTGATACAGATCGCCGTGTGGATCGACCAGGCAAACACCCTCTCCGTGATGGATATCCTGCATTACCAGGTTGTAGAGCACTGTAGACTTGCCTGTGCCGGTGGCCCCAAGGATGTAGAGATGCCGGCTGCGCTCTTTGCGGCACAAACGAACTTTCTGTTCAGTTCGTCCTTCCTGAATACATCCCATAAGCGATCCATCTTTGGATAACACCAGTCTTTCTCTGTTGAAGAATTTGCGCATGCCATGTCTTACCAATGCCTCAGGCTGTGGGAATAGCGGAGGCAAGGAAACCATCGAGGGAATACAGTTCCTCAGGTCGAGTACGCCTTTAGGCAACGTCCTGAAATCTGTGTCAACCCGCCTGCCCTCCCGTTGGTCGGGAGCAGGCAGGTCCGCGGAATCTGTGGATTCCCCGATCTTCTTGCTGAATCGCTTCGGCTTGGATCGAACATCCGCGGGACGCCGACAGCAAACATCCACTGGACCGTTGTAGATCTCGCCGGCCAGCATTTTGAGGAATGATTCGGAGATAGGCAGCGAGGACGATACCGAGCATGTCATGCGACAGCCATCCAGGGTCTTCAGCCAGACTTTCGCTGCGTTCTCAAGATGCTCAGGAAGCTCACTGTCCGCGCTCCTGTCGAGAATCACTTCCAGTGCCGCCTTGATCGCATGCTCCTGAGCCAGGTTCAGACGGCAGGCCTCCAACGCAATCGTCACCCGCATCGCCACGTGACTGGACATCAGGAGCGTGACGATTGAACTGAATGCCCGTGCGCGTTCATGCACATAGTGCGGAAGGCAAACAGCGGTATCGGTTTCTGCGACTGGTCCCGTGGACTGTCTGAACCCGACAGGGCCTCTGGCGCTTTTCACATGCGTCCCTTGAGGCTGGATCAACCCCATCCATTTGCCCCTGACGGCCCCAATTCTGGCTGCTGTGTCTTCCGAGATCGGTCGGAATCTAAAGAAGGTCGTCCGGCTCTCCAGAACGGTCATCAGCGCATGCCGGACATTCCGCAACCGGTCGTCAGCTTGCTTCGCCGACTCGGCACTCGACGCCTCCACCACGATGTGCCATTGCAGCTTTGTCCGACCGCCGCCCTCATAGATGAACGCCACCTTCTGCTCAGGGCCAAGAACCGACACCAGGGAAGACATCATTCGATCCTGCGCGGATTCATCCTCTGCTCCAAACAGGTCGGAAGCATCGGCACACAGGAGAGGCCCCATTGTGACGCCAACGATCTCGAACCCGCAGTGAGCGACATGGTGCTGCTGTCGTTCCACTTGTCTCTCGGTCCCAACCAGGACGCACTCCTTCCCCTTCGCTGAGGAAGGCGACTCTATGGCTAGCGATCCCGCTTCGACATGCTTCTCGTAGGTATCAATGGTCATACTGTGGCTCCTTTCAGGCATTCGAGTTATGTGCTTTCTTCCAATTCTAGATGCAACTCACAACGGGCAGGCAGAAACCCAGGGTCCGACCTCGGGTGCCAGCGGGCAGGCACTCAGGGTTGGCCGCCTAGTGAACGCAGCATATCTACGCTGCTTGCGAAGACATCTCCCAGCTTTCGATACTGCTCTTCGGTTTTCGACCGCGACTCAGTATTGATACGATAATCCATGTGAGCGGCAATGAGATGACGCCCCTCCATCACGTTCGAACCGGAATCGTCGAAGAAGTTCTGTTTCGCACGGATGACAAGATCTTCAAGATCGCAGCCTGCAAAAAGCTCGGTCCCCGCTGCTATTTCCGGTATCACCCTGCGGACGTCAGGCTCATCCATATCAGGCCGACGTCTGTCGCCCGGCTTTCCCAAGCCTAAGTGGATAAGGAGGATCTGTTCCCGAGCCTCGCGATCAGGATAGAGGAAAGGAATGCACGGGTTTAGCCGACCCGGTCTCACGAACGTCGGATCGAGGTTCTCGGGAACATTTGTGGTTCCAACAATGATGGACTTGCGCTCGCCACCAAGCCACTCCAGCATCTGCGAGAATACACGTTGAGTCTCTTGAGACGCACCGTCAGAGCCTGTACCAGTACGGCGTCCGAAGCGATCGACCTCATCAATGAAGACAATACAAGGCGCAGCAGCTTCTACCATTCGGATGGCATCACGCAATCGCTGACCGGAAACCCCAAGATACTGAGAAAAGATGTCCTCTGTTTTCAGATTGATGAACGGGAGATTCGTTTCCCGAGCGAGGCTTTTGGCAAACAACGTCTTGCCGGTACCGGCCGGGCCAAACAGCAGGAGTCCCCTTGATAGCGGCAGTGCGGCTTGCTTTGTTCGATCCGCTCTTTGCATTGGCTCGATCAGTTTTGTGCGAACCATCTTCTTCACTGGTTCATACCCGCCCACATCAGCAAAACTGATCGACGGCTCCTCAATCTCCAGAACATCCGATCTGCGAATGTAGTCCGCCTTGTGATGCTTAACATCCTCAATTGACAACTTCAGCGCAGGGGCATAGGACTTCCGAAGGACCACGCTGGCCTGATGGAGATTCAGTCCCCGTGCTGCGCTTGACAGAGCATGAATGGCGTTATTGTCAAGCCGGCATCGCACGTCTGCAACGAAATGTTCCACCAAGGACAGTCTCTCTGCGTCGGATGATATTTCCGGTCGAGCCAGTATAGCGCTGGCGAGAGTGCCTGCATCCAATGCGGTGGCCGGTTCGGCGGCGATCAAGCAGATGACCGAGCCTTTGGCAATGATGCGGTTGTCGGTCGCCCAGCAGCGGAGCGCATCCACCAGTACGCTATTCCTGGCATCGGCATCTTTCGTATCCAAGTCCCGCAACACAAAGGCCGTCTTGCCGGCTTTCTCTGCCCGCATGACCTTCTCCATATGGCGCAGGGCCGAACCCAAATCATGGAGGTCTTCGCGCGGGGCAGATTCATCGACAGGCAGAAACGCCTCGACGCGCGCGAAACACTGTTCCTTCTGCATCCACGTCTCCAGTCCGGTCCATGGCCGGAACTGGTAGAATGCTGTCGGAAAGAGAACGACCAGCCTTTCGATCAACTGGCGACTACGCATGGGATCCGCCGTCTGAACCGCAATAATAGTCGACGCACCACTGTTGCGATC
>JBAXKQ010000236.1:0-3547 GCA_037135275.1 bacterium
GAATGGTAGCCGAACGAACCTGAAATGAACCTGAAATGCCCGCTTTGCAGGTCCGGTTTACCCCCGATCAAGCGGCGGCACTCACGGCCCGAGAGGCAGGAACCGCACTTTGCGGACATAGCCCAGGTCGTTTTCGGTAACCAGAATGTTGCCATCGTAATCCATAGTGACAGCTCGGCACTTGCTGACCCGATACTCGCTGGGGTTGTAGAACCAGGTGCCATCACCGGCATGCTCGTCATGAGATGCGCCGTTCAGGAGAAGGTGATTGTAGCCGGCGGTATCGACATACCACACGTCGCTGCCTTTATGCGTACACAGCAAGTACGCGCCGGTCGGCATGAACCACACGCCGCGCACCTCTTCCAAGCCGGTGTTCAAGGCCAGTTGGCCGTCTCCCCCGCCGGTTTTGGCTCCGTTGCCGGCGATGGGGGTCCGATTCCCCACGCTGTCGAGCCGGTAAACTCGATTGCCATAGCGGTCAGCCACCACCAGGTTACCCCACAGGTCAACGACGATGTTTCCAAGCGATTGGTAGTTGGTTGAAAATGATGTCACTTGCACCGTATCCACCCATTTCAGCACATTTGTCTTGGCACCCACATAAGCCGTGGTTTCGTTCTCACTCACCCAAAGACCGCGATCAATCGCGTAAGCTGGTGGAACAGTGAAGAGAGTTCGGATTGTCCCATTCGTATCGAGTCGGCGTATCTTGTTGTTTCCGGCATCGAGAATAAACACGGTACCGTCCTTCTTAACCCACAATCCATTACAGCCGTCCAGAGCACACAGGGTTCCGTTCACGGTTGTGTCTGGGCCGTTTCCAGGACCGTTCGTCCCGGCGACAGTGACGATTGTACCGTCTGGACTGATCTTCCGGATGGCATGGCCATCCTTTTCCGCGACATAGATCCGGCCCCATCGATCGCCAATGGAGATATGCGGTCCGGACAGCACCGCATTCGTTGCTGGACCACCTTCGTACTGCGGCAGCCAGTTGTTTGTGTTCGGGGGGCCACCCGCCCCGGCGATGGTTGTGAGCAGGCCGTAGACGAGGGTGAGATTCGTGAAACCAGCCCGGCCCCCCGACAAGTCCCAGGCCTGTGGCCGGTAGAAACCGACGTTGCCGGTCAGTGCATTGCTTGCCTGTGCGACGGTCGTAGTGGTGAAGACATTCCGAACCGGCAGGAAAGGCCCTGCCACCAGATTCGTCGTGCTTCTCAGGGTGCAGACGCCGTTCGTGAAAGCATTGGTCAAGACTAACCCGCCATCGGGCAAAAAAGACGAAATCCTAAACTGGGCCGCACTTGACAAGGCGACCGAGAACAGCAAGGCAAGAATGGTCAGCTTTCTCAAGTTGTTCATATAGGGGATGATAGACTACGGAGCCTGAAGCCAACCTGAAACGTGAACGGCTGATTGACAACACTCGTTCTACCCGCAAATCGCATTCTTGGTGGCAGTTTCAGCTTCATTTCAGGTTCTATTGTGTAGAGTTCGCGCCAATGAAATAATTCGGGAGAACGGTCGGCATTCCCCGGATTCTGAGTTCTTCAATATGCCGACAAATATAGAAAGCGGGGGTTTATGCAACGCATCGTTAAAGGGTTCATATTGGTGTCGGCCGTTTGCGTGATCGGTTTGATGTCGGGGTGTGGAGGCAGCGACAACAGCGACGTCTACAATCCATCCATTGACCCGGCGAATTTCGTCGCAGGAGTGGACAATCCTTTCTTCCCGCTTGTGCCCGGGAGAACGCTTCACTACCTGATAACGAACGCTGATGGCACCGAAAATGTGGCAGTCACCACCACTCACGATACGAAAGTCATCCTCGGGGTCACCTGCGTCGTGGTCCACGATGTCGTGACCGTGGATGGAGCGCTCGCCGAGGATACATGGGACTGGTATGCACAGGACAAGGATGGGAATGTCTGGTATTTCGGTGAAGACACTAAGAAATATGATGGTACCACCGTGAATACCGAAGGAACGTGGGAGGCGGGTGTAGGGGGAGCGAAGCCCGGCATGGTCATGCAGTCTGATCCCGCAAACCATATTGGAACTACTTTCCGGCAGGAATTCATGGCGGGTGTAGCCGAAGACAAGACAGAAGTGCTCAGTGTCAATGAGGCCATAACTACTCCCTACGGCTCCCTCACACAATGCGTCATGACCAAGGACTACTCTGACATAGAGCCAGGCGTGGTGGAGCACAAATACTTCGCTTCTGGCATAGGGCAAGTAGCGACTATTGTCGTAGAGGGTCCGGCCGAACGCGAGGAACTTGTCAGCATTACGACGGAATGACGGCGACGGAACAACGGGTTTAGCGTTGACGCCATCACTATGTGTCTCCACTCTGTTCCACCAGTTGCGACGGAGGACCGGGGCGTGCGCGTACTCATTGTTGAAGATGAAGCTCGTTTGGCGCGGAACATCGCAAGCTTCCTCCGAAAGCCGGGTGGCTATGCTGTGGATGTGTCCGCCGATGGTGAGGACGGCCTTCACATGGCTTTGACCAATCCCTACGACCTGATCATTCTGGATCTGATGCTCCCAAAAGTCGATGGGTGGAGCATTCTGAAGCAGGTCCGGGCCGCCGGTATTCAAACCGCGGTGCTGGTGTTGACCGCGCGTGACACCATGGAGGATCTGGTGCGCGGGTTGAACGAAGGCGGGGATGACTACCTGACCAAGCCCTTTGAACTGGCCGAACTGGCCGCCCGCTGCAAGGCGTTGATTCGTCGCTGCCACGGGCGGGCCGAACCGGTCGTCCGCATCGGCCCTCTGGTAATCAACACCGCCTCGCGCGAGGTCATGGCGGACGGGCGTCCGGTGATACTGCATTCCATGGAGTACTGCCTCCTCGAGTACCTGGCGATGCGCGGCGGCCACGTGGTGTCCAAGGCAGACATCATGGAACACCTGTATGATTTCGAAAGTGAGAAGTTCTCCAACGTCATAGAGGTGTACGTGTCTTCTTTGCGCCGAAAACTGGACCCGGATGGACGGTATAAACTGATCCAGACCCTTCGCGGAGCGGGGTATCGGCTGGGGGGCTCGCCGTCATGAAGCCTTTGGCCCTGAAATGGCGGCTGACGATCCCGATTGCCCTGGCAGTGACCATAGCCATGTCCATCATCGGCGCCCTCGCCTATGACAACTTCCGTGAACTGGTCCTGGCCCAAACGGACCGCTCCCTGGTCTCTGCGACAGAGACCATCAAGACGGTCGTCAATGATTCCCTGCCCGCTGGCGACCGCGCGACCCACGTGCAGCTTGTTCTTGCCACCATGGCTGAACGACCAGCCGAGAAAGGGTCATCGGAGGAAGAGGAACGACCGCAACTCATGGCTCGTATCTGGATGGACGATGGAGTCACAAACAGTATTGCGATCGGTTCTCCCGTAGGAATACAGGCCTTGACCGTGAAGACCCAGACCTTAACGAAACCGCCGGTCGGTCAATCCCTGCTGTTTGACATAGAGAGTTCGAAGGGGTGCTACCGGGCCTCTTGGATGCGCGTAGCCATGAAAGATGGACC
>JBAXKQ010000237.1:0-3542 GCA_037135275.1 bacterium
GGCAAGGAACCCTCGATGACGGTCGAGCGCAAGCGCGAGGAGGGGACGGAAAATCGGAAGGTTATCTGGAAGATCGCCATTGCCAACAAGTCCCCGGGCGGCGGGGAACGTACGGCCGGCTTCACGCTGCTGGTGCATCCTTCCCGCTCGCCGGTGGCGGACCGGCGGCAGCAGCAGTGGCAGCCGTGGACGGACAAGGCGGCGACACCGGCGCTGGATGCGGCATCGCGCGGCGCCCTCACGGGCAGCAATCTCCTGGTCCGGGCTGACGCCGGGTCGGTCTGCGAAACCGTCGCGGCGCGCGCCATCCTGGAAGGCGCGATCGGCGGCGACGCTTTGACGGCCACGAACACGATCGCCGACCGTTACCCGCTCGGGTTGTTCCGGTATCTCGCCGCCACGCACACCGCCCTGGCGGTACAACTGCGCTCGAACGGCAGGGCGCTGGTCACGCCGGGCGGCTCGCTGGCCGTGGATAACATGATCCTGGGCCGCGCGCTTGTGCACGATATCGGCGTAGATATCGCCGGGTTGGCAAGCCGCGCCAACGCCGCCGACGTGGTCAACGCCCTGGAATCGTTCGGCTACTTTAAGAACGACGGCCAGACCGAGTTCCTGCCGTACTGGCGCGCTGAGGACTTCGGCATTGGGTTGGTGCGCTATGGCGCGCAATTCGAGGCCGACGCCAAGCAGGGCTTTGCGCTCACCACGGAGAATCCGGCCGGTCGCGTGCGCACCTCGCTATTCCTGCGCCCGGCATCGGATCGCGAGCCAGCCGCCGGACGAAAGGTGATGATGGTGCTCGTCAACGAGAGCGACCATCCGGTTCGCGAGCTTCTGTATGTCGAGAATCCCGGCTACCTGTTCGGCGGCGAGAACAGGGTCACCTTTTGCAACGTGCTGGCCGAGCAGGACACATCGTACATACCGGACGACAGCGACTGGCGTCGCGAGGAGTCCGTCGTTACCCCGCCGATGGGTGGTGACGACGTCAAGGTGAACATCAAGCTGAGGACGCAGAAGGACAAGTCAGTCCGGGCCGGGATGGTCATCGGCTGTCTGCAGGATCCAATTACCGGCGGCTACGTGAAGACGAGCAAGATGGGGGCCGGGTTCACCTTGTTCGGCCCGCTCTATATTCCCGCCCGCGGCATGCGCCTGCTTACGGCGTCCGCCGCGCCGGAGGGTGGCGTGGTCGGCAGCGTTTGGAAGGTGACGAAGGACGGCAAGCGCACACCCGTGGCTGGCGCGCCGGTGTACGTCTTCGGCGGCGGCGGTGTGCCGGTCGTCGAAAAGATGGAGCAAAGCAAGGCCAAGCCGCGGGTCACCGTCCGCTCTTCCGAGGACGGCACCTTCCGCGCTCCCCTCGGCCCGATAGGCAAGGAAGCCGGGTATGTCACCGTGGTTGCGGAAGTGGACGGCAAACTCTATCCGGACCGGCAGATTCTGGGACGCGGTAAGGAAGGCATTGTCGCCACCTGGCCGGCGATTCCGGTGGCAAAGACGGTCAAGATTGGTGACGTGTCCGAGACCTTCTACTGGCCCGAGTGCGAGATCGAGGTGCTGGAAGGCAATGCCATGCCCCAGATCCCCGAAGGGCCGGCCAAGCCCGAGCTCGGCAAGCCATGGACCGAGCCGCACACCGTTATCGAGTTCGTCTGGATTCCGCCCGGCGAGTTCGACATGGGCAGCCCCGAGTCAGAAGCCGGCCGTGCAGGCAACGAGACACTGCACCCCGTGACCCTCACCAAGGGATTCTGGATGAGCAAGTATGAGATCACGCAGGGGCAGTGGATGCGGGTCATGGGAAGCAACCCATCGAAGTTCAAGTATGCCGGCGACAAGGCGCCGGTTGAGAACGTGGCCTACAACGCCCCCGGCGGGTTCGCCGCGAGACTCACCGACCTCGCCTATGGGACCGGTCTGCGGTTCCTGATCCCGACCGAGGCGCAGTGGGAATACGCCTGCCGCGCTGGATCCAAGACCGCGCTCTACAATGGACCTCTGACCCTCAAGGGCGCGTATAACGGGCCGGAGCTGAATGACATCGCCTGGTACGGCGGCAACAGCGGCATCTCGAACGCGCTGGCCTTCGACACCCGCAAGTGGCACGACCGCCAGTTCGACAGCGCCTATTCCGGCACGCATCCGGTGGGCCAGAAGAAGCCCAATGCCTTCGGCTTGTACGACATGATCGGCAATGTGGCCGAGTGGACGTCGGATCTGTACACCAACGACTGGGGCACCGCCGCCGTCACCGATCCCTTCAACCCCCCTAACGATCCGCAGAATATCTATCTGGGCTTCCGCGGCGGCGCGTGGAACTCGATGCCGGCTTTCTGTCGCGCGGCGTGTCGCCGTGTGGATCAGTGGCCGCATGTTGAGTTTCCGCCGCCCTACGACGCCTCCGATCTGGGCGTGCGTCTCGTCTGCGTCATAAACCAGGAGCCGGTGATCACGGAGGTGTCCGCTTCGGCGACGAACGGCACCGCGCCGTTGACGGTGGAGTTCAAGGCGACGGCCACGGACGCGGATGGCGATCAGCTTCGCTACTTGTGGAAGTTTGGCGATAAGAACAAGAGGGGCGGCGGCACCGCTTCGGGTTCGGTCGTGAGCAATACCTACGAGAAGTTCGGCACCAATATCGTGAGTCTGTTTGTTACGGACGGCAAGGGCGACGGCGTCTCGAACAGCGTGATCATCACGGTGACGCGCGGCGCGAATCGCCTGCCGGTGGCCTGGAGCACGAACATAGTCTGCAAGCAGGGCATGGGCACTGGCATCCGGATGCCCGTGCGGGACGACGACGACGATCCGTTGCAGTTCGTTGTCGTGACTCCACCGCAGCATGGCAAGATGTCCGGCAATCTGCCGACGCCGGAGTACAAGTCGGAGCAGGATTTCCGTGGTCCCGATTCCTTTACCTTCAAGGCCTGGGACGCCGTCAAGGCGCCGGACGGTACGGTGCAGACGAATTATACCAAGGAGGCCACGGTCTCCATCACGGTTGAGCCGAGGTAGACGGGGACGTCTGTGGCAAGTAGGCGAGCGACGTCTTCAAGGCGCAAGACGGCAAGACGATGGAGACCAACCACTCGAACGAGGCCGCGATATCGATCACCGTGACTTCGGTTGAGAAACCGAATGCGGCGGGCGCGGCACCGAAACCATAGGCTAAAGCTGGAACTTGCGCCGATAGTCGCCGGGCTTGCAGCCTGCGATGTCGCGGAAGACCTTGTAAAAGCGGGTTGTTGATGAAAATCCGCAGGATTCCATGACATTCAGTATTCCCCGATCCGTGGTCGCCAGCAGCCGCTGGGCGTGGGAGACGCGCTGCCGGGTGATGTATTCCAGCATTGTCATCCCCATGCTGGCGCGGAACAGACGCATGGCGTAGGCCCGCGTCAGGCCGGCTTCCCTGGCCACTTCCGGAATCCTCAGGCGGCCGAGACAGCGCCTGGCAATCACGTCGACCATCCTTTCCAGACGTCCGGCGCCGGAGGCGCGAGGCGCGAGCATCGGGGAAGCGTGGCGGTCAAGGG
>JBAXKQ010000238.1:0-3532 GCA_037135275.1 bacterium
ACAGCGCCTTGGCCGGGCAGACGCTCACCGTGATTTTCCACGACAACAACGGCAAGGAAGTGGCAAAGCAGCAGCAGAAGTGCAACGACTACGGCGCGTTCTCCGGCAGCTTCACCGCGCCGGGCGGCACGGTCGCCGGCCAGATGTCGTTGCGGGTCCAGGACGGACCGAACGGCTACGCGAGCTTCAACGTCGAGGAGTACAAGCGGCCGAAGTTCCAAGTCGAACTGGCGCGGCCCAAGGAGGCGGCCAAACTCGGCGCGGGAATCACCGTTCCCGGCAAGGCCACGGCCTATACCGGCGCGGCCATAGGCGGCGCCAAGGTGCAGTGGTGGGTGGTGCGTAATGTGCAGGTCCCCGACTGGTGCTGGTGGGGCCGGTATTGCCTGCCGCCCATTCGAGACGCCCTCACGCCCATCGCCCACGGCACGGCCATGACCGGCAGCGACGGGGCTTTCACGGTGAAGTTCGCCGCCCTGCCGGATCTTTCGGTTCCGGAGAAGACCGATCCCACGTTCACCTACACGGTCTATGCCGACGTAACCGACACCACCGGCGAGACGCGCTCGGACAGCCAGAGCGTGCGGGCCGGATACACCGCGCTTAGCGCGACGATCGGCGCCGACGAGTGGCAGACACAGGACAAGCCGGTGGAATGGACTGTCGGCACGACAACGCTCGACGGCGAGCCCCAGGCGGCGGAAGGAACGGTGAAGATCTACGCGCTGAAGCAGCCGGAAAAAGTCGTGCGGCAGTCCCTGTCCAACCGGTCAAACTGGTCCGACTGGTCTGACCGGCGCGCCCTGCTGCGCGGCGCTGAACCCAAATCCGACCCGGCCAACCCGGACTCCTGGGAACTGGCCGAGGTGGTCGCCAAGCAGATGTTCAAGACCGACGCAACCGGCCAGATGAAGTTCACGACGCCGCTCAAGTCCGGCGTCTACCGCGCCATGGTCGAGACCCAGGACCGCTTCGGCAAAGCGGTGACCGCGCGCCGGACCTTGCAGGTGGCGGACGTGAAGGCGGCGAAGTACCCGGTTCGGCTGGCGAACCGTTTTGCGTCGCCGACGTGGTCGGTCGAGCCGGGCGAGACGTTCGTTGCGCTCTGGGGCACCGGCTACGACACGGGCCGCGCGTACGTCGAACTGGAGCATCGCGGCAAGATTCTCCGCGCCTTCTGGACCGGGGAAGATCGGACGCAGGAGATCATCGAGCAGGCCGCCACCGAGGAGATGCGCGGCGGGTTCACGATCCGCATCACGTATGTCCGCGAAAACCGGGCGTATCTCGAAAACCGGGTCGTGGATGTGCCGTGGTCGAACAAGAAATTCACCGTGAAGTGGGAACATTTCACCTCCAAGCTCGAACCCGGCAAAAAGGAGAGATGGACGGCGGTGGTGACCGGCCCTGACGCGAAGAAGGCGGTGGCGGAGATGGTGGCCACGCTCTATGACGCCTCGCTTGACCAGTACCAGCCGCACAACTGGATGCAGGGGTTCAACGTGTTCCGCCGCGAGAACACCCGCGGTTTCAGCGCGCAGTTTGAGAACAGCACGGCCGGTTTCGATCACATCCTTAGCGGATGGAAGCAGGACTACCGGTCGGTTGAGGAGCTGACCTACCGGCATTACCCGGCCGATATCACGCAGCACCTCTCGTGGTACTTTGGCGACAGGGGCGGCGGTACGATCATGAATCAGGTCGTATCCGTCGCGGGTGCCAACGCTCTCATGGCTGAATGCGCACCCCCTGCTCCAATGGCCGCCGCCGCCCGCGGCGCGCCAGAAATGGAAGAGCAGACGAAGCGAAAGGCAGGCGTTGACAAGGTGGAAAGGTTGCGGGCGAGTGAGAAAGACGACGACAGCGTTACTGACGAACCCTCCGGCCCGGATCTGAGCAAGGTCACGGCGCGCAAGAACCTCAACGAGACGGCATTCTTCTTCCCGCAACTTGTCAGCGACGCCGAGGGCGTGGTGCGCATGGAGTTCACGATGCCGGAGGCGTTGACGGAGTGGATGTTCATGGGGTTTGTCCATGATCGCGATCTGCGCAGCGGATTCCTCACCGACAAGGCCGTCACGGCCAAGGACCTGATGGTCGAGCCGAACCCGCCGCGGTTCGTGCGCGAAGGCGATGTGATCGAGTTCACCGTGAAGGTCAGCAACCTGTCAGCGGCGCGTCAGAGAGGGAAGGTGCGGCTCTCGTTTGCGGATGCGCGGACGCTGAAGGAGATGAATTCGGAATTCAGAATTCGGAATTCAGAATACTCGTTCGATATACCGGCGAAGGAATCGAAGACCTACGCCTGGCGCGTGAGCATTCCCGACGGCTGCGACTTCCTGACCTACAAGGCCGTGGGCGCGACGGACCGGCTGAGCGACGGCGAAGAGGGCTACCTGCCGGTGCTGTCGCGGCGGATTCTGGTGACGGAGTCGCTGCCGCTGCCGATCCGCGGCGCGCAGACGAAGACGTTCGAGTTCACGAAGCTGATGCAGTCCGGAAAATCGAAAACGCTGAAGCAGGAGAACCTGACCGTTCAGATGGTCAGCCAGCCGGCGTGGTACGCGGTGATGGCGCTGCCGTACCTGATGGAAACCCAGAACGAGTGCAGCGAGGTCACGTTCAACCGGCTCTACGCCAATTCGCTGGCGCAGTTCATTGCCAACTCCAACCCGAAGATCCGGCGGATCTTCGATCAATGGAAGAACACCCCGACGCTGGATAGTCCGCTGGAGAAGAACCAGGATCTGAAGTCGGTGATGCTCGAGGAGACCCCGTGGCTGCGCGAAGCCAAGGATGAAAGCCAGGCGCGGCGCAACGTCGGCATCCTGTTCGACGCCAACCACCTCGACACCGAAACGCAGAACACGTTCCAGAAACTCGCGCAAATGCAGCTCGGCGACGGCCTGTGGCCGTGGTTCCCGGGATTCCGGGGCGACGAGTACATGACGCTCTACATCGCCACCGGGTTCGGCCGGATGCGGCACCTCGGGGCGGAGAAGGTGGACATGGCACCGGCGCTCAAGTCACTCGCCGCGCTGGACGGCTGGATGGACCGTATCTACCGCGAGATTCTGCGAGACGGCCACCAGGAAGATAACCATCTGAGCAACACGATCGCGTTCTATCTCTACGGCCGGAGCTTTTTCCTCAAGGACAAGCCCATCGCCAAAGAGCACCAGGAGGCGCTGGATTACTGGCTCGGGCAGGGCAAGAAATACTGGTTGAAACTGGACTGCCGGCAGTCGCAGGGGCATCTGGCCATCGCGTTAAAACGGTTCGGCGATGCTGAAACGCCGCTGGCGATCATGAAGTCCATCAAGGAATTCAGCGTCAGCAACGAGGAGCTGGGGCTGTTCTGGCGCGACACGGAGCTGAGCTGGTGGTGGTACCGGGCACCGATCGAGACGCAGGCGCTGATGATCGAGGCCTTTGACGAAGTCATGGGCGACGCCCAGGCGGTCGAGGACTGCAAGGTGTGGCTGCTCAAGCAGAAACAGACGCAGGACTGGAAGACCACCAAGGCCACGGC
>JBAXKQ010000239.1:0-3505 GCA_037135275.1 bacterium
TGGAGCCAATCCGATTGTTGGAACGTGGCGTGTGACGAAATTCACGGTGGCCGGAGTGGATGTCGCTCCTGAGACCATAATGACCCTCGTGATAAACGCCGATGGAACGGCTTCGCAAACCGAGGTTGATGGAGGTGTGACAGACACAGGCGTAGGGACCTGGACTGCGGCTGATGGCCAGGTGACAATGTCCTGGGAGGCCACGGCGAAGGATCCGGCCGACGTTCAGACGATGCCATACACGGTGAACGGGAACACGCTTGTTGTAACCAGGACCGAAGTTGACGAGGATAGTGGTCAAACGATCACAATGACAGTTACACTCACTCGTATGTAGAAGTGGAATGCTTGAAGATAACATCGGCCTCCAACATCTGTTGGAGGCCGATTTGTTTTAGTGCCGGGAGAAGAACGGTTGTTCAGGCTACTTGCGCACGTAGGTCTGCCACTGCCCATTCATGCACAGGGCACGCCCCGGACGTCTGTCCCCGTGGTGGCTCCACCCAATCGGCCCTATTCTGTCCATCCCTATTCTGTCCTTTTGATGGGTGTCCCTATTCTGCTGCTGAGGGGTCGAACTTGGCAGCCACGGACACATGCCCGTCTCGCACCCAACGGCCGCAAGTTTGGCAATTGACATTCATAACCCCAGGGTTTTACCTCGGGCTATCATGTTGCTCCCCTCCGGGGAGCAGAAACAGGCGGAGTCGAGGAAGTTCTTGTTTGGACTGAATCGTTCCGGCTAAGAGGTGGCGGGCAGGGGCTTCTCGCGCCTTTCGAGCTGCCGGGAGTGCAGCCAGATTGCGGCGATGGCGAGGATCAGGTACCAGAGCAGCATGGCCCAGAGCGGCCACTTGCATTCGATGCTGCCGCCGGGGATGCGGGCCAACAGGTCCATGCTCCGGAGCATGAGTGTTACCAGTGCCAGATTGGCGTGGTTGAATATGTCGGCGAAGAGAAGAAGGCACGGCCCCAGCGCGATGGAGAGGCAGCCGGCAACCAGGATCAGGAAAGCCATCGGTATGATGATGAGATTAGCCGGCAGCGCGACAATGGAAAACCTGCCGAAGTAGTAGGCTGACAAGGGTGTCGAGACCAGCCAGCCTGCAACAGCCAGCACCAGCAGTGAAACACAATACCTGCCGACGCTCCGTGCCGCTGTGATCCATCGCTCCTCCGGCTGCAGTCGCAGCGGATCGGGCTCCAGCAGCTTCATGAGCGGGTCATTGATGAGCGGGCAGAGGATGATCAGGCCCAGCACGCAGACAAACGACAGGATGAACCCCAGGTCGAAAAGCTGTGCCGGGGCAACACCAAGGATTATGAGCGCGGCCAGTGCCAGCGATGACAGGACATCGGCCTTTCTTCGCAGGAGCGGCGCGGAAAAGTAGATTACGGCCATAAGCGCGGCTCGCGCAGCACTCGCCGGAATGCCGATTGCCACCGTGTACCCCGCCAGCAGCGGCGCGAGAAACAGTCCCCAGTGCATCCTTGATATGCCGAAGGCCTGGAGAACGAAAATCAGGATCCCGGCGACCACGACGACATGGGACCCCGATATGGCGATGATGTGGAGTGTCCCCGTCCATGCGAAGTCGTCCCTGACATCCGGCGGCAGGTCCTGCCTGTACCCCAGGATCAGGGCGCGCAGGAGGCCGACATGCCCCGGAAAGTCGCCGATTCCGGTGGCGAGATAATTCGCAACCACGCGCCGTTGTCCGTAACACCATCCTGCCAGCGGGTTGCCGTTACCGGCAGACAGGCGAGTCGACCGCATGCCATCCGCCGAGAGGTGGAAACGGCGCGACGGAACGATGCGGTCCGTCCCGTCCTGCCTGAGCCTTCCGGCGATGCGCCAGCCTTCGCCGTAAGCAGGCGGTTTCCTGTCGTTCCAGACAGGCAGACGGATGACTACCGGGTTGCGGGCCGGCATGGCAGGAGCGTTCGAGGCGCTGCGCACGAATGAAGGCTGCAGGGTGAACTGCCACAAGGTCCGGTTGGTGAGGGCGCTTCCCAGCATTGCAGGATCGTCGGTGATGACACCTTCCATCTCGACCGTGGCGCCATCCGCACCGCACAGGCCAGTCAGCGTGCACGACCTGCTTTCTTCGATCCTGGCAGCCGCGGCAGCCCAGCCTGTGAGCACAAGGGTGGCAAACAGAGGAAGCTGTCGCAGGGCCGAGACATGCAGGGGCTGGATCCATGGAGCGGCATCCGTGGAGTCACAGGCTGGTCGCCGTGGCGACCGGAGGGCGAGAAGTGCGAGCAGGAGGCAGAGCCAAGCGGCGACGAAGACTGCTGATGCCTGGACCTCCTGAGTGAGACCACACCAGGTGCCGGCCATTAAGCAGACAGTGACACCGACTAGGGGATGGCGGGTGGACATAGTCTCAGGGATTCAGGGCCATGTGCCTGCCGACACGCAGTGACATCGCCACTGCGTTAGCCGTGAACAAGCCTGCCTCCTCGACTGCGGCCGGAAGGCCGTGGCCGCGCGCAAGCAGGGCGGCAATGGCAGCCGAGAATGTGCACCCGGTGCCGTGTGTTGACTTTGTCTTTACGCGTGGACATTCAAAAACGTGCATGGCGCCCCGGTCATAGAGTACGTTCGCCAGGACCTTGTCCTTCATGTGGCCGCCCTTGACGACCACCGGCACGTTCCACTGGCGGCCTATCCACTCGGCCGCGAGCTGCATATCGAAGCGCGAGGCAATAGTGCAGTTCGCCAGCAGCTCCGCCTCCGGGATGTTTGGGGTCACGACCGAAGCCAGCGGGAGCAACTCGTCGCACAGAGCATGGATTGCATCCATTCTCAGCAGGCGCGCACCTGATGTGGCCACCATGACCGGGTCCACCACCAGGGGTGTAATCCGCAGCTCCCTGACCGCGCGCGCGACAGCCTTGATGATGTCCGCCGAATAGAGCATGCCCGTCTTGGTCGCCGCCACAGGGAATGCGTCGCGGATCATCCTGATCTGCAGTGACACGACACGGGACGGAATGGCTGCGACAGCTTTCACTGCGGAGGGATTCTGCGCGGTGACACATGTGACGGCCGTGGTGCCGAAGACGCCGAGCCTGTTGAAAGTCTTCAGGTCGGCCTGCAGTCCGGCGCCGCCGCCGCTGTCGGAGCCGGCAATTGTCATGGCCACCGGCATCGCGTCATGCCGCAAGCCGGATTGGCGGCGTGCGGCTGGCCGCGCAGTGGTTGCTTTCGTTTTGCCACCTGGCTTCATGACTGGCGCCTCGTTACGTACGGTCTGTCCTGGCCGGGACGGGGCCGGCCGCCGGCCAGCCCGTCGTACCGGTTCCGGTCCTACTTCCTGATCTGGCCTGCGCGGGCGAGGGCACGCGCCTCCACGCTCTGGATTTCGGCGAAGCCCTGCGAACTCACCGGGTTGAGCCCGGCGCTGGCTTCCATCGAGGAGTCTGCCTCGTTGTATATTGATGCCCCGCAGCCGGTCAGGCCGTGAAACTGGATGTTGCCCTTGTACAGGCCGACCGA
>JBAXKQ010000240.1:0-3449 GCA_037135275.1 bacterium
CATGCTGGATGATTCAGGAGCAAGGCTGATTCTTGCGGAGGGGAGCGCCATATCTCATCTGTCCGGCATCGAGTTGCGCCAGATTGAAGGTATCGCCTTTGTCTCCACAGCGGAACGTGAACAGGCGTACGCCGGAACCCGTGAACTGGTGATGATGGAGCAGATATGTTTACCCGACGATCTCCCGTCACTACAGGTGGAGCGCAGGGACGGGGTGTCCGCCACCGATGCTGCCTACGTTATCTACACCTCCGGTTCCACAGGCAAACCGAAAGGGGTTGTGGTGGAACACCAAAACGTTGTGCGACTCCTCTTCAACGATCGGTTGCAGTTTAAATTTTCTGAGAAAGATGTCTGGATTCAATCCCACTCATTCTGTTTTGATTTTTCGGTATGGGAAATGTACGGTGCGCTACTGCGGGGGGGGCGGCTGGTGATTCCCCGTCGTGAGGAAGTACGTGACATTGCCCGCTATGCCGCTATTGTCAGGGATGAGGGGGTAACTGTGTTGAACCAGACACCGGCCGCTTTCTACGGATTTATTGAAGAGGCATTAAAACATCGCCATGACTGGAGCTCGCATCTGCGCTACGTGGTCTTCGGCGGGGACCGTCTGGAACCGTCATATCTACAACGCTGGGCTGAGCGATTCCCGTCTGTGGCTCTGATAAACATGTACGGTATTACGGAGACAACAGTGCATGTGACCTACCATTGCCTGACCTCTGAGGAACTGGCCGGGGGGGGGAAAAGCCCGATCGGTCGCCCCGTTCCTGAGACGACCGTCTATGTCTGTGATCCTGCAATGAACTTGATGCCGGTGGGAGTGCCCGGTGAGATGTACGTGGGTGGGAGCGGAGTCAGTCGTGGTTATCTGAACCGGCCTGAACTGACTGCCGAGCGCTTTATCGACAATCCCTTCCAGCCGGGAGGTCGGCTCTACAAGACCGGTGATCTTGGGCGTTGGAACCGATCAGGTGGGCTCGAGTACCTGGGTCGTAACGACCATCAGGTGCAGATCAGGGGTTTTCGAGTTGAGTTGGGAGAGATCGAAAGCCGTCTGCTTGAACATCCGGCAATAAAGGAATGTGTTGTGCTGGCACTTGAGGGTGATAAGGAAACTCTGGCACTGGCCGCATGGATTGTCTTTGTGGATGAGGTCACAGTCACGGCTCTGAGGGAACACCTCGCAGTAAATCTGGCCGATTACATGATACCCGCATGGTTTTATCCGCTTGAGAAGCTGCCACTTACTGCCAATGGAAAGCTGGATCGCAAGGCACTGCCTGACCCGCGTGGCAAACAGTTATCAACTCTTGAGATTGGCACCGAGTATGTAGCTCCCCGCAGCGAACTGGAGCAGATAGTTGTCAAGGTTTGGGAAGGTGTGCTGGGGCGGGCTCAGGTGGGTATTCATGACAACTATTTTGCCCTGGGTGGTGACTCCATCCGGGCGATTCAGGTCGGCTCACGCCTGCAGCGGCAGGGACTGAAGATGGAGATGCTGGATATATTCCAGTTTCCAACCGTTGCCGGACTGGCCGGCAGGATCACAAAGCTTGTGCGGATAGCAGATCAGCGGGCGGTATCCGGGCCGATTCCGCTCACACCCGCTCAACAGTGGTTCTTCGAACAGCACCGGCATGGGCTTCATCACTTTAACCAGTCCATTCTGCTTGGCTCCCGTGAACGCCTCGACGAGCAGGCCCTGCGTACCCTGTTAGGGGCGCTGGTTTCACATCACGACGCCTTGCGGATCAGCTTTGCCCTGGGGGATAATGGTTGGCAGCAGGAGAACCTGTCCGATGTTCCTGCTCCCCGGTTTGAGGTGGTTGCTCTTACCAGTACCCCGGAACCTTTTGCGGCGTTGGAAAGTCACGCCGCTTTGCAGCAGGCAAGCTTCGACCTGGTTGCTCCACCGCTGTTGGCTGCCGTGCTGTATCGACTGCCGGATGGCGATCGTCTGCTGATAGTAATCCATCATCTGGTGGTTGACGGGGTCTCCTGGCGAATACTGGCCGAGGATCTTCTTGCCGGGTATGGACAGTTTATAGCTGGAGAGCCGCTCGCTTTCGCCAGTAAGAGTGATTCCTTTAAGCTATGGAGTGAACAGTTGCGTGAGTATGCCGCTGGCGAGTTACTGCTGAAGGAAAAGAGTTACTGGCAAGCCACTTCAGAGGCTGGTGCCGCTCTATTGCCGCTGCTGACGGATCCTGAGCGGGCTTGGGGTACTGCGGCCGATTTTGACGAGATCCAGATCGGTTTGTCTGTCGAGGAGACTAAGCAGATGCTTACCCGGGCCAATCAGGCTTACCACTCCGATTCCGCCGACCTGCTGCTGACCGCTCTGGCTGGAGCGCTACATGAGTGGACCGGTTCCCGGCGTCATCTGATTACTCTCGAAGGACACGGACGGGAGGATATCGGAGCCGATCTCGATGTCTCAAGAACAGTGGGGTGGTTCACCAGCCTTTTCCCTCATCTGCTGGAGCTTGCAGACCGGGAAGACATCGGCTATCGTCTGCGGGTCATTAAGGAAGCGGTACGCGCTGTGCCCAACCATGGGCTTGGATACGGAGTATTGCGCTGGTTGACCCCCGATGACTTGAAACAGGGGCTTGAACTGCCTCCACTGCCCAGGATATGTTTCAACTATCTTGGAACCTTCGACGCGGATTTTGGCTCCGGTCCCTTCATCCCGGCCGATGAGCCGCATGGAGAGACTGTCGGGCCAGAGATCGAAGCACCATTTGCTCTTGATTACACCTGTTCAGTCATGGGGGGGAGTCTCTCCATCAATCTCCGCTATGACAGGCGGCTGATCGAGGCCGGTGTCGCGCGGCGGCTGGCCGACAGCCTGCTGGAGCATCTGCGGGAGCTGATAGCACATTGCTGCCAGGTGGAAGATACGGTGATCACCCCCAGTGACATAAGTTATGACGGACTTGATATTGATCAACTGGATGCGCTACTGGAGGGACTGGGTTATGAAAACTGATACAGGCGAAACCACTTATTCACTTCTGACGACCCGCGAACTGGCCGCAAAATGCGGTATCGGCATTGGGGAGCTTGAGAGCCGGTTCCACCCGCATGAGCTGGTTCGGCTGAACGCTGCAACCAATGGCATTACGCCCGAGGGGGTCAGACGGTATCTGAAGGAAGATGGAGTCTCATACCATTTTCGGGTCATAGCGCACACAACCATGCGGGGCGGCATCGGTAAGACCACCAGCACCATCTCTACGGCGGTGCGCGCTGCCCAGTACGGTTTCAAAACCTGCGTTCTCGACCTTGATCCCCAGGGTTCTTCCAGCATGGCGCTGGGCGCTGTTCCAGCCGAGGACGATCCGATCTTTTATGACATCTGGCAGCGGCCTGCGGAACTTCTGGCAGATGCGCTGGTTGATCTCGGAAGCCACCTGTCGATTCTGCCTTCTGCACTTGAA
>JBAXKQ010000241.1:0-3449 GCA_037135275.1 bacterium
AATACTGCCGCGACTTCATGAAAAGCAGCATTGCGGTATTGCTCATTGTAACGAACGATGAGATCGAGGAGATACTTGCCAAGATTGGAGAGGCTATCGAGTGTCAGGCTCTCTTTGGGAGCGCGGTCCCCATCTGTCTTAAAGAAACGATCATTGTCTCCCTGCCCGGCATGCCGCCAGTCCATATCCAGGAGAAACACGTCCGCCATGGCGTCAAGGCGACCGGTAATTGTGGTACACGAGTCAATCGTTGTCTGAAGTGCGCTAACTGGCGTGAAAATAAATTTCACCCCTGAGTGTTTCCACAGCCACGTAGGCAACAAGAAAGACTCAAGCACATCCGGTTGGTCATCAAGGACTGCGACGCTAAGCGGAGTGTTGGCTCTGTCCGCTTTCATCGCCTTTAGCGAATCGCACCATGACCGGAACGTGGCGATACCACTCCGTTGAAAGATCCTGCTCCCTTTGACGCCGTGATCGGAAAGCCATCTGCCGCCCTCACAAGCAGCGGCCACCTCAGTCAGCCCCGACAGAAACGCTACCCGATCCTCTGGTTTGTCCGCGCTCTCGCTGACTTCTTTCACCCACTGGTTCAAACAACCGCGTTGCTTGACGCCATCAAGTCGGTGAATCAGAGCCTGCTCGACGATCTCCTGGGACGTCAGAATACGCGGATGCACTACTGGCGGAGGGTTTGTTGGAGGTGTCACATCAAGCATCGCCAAAAGGCTGGCCTCACGGACGGCCAAAGCTATGCGCCCGGAAGTGGTCGTTGGAAGTGCTACGCAATAGGGAGTGGAACTGTGCCGAATCAAGTATCGCCACAATGCCTCACGACATTCAGGCGGCACACTGACACCAGTCTGCTGGCGTGGCACGATGATAACCAGATCCGCGCCGTCGCTAATACGAGGCAACTGCACAATGCTGACTTTCACGTCGGCCAGTCGAAGGATTCTTCCGTAGGCACGGCAGACGCACAGCGCGGCATCCTTTGCCCCTGATTTACCTCCGTAGTCAACTAGCAGCGCTTTCATTCATATCCTTTCCCAAAAGGAGGTTTCATTTGGCAATCTGCTGGGTGAACATCATGCCCAAATCCGCGCCTTCGAGCGAACCCGCCCAGGAAGCCACAGTATCCAGCAGCATCTTCTCGGCCGGGCCGGGCTCTGGATTCTCGCGAAGCCATTTTGCGGTGTCGGCGACAGCTTTTCCATGTTTCCCGTGACGCCCACACAACACAATCTCCAATAATTGGCGCGTCGCAGGACTGTACTTTTGCACGAATCCATCCGCAAAGAAGGATTCCAGCGGTTTCCACTCTTGCAAAGCCATTCCGGCATTCTTTCGGCCGGCGACGTATGACACCCAGTCTGCAAGATAGTGGATCTGCAATGGGAATGCGGGAAATCGTCCCAGTCGCCACGTCCAACTGTCGATGTCACCGAAATCCATCAAAGCCACCGCACGGCTGCGATGGACCTTGGCGCCTGTTATGCCTAACCCGGAGAGGGCCTCCTTAAGGCCGAAGAGAGCGTGGTCGGAATCGATGACTACGGTCTTCTTCTCCGGGGTCCATTCGTGGTACGTGTCGCCTTCATCACGAGGCAGTGAGTTGATCAATTGGTCTCGCTCGGCGGGAGTAAGACTGACAAGTGACTGATCCAAATAGCGTAGACCAGTGGCTTGAAAGACGGTCTCGCACTCCTTCCTTCCGGCCAAAGGAATTGTCCGATCACCCAGATCAAACGCAAGCGAGGCACCACCATTCGCTATCGCCGGTGCGACTTTGGGATGGCACAAGACCATCTGTGTAAGGCGGACAACAAGTTCGTGGTGCAGGGAATCCGCACTCACCACATCAATACCCGTAACCTCGCTGGCAACGAGGTCTCGGGCCTGCCCTTGGTTTGCGCTGAGCGCAACGGCAAACAGGCGCACATTGTTGGCTTGGGCGATCCACAGGAGGTTCATAATCGCCGTCTCGATGACGTTGGGCGACTGAGAATCTTGATTTTGTGGACGTTTGGGAAGTGTGTGGGCAGGGGCAGCGTCACAGAGTAAGCTCCACCGACGGTGGCAGAGCAATTTGCGACCCAGGTGTTCACGCCAGGGCACGCGAAACTCTTGACAATAGCGCGACAAATTAGACGAAGAAAGGCCCCATTCAACTGGTCTAGGGTTCTTAACGTGCTCCATGTCACTACAGAACGCCTTGATTGCGTCAGCCGTCGGCGCCAGCGCGACGACACAGCCCACGGTGAGTTGTTCAACAGGTTGCTGTTCCTCGACCTTAATTGTGCGGCAGGACTCGTCGAAGAACAGTTCGACCACTCCGGGATCTTCTGGCTCTTGCCCGCCCGCTTGTTCGACAAGAGCAGTTTGTTGTACAGACCGGACCGCCGCTCGGGCGTCAAGAATGCCGGCAGCCTTGTCCAGTGCGGCGACAAAGTCCGTGCGAAGCCCCGTGACGGTGTCCGGCCATGCCTGCCCGATCTCGGCAAGCACGGGTTTTCGGAAGGAAGTGATGATATTGCCATATGCCCGGAACGGTTCCGTCCATTCGCTGCGATGAGTGGAGGAGAATATGATGATCGGCAGTGTGGGATCCAGTAGGCTCAGGAGACGCGGCAGAATGGTCTCCTGCGGTGGCATCTTCTTGTCCGACGCAGCCCCAAAACTGGCCACCTCCAACTCTTTTCGGAGCTTAGCCTTGTCGCCTGTGGACAACCAAGCCAGATGTCGGTCGGTATCCAACACCTCGATAGCAACGCTAACAATTTCCCGAAGGTAGTCTTGTCCTCCTTGCGCCATTCCGCCCGGAAACAGCCGGAGATCGAGAAATAGAACGAAATCAGGACCAACGCCGCGCTGCGCACCAAGAAGCGCCTCTGCAGACAAGAAGCGCGCGCCGCTGGTCGAAAACAAACGTAGCCGCTCGGGTAAGCCAGCCAGCATCTGGAGGAATTGGTCTGGCTTCGACGCCAGGAATATTCCTTTTGGCTGCGGAGCCCCCACAGCTTTAGTCCTGCTTTCAAAACCTAGCGCGTCCGTCACAAACCGCCACCACACGTCCGCCATGTCATCAATAAGAACAGCAGCTCGAACGCACCGCTTCGCCCGCTTGCTGAGGTGAAGCCATGGTTTCTCGCCAGTCCTTTTACCATCAGTTCCCTTTTGATCGGTGCATACCTTCAAGAGTTTCAGCACATAGGCGTCACCCCAGTCTCCTGCGGTAGACCGACCAAACTGTGCCCCCATCCGGAAAGCGCCGAGTACATTGCTCACCGCGTGCTGTCCTTCGCGCTCCGAAGTCAGTGCAACCCAGAGTGTGGAGCGCAGTAAGTCTGCCATGGCTGGCGACAGCTCTCTCTTGTCCTTGATGGCAGCTTCCAGAGCGATGTTCAGATGCTGTAATGAGACGGCAGGTGAACGCAACACACTCACCC
>JBAXKQ010000242.1:0-3426 GCA_037135275.1 bacterium
TTTCGGCCTGCGGGACTTTGAACTGGCATGCCGTATGCTCTCGTGGTAGCTTGCCGTGAAGTGTGACAAAACAACACCACGGAGAGACAGAATGAAAGTCTACATAAACGGGAAGATGGTGCCTGAGAGCAAGGCAACCGTGTCGGTATTTGACCATGGTTTGCTTTACGGGGACGGTGTTTTTGAAGGGATCCGTACTTACGACGGTGTTGTGTCACTGCTCGAAGATCACATAGACAGGCTTTTCAGGTCGGCCAGGGCGATAGCCATGGAAATACCGATGACCAAGGCCGGCATGATGAAAGCCGTGGTCAGGATCTGCAAGGAAAACAAGACCATGAACGGCTATGTACGGCTGGTGGTAACGAGAGGGGTTGGAGAGCTGGGCCTCAACCCGTACCTGTGCCGGAAGCCGCAGGTCATCATAATAGCCGCGAACATACAATTGTATCCCAAGAAGTACTATGAAAGCGGCCTTGAAATCGTGACGGTTCCGACAATACGAAATAGCTCGGAGTCGGTGAATCCGTCGATCAAGAGCCTGAACTATCTGAACAACATTCTCGGGAAGATTGAGGCAATAAACGCAGGCGTGGTTGAGGCCCTGATGCTCAACGGGCAGGGGTACATTGCCGAGGCCACAGGCGACAACGTGTTTGCGGTGGTGGGCAAGAAGCTCATGACGCCACCTGCGTACGAGTGCACTCTTGTCGGGATCACCCGAAACTCGGTCATGAAACTGGCGGCGGAGAGGGGCTACGAGGTCCAGGAAACCAGAATGACACGTTACGATCTCTATAACGCCGACGAGGTATTCCTGACCGGCACGGCCGCCGAGGTCATAGGCGTGGTTAAAATCGACAGGCGAAAGATAGGCAAGGGTGTACCCGGTCCTGCAACGCTCAGCTTGGCGAAGAGCTTCCGGGAATACGCCGGTTCGGTGGGCGTGGTGATCCGTTAGGTGTCGTGCTACTGAGGGGCGAAGATGCAGTGCGAAGCATGTGGCGAGTACGAGGCAAACGTGCACCTGACGCACGTGGTGAACGGTACATCCAGGGAAATCAACCTGTGCGAAGGTTGCGCCGCCAAGCATGGCATCAACGTCAACGGGGCAATGTCGCTCACCGACATACTCGTGGGGCTGGGTGCGCTTGAGGAAGTGGAGGATGCAGGCAGCGTGAAGGCCTGCCCATCCTGCCATCTTACGCTGGGAGAATTGAGGAAGGGCGCGAGGATGGGGTGTGCGTCGTGCTATGAAGTCTTTGGGGCCGAGTTGAAGCCGATGCTGGCTGATATGCAGAAGGGTACAAAGCACGCCGGGAAGGTGCCTGTAGCCGAGGTGCCTGTAGCGGCACGGGATGTGCGGCTTGAGGCCATGCAGCGGGAGCTCGAGGAGGCGGTCTCAAAGGAAGACTTCGAGACAGCAGCAAGAATCCGTGATGAGATACGGGACGGCAAGACCGCCGCCGGGTTGGGGAAGGGATGATCGGATGATCAAGACGGTTGCAGACCTGGTGGAACGCCCGAGCGTGTGGCTGGATGGCACGGCTGAGGACGATATTGTCGTCAGCAGTCGCGTCAGGCTGGCCCGCAACATCAAAGGAGAGCTGTTTCCCAGTCGTGCTCCGGTTGACGCGAGAGTCCGGCTCATGAACAGGATTTCCCCGCTCATATGCGGGTTGCCGTCGATGTCCTCAGCCGTTGCGCTGGACATGGCGGCGCTGAATTGGACTGAGAAGCATGTGCTTTGCGAGCGGCACCTGATAAGCGTTGAGCAGAGCGAGAACGGGGACGGGAGCGGTGTTGTCCTGAGGAGCGATGAATCCGTGTCCATCATGATCAACGAGGAGGATCATCTCCGGATGCAGGCTCTGTCACCGGGGCTGGCGCTCAAGGACGAGTGGCAGAGGATCGACGAGGTGGACACGGAGCTCGAGAGGCATGTGGGTTACGCCTTTTCGAGGCGACTGGGCTACCTCACCGCGTGCCCGAGCAATTTGGGGTCGGGACTGCGGGCGAGCGTGATGCTGCACCTGCCGGCCCTCGGCCTCCTCAATGAGATGGAGCAGGTGTTCCGGGGGCTGACCAGGATAGGTCTCGCTGTGCGCGGGTTGCTAGGCGAGGGAACGGATGCTTCGGGGAACATGTTCCAGATTTCAAACCAGATGACGCTTGGAGAGCCCGAGAAGAAGATTGTGGACAGGCTGGCGGATGTCGTGCTCGAGGTGTCCAGACACGAAAAGAACGCGAGGGCTCGCCTTGTTGAGAGGCGGAAGGTGCACCTGATGGACCACGTCGGGCGGGCGTACGGGCTTCTCATGAACGCGCAGCTCTTGTCGTCGAGGGAGATGCTCGACCTCCTGTCCTCCCTGCGCCTCGGTGTGAACCTCGGCATAGTTCACGACGTCTCTGCATCGACGATTCGGGAGTTGATGCTCTTGACGCAACCAGGGCACATGCAGATAATGATGGGGCGTGAACTGAGCCCGGAAGAGCGGGATCAGCTGCGCGCCAGGATGGTTCGTGATAAACTCAGGAAGATGTCGGTGCAGGCGTAGCCTGTGCCGCGGAAAGACAGAAGAATGAGCAACTCCGGCAGTTTCAGTCCAAATGCGCAACGGGCAATCCAGCTGGCCCGGCAGGAGGCTATCCGGTTCAACCACCAGTACGTTGGCACCGAGCATATCCTGCTGGGTATTCTTGCGCTTGGCGAGGGTGTGGCGGTTGCAGTGCTTCAGCAGATGAATATTTCTGCCGAGAATGTGCGGTACGAGGTGGAGAAGATGGTAGAAGGCGGACCAGGGGTCAAGACGGCGGGGGAACCGCCGTTTACGCCGCGGTCGAGGAAGGTCCTGCAGATGAGCATGGCCGAGGCCAAGGCCATGAATTCGCCGGTTGCCGGCACGGAGCACATCCTGCTCGGGCTTCTGCGCGAGGGCGAGGGTCTCGCTGCGCAGGTGCTGAGGAACCTAGGCGTCGATTTTGAAGCGGTGCGCCTGGCTGTCAGGAAAGAGATGGATCCCAACTTCGAGCCGGGCGAGGAAGATGCCGTGCTGGGTGCGGCGGCGGCAGGGGCGGCTGCGGCACAGCAGCCGGCGCAGCCCAAGAGCAAGACTCCCGCGCTGGATCTCTACGGCAGGGACCTGACCGCGGTTGGGCGTAAGGGGGGCCTGGATCCTGTCATCGGGCGAAAGGATGAACTGGAGCGATGCGTCCAGATACTCTGCAGACGGACCAAGAACAACCCTGTCCTCCTCGGAGAGGCCGGTGTGGGAAAGACCGCGATAGCGGAGGGGTTGGCGGAGATGATCGTTGCCGGGAATGTGCCTGAAGCGTTGCTGGACAAGCGGGTCATCATGCTGGACCTGGCTCTGATGGTGGCCGGCACGAAGTACCGCGGGCAGTTCGAGGAGCGGATAAAAGCCA
>JBAXKQ010000243.1:0-3413 GCA_037135275.1 bacterium
ACATCGGCTGCCCCGAATATGTCACCGTCGACGAACTGGCAGAAACCGTGGCGAAAGCGGCTGGCAAGAGGATCAAGATCAAACACGTAAAGGGGCCGGTCGGGGTCCAGTCGCGCAACTTCAGCAACGAGAGAATCTACTCGATCGGCTGGCAATCACGCTTCCCGCTTAAAGATGGGATCGCCCTCACCTATCCATGGATCGCGGAACAGGTCAGGCAGAGCAGGCTTAAGAAACAATAGGCTTCACGCAACCCGGCATGCGCCCCCCCCACGGGGGACCGATTCCGTCCAGTGCTTCAGTCCTCAGCGCCAAAGCCCCTGTTTACAGGGCTTGTTGATGGGCTTTTTGGTGGAGGTGGGGAGAGTTGAACTTGCACCTCCCCCTTTTTGCACTTACCTCATAAACAAAGGGAATTCAGCGTAAACCATTGATTCTAAAGGGCGCAACCGCGATTTTCAGGTTAAACTAAACGACCTGCAATGACCCTATTTGACCCCCTCTGACCGCCCTAGTGTGAGGAAAATTTGAGGAAATGGTGTGCAACGACGAATTTGCCCCGACATTGATACATCCGAAACTAACTCCCCTGCCCCGCCATAGAATCGTCATCACAATCAGATGATGGTAAACCACAGCATTGGCTCAACTTATGGGGCATTCTTCAACCCGGACATTGATGCGGTACCGCCACATCTTGCGCCAGCCACCCCACACGCGAGAGCTTGTCGGCACCGCACAGAATCCCACCTATGAAACCAAGACCAATGTCCGTGGGCTCGTACGCATTCGGGCTGGTTGGCTCGTGCGGCAACACATCCGACAGCCGCTTGCGAAAGCCTTTCTTATGCAAGAACTGACTCCATACCGCCATGCCTCCATAGGCTGTCAACCGCTGATCCGTGAATCCGAACCGAATAGTCTCGTTGCCTTTTCTCGTGCTGATGTTTACAGTCACTGATTGGTGAGTGCCGTCGGCGTCTTTGTGTGTATGTTTATTCATAGTAACCATTACACAAACCCACGGCCTCACCACTTGTCAACTGAATCGTTCCGGCTAAGGCCGCCCCGGGTTGCCGAATCACGCCGTAGGAGCCGTGCGTCTTGCTTGGAATACGCGCCAGACCTGCTCCTCGCAACGCTCGGGGTATTTGAGGTCAGTCTGACCCCAGAACGTGAGAACTGCCCATCCGTCAGCCTGAAGGAGATTGCGCTTCTGGGCATCTGATGCGAGCTTCTCTTTGCTGCCATGATAGGTGAACCCATCGCAGTAGATCGCGATCTTCTCCTTTTCGTAAACAAAACCGGCTATGGTGATAAGAAGTGCCTCGGCGTAGAACTCTCGCTGCGGCTGTGGTTCCGGCAACCGCCCGGCCTTCCGGATTGCCTCGCGCAGTCTCTGTTCGATCACAGTCCCTCTGGGGCCTTGCCCCTGAGGCCGCCCTCTACTTTCCGCCAGATGCAGTGGGCGGATCGGGTAATGGTGGAGCACTGGCAGAGCTAGTGACAGGACTGTCGAAGTATCCGATGACTCCGAAGGAGTAGGCGCGTTTGCTGCGAGTATTTCCAGGAATTATAGTAATGACAGAGTTAGCCTCTGCCTTGCCAGAAAACGCACACACCTCTCCGGTGTCAACGTCGTCATAGGGAATGGAGACTGAGCCAGGGACATAAACGCCGATCAGATCACCTTTTCGTACAGCCATAGGCATGTCGAAGATCCAGTTCTGAGTCCCAGCGACTTCAGAAACGACCTCAGGCGTGACGGTGACGACCCTGTATTTACGGCCGACTGGCTCCTGCCTCAAAAGGCAGTAGCATAACCTTGTTGGCCCTGTCACCCATGCACGACCACCAATGATGGTACCTTTTTGCAGGATCGGATTACCGAGATCTACAAGCATCACATTCTTCTGCGAATCATCAGAGGCTCTCGGAATCAATTCGCTGCCAAGATAGTCAACGATTTCAGTACGCTTATAGTAGGTCTGCAGGCTTGCCTGCATCTGTTCGGTAAATTCGCGAACACCCTTCCGAAGTGCAGTTTCATCGTCCCTGCGTGCATTTCTCTCCTTCATGAGTACTTCTGCACGTCTGGAGCTATACTCCAGCTCCATCGCCAACCTGCTCTTCTCGGCGGCAAGTTCCTCTATCATGCGTGTTTTGGAACGGATATCCTGATTTAGCCGGCTGTTATCCGCTTGGATAGCACGCATCCGTGCATCGGGGCTTACACAGCCAGCGAGGACACTCACACTCAATATTGAAACCACAAGTGACGTTGCTGTCTTCATTGCTTTCCCTATCTATTCTTTGACTGGACTGTCTAACTTCATGCCGCGTTTCTCACGGATCTTTCCAAACAACTCCTTAATCCACACGATCCTGTTCTCCAGAAACACATCGTCGCCGACTTGCTCGGTCAGCAGGGCGTCATTGAAGAACCCATCGTCAAAGAAGAGCGAGACTCGCTTGCGAAGTTCGGACTGCCCTGACGAGGCCGATGCTTTCCCGGCTGTAACGCCGTCAATTCGGGAAATCAACTTGATGAATTCGCGGCGCGCGCGAGCCTGCTGCGTGGGAGAGCTCGAGAGGATCATTCCCTTGATGGTTGTGTCCGCAATCATTACCAGCTGACTCTCCACCACCTGCCATGCGCCGACTCGCACGCGGTCGCCAAATTCTCCCGGAATCTCTGCAGCCTTCTTCCAGAAGTCATCCACCGACGCCATGTAGTCCTGCGAAGCTTTGGGCGAGAGAATAAGGTCCATGGCCTTGATTTCGCGACGTACTTGACCGGCCAGCGCAAGGAGTTCGTTGACGCCTGCCGTATCGAACTTCACCTCGCCGTTCGGCATAAACGTGATCCCGCCGGATAGCAACGTCTTGATGGCAGCTTCTTCGTTTGGATCTGCGGGTTGGACCAGCATGGTGGACGAGACGGGCCGTTCTGGCGGGTGGCTGGCTTTCTTTTGTTCGCCCATCGGTCTTACGCGCGCTTTCGCTTTGTTTGATGCAGCCTCAGCCTTCAATGCCTTGGCCTGTTCATTGTCCGGATCTTCAGTCAGCGATCTGTCAGCCTCGGTGATCGCCTGATCCCACAAACCGTCTTTACCGTAGTCTGCCGCCCTGGCCAGCCAAAACCCTGAACGCGTTTTGAGGAGTGCATGCGGGAACATTTTCAGAACCAATCGCCATGCAGCAATGCAATCGGACCACCTTTCCTCTTTCTCTGCCGCAGAGGCGCTGGATACGGCCTCCCTGACTGCCCTACCGTGGTCGCCACCATATCTTGCCATGTTAGCAAACAAGCCGGCCTGATCGCCGACAGAGCCGCCCATATCAGGCATTCGATCAGTCGCACTTGTTAGCATTTGATCGTATTCGCCTTTCAGGAGAAGTAAGTCTGGAAC
>JBAXKQ010000244.1:0-3393 GCA_037135275.1 bacterium
CCGCTACTCCGCGTAGATGCTCTTCATCGTCCAAGCGTCGAGCTGTTTCAACACCGCGTCGCTCCCCTGGGCACGCAGCGACACGCCCAGACTGTCCGCCCGACCCGGATAGACGCGGGCAGCCACGCACTGGCGGCCGTTGACAAAGACCTCGACCACGCTCTTGTCAATGAACACGCGCAGTTTGAGCGGTTTATCAGACTCCAGCCAGAACGGCGCGGTTTCGGGTGAGCGCAAGGTGACATCCGGCAGCGTCGAGGAATAGGCAGTGTCGAGCGTGATCAGACTGTCGCAAGTCCGATACCAGTTGTTCTGCCAGTCGACATTGCGCCCCCAGTTCTGAAGGCCGCACTGTTTGAACAGGACAATGCGCGTGTACTCCTCCTTGCCGGGTGAGCGCAGGACATCCAGTTCGATCATGCGCGCCTTGCCGGGTTCGATTTCAGCGACCATTTCGAGCGCATTGCCCTGCACGCCATCGAGCACCACCTCCTGATTGGCCGGCAGTGATACGCCTGCAAGATGCCGATTGGTGCCACGCAGTGACTCGATATGGCCGGCTGGCTCAACCCCCAGCTCATCCTTGCCGATCAGCGTCAGACGCCGCGGCAAGCTCATGATCTGGTCCCAGCCTGGCGTGGTCTTGCCCGCATTCATGTTGAAGATCGTGATTACGCCCCCCTTTCCGTCCGGCGTAGCTGACGGCGCATGCACCCCTGAGGGCACAACCGCGCCGAAATTGAAGCGGCCGCCCTGGGTAGCCACGAACTTGTCGCGCGCCGTATCGTAGTCGCCCAGCAGGAAGGATCCGCCGCCGATATGGCTGAAGCTCAGCAGGATGTGCCGGTTGCCGATCGGCCAAAAGTAGGGGCATGCGCCATCCTCTCCGGGATAGCCGAAGACATCGCCCTCTACAAACGGATGCAGGTACTGCCACGTCTTCAAGTCCGCAGAACGGAACAGGAATTCGGCACGCTGGCTTTTCGCGGACGGAAATCTAGGCAGGGCGCCCCCGGACAGCGAGTAGTACATGCCGTCCTTCTGCCAGATGCAAGGATCATACAGGCGATCCGGGCAGGGCACGCCCGTGATGACTGCTTTCCCGGTCAACTTCTCCCAGTCCAACAGCAAGGGGTCGCTGGCGATGGCCACCATGTTACCCTGTCCCGTGCCGTGATACATGGCGATGACCCGATTGGACTCCACCAGCGTCGAACCCGAAAAGCAGGCGTTTTCCGGTCCCGGCTTGATGGCGTAAGGCAGGTCGCGCCAGTGGATTAAGTCGTCGCTGACCGTATGTCCCCAGTGCTGGTTCGAATTCTCCGGCGGATAGGCCTGGTAGAACAGATGCCACCGCCCGTTCCAGAAGCAGAGCCCGTTCGGATCGTTCAGCGTGCTCTCGGGGGTGACAAAGTGGTAGAGCGGCCGGTACGGGTCCGAGGCCAGTTTCCGCCGTGATTCGGCAAAACGGCGCAGCAACGGGTCGCTGCGCAACTTCGCCTCCTGCGCTGCCAACGCTGCGTCTTTCACCCCGGCCGCCTGTGTGCCGCCGGTCGAATCATCGCCGGCATGTATGAGCGTACTCACTCCAATAGTCGCCATGATGATCATCCTCCTGATTTTCGAACTTGTCGTGTGCATACCTGTTACACCTTTGTCTTACGAGGCTCTTGCTAACCCTACACCTACGGTGCCATGAACGTCATGACCGGATCCCACAGCGCGCGATCATCCGTGCCAGTCGTCCCGTTGCTGCTGACCACGAACGACAGCGTGTCGCCTTTCGTGACCGCGACCACGAAATCGCACGATTGCGGTTTCCCCGGCTGAACAACGCGCGCCGGCCAGTTCGTCCCCGTGTTGTGCAACACCGCGGCTGTCACCCCGTCGCCCTTTCCACCCGCCACGGACACAACCCCTTCGACCCGGACCTTCCCCGCGTGCGGCGCCTGCCACTGGCGGACGGCACTCGCGTTCCCGTCAGGAGCCATGAAGTCGTGCCCAACGACAAGCTTGCCACCTTTCCGCCAGAGATTCTCCTTCGCATCGAAGGCCAACTTGCTGTAGGCCGAACCATCCCATGCCAGGTAATACCAGTCATTCTTCCCCATGACCCCACAGAATCCAAGCGAGGCCTGGGTGCTGTCGGCCGCGTATTCGAATGACATGTGCTTGATGGCTGTGCCAGATGATTTGGCGTGCTTGTCGCCTCGTACCACGATCTTGATCGTGTGCGGCATGGCGGGATCCAGGCCCGTCTTCACAAACCAGAACTTGTAGGGCGAGGGAATGCCATAGCAATCCACCGTCTTCTGGAGCACGCCATCCAGATACACATCGGCTTTGCCGCAATCTGGCCCTTGCTCGGCCCGCCAATAGATGGCGTTTGCCTTGAAGACAAGGCTGACACTATCCTTCGCCGTCCCGCTGGCTTTCGATGGTGCCGCACCGGCCCATGTTCCTTTGTATGTTGCCTCAGAACTGTCGCAGCCGACCGTCCGCGTTCGCCTGCTTTCGATCGGATCCGCACTGTCGTAGGATGGCACCCCGTATGGCCGGAGCGGATCCATCGTGGGCCGCCCCTCCCAATCCGGATCAAAGAACTTCTTGGCATCCATACCGGTGCCCCATCCAGAATAGCCGGCGGAGCCCAGCGGCTGTCCGACGCCAAGATCCACGCGATACACCTGACCCGTACCGCCGTTCCAGCCTTGCAGGTACGTGTAGACATAGAAGGTCTTGCCGCAGGTCCATGGATTGGTCTTGCCCTCATCCATCGGCGTGATCTCCAGGTTATTCTGCGTTCCCCAGCAATCGCCGGGAACATAATAAGACGGCGACCAGTCCTGCTTCGCCAGATCGGTGCACACCGCCACGGTGGAGCCGTAATTGAAGCCCAGGTATTTACCCAGGAACGTGTTGTAAACCACGCAGTGCGCATCCACGTAGGACGACTTGCCGCCGATCCCCGGCTCGGTCCAGCCACCGTTGTAGAATCTCTGCCACTTACCTGGCGCCATCTTGTCACTGAACTTGCAGCGCGCCACGCGGTGCCGCATGAAGAACGGCGCTTTCACCCCAGGCTTCGGCCACAGGTAAAAGGTTGTAAAGAGGTAGTGGTAGCCGCGCAGCTCATCCGAATAGAGATAGAAGTCACCATCGCCGCCATTCCAGTACAACCCCGAATCTGCGAGCGGAGCTATGGCCGGGGCCTCCTTGAGGATGGCACCTTCGTAGTTCCACGTTAGTCCCTTGTCGGCACTCGAGGCCAGATGGACCTGCCGCAGAACAATGCCTGGGCCTGCGGTGTAACCGTCGGACTCACAATGCATCGGCGCATAGAGTTTCTTGTCGCTGGCGTCATACCACAGTCTGCCGAGTATGTACGGATGC
>JBAXKQ010000245.1:0-3336 GCA_037135275.1 bacterium
GCCTGCTGGTTGATAGGCAACATGTATGACCTTTTCATGACGCGGTATATGCTGACGGGCATAGTGCCGTTGACAGCCCTGGGCCTGACGTCGGTGGTATTGGCCCTGGCCGGCAACGGGGGACTGCGCAGGGCGGCCGTTGGTATTGCTGCCGTGGCGATTGTGGCGTGGCAGGCCGTGTTCGGATGGAACCTCATTGCCACCACGGAATACCGTGGCTTTACCAAGTTCCTCAGCGGTTTTGCGCAAGAGGTAAGGGATGCCAACGGTGTGCTGCTTTGCGAGTACTCGCGGGTTGGTGCGCCGCTCGAGCACATGTTTGGCATTCCCACGCTGGGGCTGGACAACGAGACGCGCAGTGACTACTCGAAGGCGATTGACGCATGGGGACTGGTCCTGAAGGCGCATCCGGGAAAGCGCGCCTTCTTCCTGACGCCGTTCCAGGCGCCCGCCAGCGACAAGTTCAGTATGCGACTGGTGAAGTCGGGGACCGCGGTGTACCCGCGGTTGAGATCCGAGCTGTTCAGGCTGCCTGGCAAAGCCGGAAAGGGCGACATCTCCCTCGACCTCTACGAGATGAGTCCGGTTATTGAACGCTGGACCAGTCTTCCTTACGTGCGGTGCCTGGACGCAGGCAACATGGGTCTGAAGGGATTTGGCGGCGAACGTGTGCGGCGGTGGGACATCAGCGGACTCCAGGTCGGGCCGGAGGCCGTGGCGAAGGTCCGGGTTGAAAGCGGCAAAGAACCCGGTGGCGAATGGCGCCTGCTGATGTTCTTCCTGAACGACTCCGGCAGGACGGAGCCGGTGGCACCGGTGTTGTCGCTGAACGGAGGGGAAGCCACGGCCTCCGGAACCGACTGGAAACACCTTGCCGGAGACTGGTGGCTCATGATGGCCTCCGGCTCGTCCGGATGTATCAGCAATGTCGATGTTTCGGCGAGACAGGACATGCTGCTGACCGACATCACGCTTGAGGCTGGTTCCGCATGCTCAAGCCTGAAGCCGGTGGCAGAGCCGGGGCAGGAAAAGACCATAAAATCCCAGCCTTGGTCCGGCAGGTGGGCTGGTGAAGCGTGCGAGTTCCTTGCCCCGGAACCGGGCGGGGGAGAGTCGTGGCTGCTCGTGCTGGCGCAGGGCAGGAAAGAGAGCAGTGGACCTGTGGGCGTCACGATAGACCGGTCCGGCAGGGTCGTGGTTACTGCCGATCTTCGGGCCGGGGAATGGACGTGGCTGGCCGCCCCTGTGAAGAAGCCCGGGCCGGATATGAACGGTTCGGGATGGTACAGGGTAAGAACCGGGCCCAGGGCTGTTGACGATAATGAGGCTGCAGTGCGACTTGCCTGCGTCGCAGTGGTCCAGGCGCCGGAGCAACAGGCGGTTGGTACAGACAAAACCGGTCACTAGCTCGGCCCATCTTCCCAGGTCAGGTTCGTGTGGTGACCACTACTTGGCTGGCGTTCCTGTCGCAGGTTTCGGCGCCGGTGCGGCAACTTTCGACACCGTGCCGGTGGCTGTTGAAGTTGCTGCTGCCTTGGCAGGCGCGGTGGCCTTCGGTGCGACCTTATTGGAAACCGAACCAACAACATTCGTTGACTTGGCCACAGCCAGCGGCTTCGGGGCATTGGTCACGCTCTTTGCAGGGGCAACCGTCCTTACAACTTTCCCGGTCGATGTCGACGCTGTGACGGGCTTTGCCGGGGCGACGGCCTTGGGTGCGACCTTGTTTGTCGCGGCACCAGCGACCGGCGCGGTCTTTGCGGCCGCCGGTTTTGCGGTCTTTGTGGACGTCGCGGCTGGCGAAGCCGCTTTTGTAACTATTCCGGTTGCCGGTGCGGCTGCAGCGGGCTTGGCGATGGCCGCGGGCTTGCTGACCACCTTGTTAGTGGTCGTTGCCGCGACATTGGTAGCTTTCTGGACTGTGACCACCGCAGGCTGGACTGCAGGCGCTGCAGCCGGAGTCGGCGCCGGTGCTGCAGCGACTGGCTCAGCAGCCTTGGGTGTCACAGGAGCCTCCACTGCTGGAGCCGGCGGCACGACAGCGGCGGCCGCAGCCTCGACCTTTGATCCGGCTTCGGGGGCCTGCACGGGTGTTTCTGGTTCGACAGCGGGCGGGGGACCATCAACCTCTGGCGATTCGATAGCTGCTGGAGCCTTCGGAGCTTCCTGAACCGCTGCTGGCACTTCAGTCGCCGGCGGCGGTGTGGTGTCAGAAGCAACCGCAGCCGGCAGGCTTGACGGGGTGGTCACGGCGGCGGCGGGAGCTGCAGGCTGTGGTGTTGCCTCGGGAGATGGCGCCGGGACCGGGGCTGGCACAGCGGCGACAGGCGGCACGTCCGTTGCAGCGGCAGGGGCAGGATTGTCGGCCATCTCCGGCGGCGTCTCGGTAGCCGGGGGTGGCATTCCAGATTCGTCGGTGGCTGCCTCAGGCAGGTCCGGAAGGTCCGGTGGCGTGGCATTCAAATCCACCTTGGCGGTGGCGGGTTGCGGGGCAGATGGCAGAATGGCGGACACGTTCAGTTCCTCATCCTGTACCGGTGGCAGTGTTGAGATCTCGGCCGCGGCTGGCTCAGCCTGCCCTGCTTCAGGCAATGCGGCCTTGACTGTCTCCGGCGGCAATACGGCTGTGTCCTGGGAAGGTGAATTGTCTGCCACCGAGGGAGCCTCGTCGCTGGAGGCAGTTGCCGGCGCCGGGGCAGATGCCTCGGCTGTGGCGGATGTTGCAGCCGGTGCGGCTGGGGGTGTCTTGTTCGTCGCAGCCTGAACCTGAGTGACTGCGGGCGGTGTCTTGGGCTTCTTCGTGCGCCAGGGTTTGATAATGAAGATCGAGCCGACAGCGACAAGGACGAGGAGTCCGGCTGTGACCACGATCAGCGGATGTTCCGATGTCCAGATCTTCAGCGGTGAATGTCCGAGCTCCTTTGCCGCCGCATTCCGAACCTCAAGATCCTTTGCGCCGATCCAGATCTGCTTCAAGTCTTCCGCCTTGAGTTCCTTGCCGAGCTCCCTCTCGTGGAGTGCGAAGTCCGTATGTGACAGTCCGAGCATCTTGCCGGCCTCGAAGCGGTCTTCGCGTTCGGCATCGGCGTTGTTGTACACGTCGGTTGCCGCCTGCTTGAGACCAAGCTCCTTGCCGACCTGCCACTTCTGGCGCCAGTCCGTGGAGTTGTTGTAGATGGCCTCGAGCTGTGCCTTTTCCAGTTTCCTGCCTCTCACGGTCCATTCGGTGAACAGGATATCGGTCTCGCTCTTTCCGAGCTTCTTGCCCGCCGCCATGCGCACCTCGTGGCGGGTGCCGGCATCGTGCAGAACCGAGGCAACCTTGTGGGTGTGGTG
>JBAXKQ010000246.1:0-3326 GCA_037135275.1 bacterium
GGGCGCTGCCCAGGTCGCACTCGATGTACTGGGTTGTCAGCCCGACGGAGCGCCACACATCGGACGGCTGCACCTTGTTCAGATTGGTCGCCGGCATTGATGTGGCGCTCGATGCCGCCGTGATCGTCGCCAGGTAGGGCTGGGCTATGATGTAGTTGCTCATGGGGCTAGGCTCCTCACCCGAAAAGTGTCAGGACGGTCTCGTCGGGATCCGTGCCCGTCGCCATGCCGACGACAATAAGACCCTTCATTTTCACGGCGGCAACAATGGTTGTGAGATGCCCCGAACCGGAAGGATCCAGAAGTTTCGATATGGCAGACAACGCAGGCAGCGAGGAAGCCGCTATGGCGAGAATCGGCACAATAATCAGCACACTGAGGTAGTCCAGCACCTTCCGGAACAGCGGGCGGCCGGACGTCACCCCCCACACCTTGTTGAACGACGACTCGACCCGCCCCAGCACCTGAACCACTGACCACACGAGAATCAGCAATCCCACACCACCCAGCTTGGCAAAGCTGACGTTGCCGATCGATTCGAAGAGCTGCTCGATGAGGTTGTCCATCCTGCCGGCCAATTCTTCCGCCGGGACTTCTTCCGGCACTGCGACAGTCACCGCACCGGCCTGTCCAGCCACGGCGCTCGAGCCGGCTTCAGGCTGAACCAGAACACCCGTGCTGGCCTTCTCTATGAGCACTTCACGGGCTTTCTCACGGCACCAGACCTCGAAATTGTCACCAGCGCCAAGTCCACGGGCGAGAGCGAGAGACACCGCGAGAACTGGAACGATTGACATCAGCGTACTGAACGTCAGCGATGACGCATGAAGGGGACACTGGTCATCGACGAAACCCTTCACGACCAGGTGCACCACCCGGACAGCCTTCACACCGAGGCGACGCAGGCCGGTGAGCGAGGACATCTCAATATCCCATACCCCGTCACCAAGGAACTTCAATGCACGCCTGAAAGGAGTCGTTGCTTTCTCGAGCCGTTTCATTTCTTCCTCGCTTTCCATAAGCACCACGCCGCCAGCGTCTTGGCATCCCTTATCTCATTGCTTGCGATCATTCCTTCAAGTTCAACTTCCGTGAGGCGGATCGACTGCACATGTTCGTCAGCGTCAGGATGGCTTTCCCCGCCCCCGGCAAGTTCGGCAAAGAAAAGGTGGAGCATCTCGGAGGAGTATCCCGGAGCCAGCGCCACCGCGCCAAGCTTCTCGATAGAGGCTGTGGAATAGCCTGTCTCCTCCATGGTTTCGCGTACAGCGCAGGCCTCTGGCAGCTCACCTGGCTCGATGCCACCGGCTATGATCTCGACAAGGTCCGACTCCAACGGCTTGCGGAATTGCTTTACAAGGACATAATCGCCGCCCGGCAACCTTGCCAGCACGCCGACCGCCCCACCGTGCCGGACAACTTCACGCAGGGCACGGCGGCCATCCTCAAGCTCAACTTCCAACACATCCATGGTAAGGATTCGCCCCTTGTACACTGTACTGGTGGAAATTGTCTTCTCGTGCATTTGCTACCTTCCGCCGTGGCACCCGTCAACGGAGCCATGTCATATATACACCGCCGCGCACGCGCTGTCGAAGTGTTTTCGGGACGATGAAGAAATGAATTGTATAAGCGTTTGTGTCTTGAAATGCGCGATGGCGTCACCTAATATGCCACCTCATTTTGACCTATAGAGTAATCCAAGAAAGGAGCAGAGCATGTCCCGCATAGAGAACATCGTCGCCAGAGAGATTCTGGATTCCCGCGGTAACCCCACAGTCGAGGCTGAAGTCATCCTCGAATGTGGCATAAAGGGCCGCGCGGCAGTCCCGTCCGGTGCGTCAACCGGCGAGAACGAGGCTCTCGAACTCCGTGACGGCGATGCCAAGCGCTACTGCGGCAAGGGCGTCCGGAAGGCCGTCAAGAACGTCCACACGGCGATCCTCCCCAAGCTGCGCGGGCATGACGCTCTGGATCAGGCTGGCGTCGACCAGGCAATGCTGGATCTCGACGGCACCACCACCAAGAGCAAGCTGGGTGCAAATGCGATGCTGGCGGTCTCCCTCGCCTGCGCCAAGGCCGGCGCAAACCATGCCGGGCTGCCCCTGTTCCGCTATCTGGGTGGCGTGAATGCGAAGGTGCTGCCTGTCCCTATGATGAACATCCTCAACGGCGGCGCACATTCCGATGCCCCGGTCGACATCCAGGAGTTCATGATCATGCCCAAGGGCGCCGCCTGCTTCTCCGAGGCGCTGCGGATGGGCACCGAGGTGTTCCACGCCCTGAAGAAGGTCCTTAAGGACCAGGGACTGAGCACAGCGGTCGGCGATGAGGGCGGCTTCGCCCCCAAGCTGAAGAGTAACAAGGATGCCCTTGATGTCATCATGACGGCTATTTCAAAGGCAGGCTACAAGGCCGGCAAGGATGTATTCATCGCGCTCGACCCGGCTTCCAGCGAGTTCTATGACAAGGCATCAGGCAAGTACGTCTTCAAGAAGAGCGACAAGTCCCAGCGCTCGGCCGCCGAAATGGCCGAGTTCTACGCCGACTGGGTGAAGAAGTATCCGATCATCAGCATCGAAGACGGTCTCGCCGAAGGTGACTGGGCAGGCTGGAAGACGCTCACGGAGAAACTGGGCGACAAGGTCCAGCTCGTCGGAGACGATCTATTCGTCACGAACACCAGGTTCCTCAAGAAGGGTATCGACATGGGTGTGGCCAACTCCATCCTGATCAAGGTCAACCAGATCGGCACCCTGACCGAGACGCTGGACACCATCCTGATGGCCAGTCGCGCAGGCTACACCGCCGTGGTAAGCCATCGCTCTGGCGAGACGGAAGATTCGACTATCGCCGACATCGCGGTTGCGACCAACGCAGGGCAGATCAAGACTGGCTCGCTCTGCCGCACCGACCGGATTTGCAAGTACAACCAGCTTCTCCGAATTGAGGAAATGCTTGGTGCCAATGCTGTCTACGGCGGGGCGATCTGACGCTAAGGGAGGCTCGTGAATCTCTGGGTTGTCATATATAAGATAACCTGGGTGCTCATAGCGGTGGTGCTTGTCTGTATTGCGATCGGATGGGGCATACCGAAATACAACAAGTACCGGAGCATGCAGGCCCAGCAGACGGCGAAGCTTGAGGAAAAGCAACTGCTGGAAGAGAAGATTCGGCGCCTCCAACTCAACCAGGCGCGCTTCTCCACGGAGTCGGCATTCGTGGAGCGCACGGCACGCAACGAGGGCATGATCAAGAGCAACGAGACGCTCTGTAAGATGACGGATGGGCAGTAGCCGGTTGGCGCAGGGCCTCAGACGCAAAGT
>JBAXKQ010000247.1:0-3316 GCA_037135275.1 bacterium
TATCCCCTGAAATGGTCGTCGGCTTCCAGTGTCGCCGCCCACTTCCGAAGGAGTGCGTACAACTCCACGCGAAACTCTTGCTCTACTTGCTCTTTGGTCATCATTGCCGAACCTCCGCTTGCAGGTTATTGTCGCTCCGCTCCAAAACCTGAAGCGGCGCGTTGGGTGTGAAGAGATAAAAGAATGAAGATAATTGGCATAGCCATAATGGCGATCTGTTTAACGTCATGCGCCATGTTCGAATCAAAAGGCAATTACAGACCACCGCAAGGCTATGTTCCAGACGCCAAGACCGCAGAAAGTATTGCCGAAGCAGTGTGGATACCAATCTACGGAAAAGACCAAATCAATGGCGAACGCCCATTTGAATCCACCTTGTCGTTTGGTGTCTGGACAGTGAAAGGGACACTACCAAAGAATTGTTGCGGAGGAGTTGCAGAAATTGAAATAAGAAAATCGGATGGCATGATACTTCGAGTCATCCATTATAAGTAACACCCAACAAATAAGGGTTAGCACGGCGCCGTAGCGCGACGTGCAAGCCTGTGTTGGACAAGCCGCGGAGGGAACGCTATGTATTTTGCATCACCGGCTGGGGTGAGCAGGAGTTGATGGCTGGACGAACTGAAGTCTGGAGTGAGCGAGCAGGATGAGGAATATCTCCCGACTGATGGATTGAAGAGGCTGGAGTTGGTTGTTTTTCTTATTTTCGGTACGCAATGAACAGAGTTCAACCGACCCTCTGTGGTACAGCAGGTTAAAACGGACTGGTTTGTAAAGCATAGCTCTCATGGTGATGGGATTCCCGGTGGTCCACGAGGTCTGAACACGCAAGTTTTTCTGATAAGTTCAATCACAAGCATCGGGGTTGAGCATTTTGGGCAGAGACAGGCTTTTGGTTCCGGAGGTGGAGGAGGAACAGGAACGGGCAGATTGAGATTCAGGCAGAGGCTGGCTCGCATGAGCGAGAGAGCAGATCGCCGGGAAGAGTGATGCAGGCCGAAGTGACGCACCTTGACGAAACGGCTGGGCAGTACATGCTGAAGGAAGAGGCGGAGGAACTCGGCTGGAGCGACGGTGGATGTTTGCTGCTGTCCGTCTTCACTACGACGATAGCTGAACCTGACTGAATGATCATCGGCAGAGCGGATATGGCGGTCAGCGAGAGCCACCCGGTAGATATACCTGGAGAGATAGAGCAACGCTTTTTCACCACTTCCCACCGGCTTCGAATGGACTACCCAGGGCTTTGTCCAGACAGCGCCTGGGATGGTTGCAAAAACCTCCGGCAGTTCTTTTTTGAGAGCATCACGGAAGCGGGCACGAAAGACTCTTGAAAGTTGCTGGACCGGAACCAGGAAGGAATCGCGGCATTGTTGCCAGGAACCATCGGGAGTGAGTCCGCCGCCGGTAACCAGGAAATGAATATGCGGATGGTATTCCAATCGGCGTGTCCAAGTGTGAAGAACGCCGGTAATGCCAGGCGTGGCGCCAAACCAGCGGGGGTTGGCGCACAGGTCGATTAGAGAAGATGAGGCAGTTTTAAAGAGAATGGCCAGTGCCTCACGCGGATGGGATCGAATCGGCCTGCGCAAGGCCTCGGGCACGGTGAAGGTGGATAAATGATATGTAACCGGAAGCAGGAGAGCCTGCTGCCTGGCAAGCCAGAGCTGAGCATCGTCATATCCGCAGGCCGGACAATGCCGGTTCCCGCAGGAATGATAAGAGAAACGCTCCTCCTTGCATGTTGGACAGCGCATGCGATGGCCGCCAAGGGCCGGAGTACGGCACGCCTCGATCGCACGCATGGCACGCAACTGGTCCTGCGGCATGCGGGCGGCAAAACGGGCCTGATACCCGGCTCCGTGACGGCGGATAATTTCCGCCAGAGCACCCATGTTACAGATCACTCATCAGTCGGGTGACCTGCTGGGCCGCCTCAGTGGTGCCCTGTTCGGTCATGTGGGTGTAGATAGAAGTGGTTGCCGCGCTACGATGACCGAGCCACTCCTGAATCATGCGTGGGTTGACTTTCGCCTCCATCAAGTGTGTGGCATAACTGTGGCGCAGGGTGTGCACATGAGCCGCCTTGAGAACGCGGGCCTCCCTGCGGGCAAGTTGAAAGGCTTTCTGAACGGCGCCCAGGGGGATGTGTCGCTCGCCGGGTGTGCCTTTGCGATGGCCACAACTGCCGGCAGGAAAGAGCCAGCGCATGTTGCGGTGTGTTTTCCAGTATTCACGCAGAAGCATGATCTCGGATGGTGGGATCGGGACTTGCCGGTCAACACCACCCTTGGCGCTACGGAGGTAAACAACCCCTCGCTGACTGTCGATTGATGTAGGAGTCAGACGGCATGCTTCCCCAAGGCGCAGGCCGCAGATATAAATCAAGCGCAGGCATGCACGGAACCGCGGAGCATGAACTTTGCCGAGAATGCGGCGTACCTCAACGGTAGAGAGCACCACTGGCAGTTTTTTCAGCCGTTTCGGGACTGGTACGCCGGTAAGCGAGAAATCCCGTTTGAGTGTGGTCTGAATGAAGAATTTAATGCCGCATAGCGCAATGGTAACTGTAGTCCTGGAGAGCTTGCGCTCCACCTTGAGGTGTACAAAATAGCGGCGGATTTCCTCGTCAGTCAAAGTGTCGGGCGACCGTTTGTAGAAAGAACCCATCTTTGCCACCGATCGTACATAGGAATCTTGTGTCCGGATCGAGAACCCTTTCAGATCCATATCTTCCAGCATGCGTTGACGCAAAGGAGAAACACGGTGCCATACTCTTCCGAAAGTGACCTCGAACAGAAACCTGATGCCACCAGAACTGCTGCTAATCATCGTGGCATTCGCGCCACCCTGTTTCAGCACTCTCAGATAAGCCTGCGCTTCCGTCACCGATATCAGTTCAACGCTGCGCCCCTGATAGTGCTTGCTCAGTTGTCTTACGGCCCGCACGTACATCTTCTGAGTCAACGGACTGTAGCCTCTCTGGCTCATGTCCGACATCATACGCGCTTCCAGTGCTGTAATTTCCTGCTGGTTTACGATCCCGACCGTGCTACTATCATTACTAATCATGTTTGATCCTTTCGGTGGGGTCCATTAAAAATGTGCTTCATACACATCTGGCCCCACCGGAAGATCAACTACTCAGATTAAGTAAGGGAGAAAATACTGCCGGCGTTGCGCCGGCTTAGTTCAACCATTTTTTGGAAGGTATTCGGTGAACCGCGGCGGTTCACCTCAACCTTCAAATCGACGTTTGAGCCATAAAGATATACATACAACGGTATTGCCATGATATCTTCCATCTGGTAGC
>JBAXKQ010000248.1:0-3299 GCA_037135275.1 bacterium
GACTCCTCCTTCACCGCAACCATCGATTTTGCCAGGAGAATATCGTAGAAACCGATCCGGATATCGCGAACGAGGCCCTCCTCGACATTGGCCAATTCGAGGTCGGCATAGACATGGGCAAGCCTCGCGGCCTTGATGGCAGCGTGCATCTTGCCGCCGGAATAGAGAAGCTGGTTCAACCTGAAATCTACTGAGTAGTTATCGAGTGTGCCCATTTCCACCATCTGGCCGCCGATATCCATGGACTGGATTTCATCCAGCCTCGTGTAGCCGCCGTCAGCGGTCAGTTGTGGCAGTACCTGGGAGCGGGCCTGGCTCACCGTGGCCCTGGCTATTTCCTTGTCACGCCTGGCGTTTGTGGCAACTGCACTGCGCTTCAGCCCTGTCCTGATGCAGTCGTCGAGCGTGAAACGGGCGGGAGTGTTGGTAGCGGCCCCGACAGCGATACATGCTGGCAGCAGTGCGAAAAGCGCTACTGACGGTACAAACAGCATGCAGAATCGAGACAGTAGCGGATTTTGGAAAGACGATTTCAAGACGACCCGATCTCCCGTGCAGGAATCCAGTGATCCGAATGGACCGTATGTGACCACATTTCGTTGAAACAGGCAAGCCGAGTCTTGTGGCCGGGCAGCACACCGTGAAGAGTACCGTTGCAGCGGAACTCACGTGCTGCTATCTTCCCCGGCATGGCAACTCCAAAGAAACCACTCGATGCGGACAAGCAGGCGCAGATTCTTGCGCAACTGCGTCGTGACCAGGAGATTCAGCGGAACAGCTATCGCGCGCGGGCACTGAAGCTCTTCCCGCATGTGTGCGGACGGTGCAAACGGGAGTTTTCCGGAAGGCGACTCCAGGAGTTGACGGTTCACCATAAGGATCACAATTTCCGCAACAACCCCAATGACGGCAGCAACTGGGAGCTTCTCTGCACGTACTGCCACGCAGATGAGCACGAGAAGGTCATGGGGAAGGGCTACTCCGATAACTCCGGAACGGGGCCGGCCCCATCCACGATCTTCAATCCCTTCGGGGGGCTTGAGGGGCTGTTGAATACGGAAGGCGGTAGACAATGACCTTTGGCGAACTTCAGATCCCGCCGGCGCTTGTTGAGGCTCTTTCAAAGCAGGGAATCAGTGTCCCGATGCCGATACAGGCAGATGCCGTGCCGGCGCTGCTGGCGGGCAAGGACGCATATATCAATTCGGAGACCGGAACCGGCAAGACTCTTGCGTATCTGCTCCCGATATTCTGCCGGGTGGAGCCGGCCCGTGAGGCTGCGCAGGCGGTGATTGTTGCCCCGACGCATGAGCTCGCAATTCAAATTCAGCGTCAGGCCTGTGACCTGGCGCAGAACTCAGGCATGCCGGTTCGCACGCTCCTGCTCATTGGCGGCACCTTGATGCAGCGGCAGGTCGACAAGCTGAAGAAGAAGCCGCAAATCATTGTCGGTTCGCCAGGGCGCATACTGGATCTTATCGGCATGGGCAAACTCAAGGTGCAGGCGGTGAGGACGGTTGTGATTGATGAGGCCGACAGGCAGCTTGAAGGGGACGGCCTTGCGCCGGTCCTGAAGATCATTGCCGCCACGCCGGCCGGTCGCCAGCTTGTTTTTGTGTCGGCAACAGAGCAGCCGGAGTGCGCCGCGGAGGTTGAACGGCTTGCGCCCGGACTGGTGATGCTCAGGACGGGCGCAGCCCCCGTGAACAGCAATATCGAGCACTCGTATCTCCCGTGCAGGGAAAACGAGAAGATCGAAATGCTGCGCAAACTACTCAACGCCATGCAGCCTGAACGTGCCATTGTGTTCGTTCATCGGAACGCCGATGCTGAATTGATTACCATCAGGATGGCGGAGCGCAACATTGAGGTGGCTGACTTGCATGGCGCCTTTGACAAGAGCGAGCGAAAGAAGGCCATGGACGACTTCCGCAGCGGGAGGGTGCGGGTGCTGATTGCTTCTGATCTCGCCGCACGCGGGCTTGATATCTCAGGCGTCACGCACATCTTCAATTATGACATGCCGACCGAAAGCAAGGCCTACCTGCACAGGGTTGGCAGGACGGCCAGGGCTGGTGCGAAAGGGTACGCTATCGCGCTGATGACGGAACAGGACTCGCGGCTTGTCAGGCGCTACGAGACGGAGCTCCGCATCAGAATGGCACGCATCTCGGTGCGCGAGGGGCGAGTCACGATTGTTGACGCGCCAGAGCGGGGATGAGCACGCATAGGAAGTGACTCCACGGCCGAAAGACAATCGGCTTGTTCCCATCCATCCCTTCGCAGCGATTTCCTTGTTGAACACGTCCATTCCAGACATGCCCTGCTTCCCCATACGGTCTCGCCTTCATGCATCGCGCGCGAAAGCTATTGCGACATAATGGCACAGCGAGCTAGGAGTGACGTCGGGGGATAAGGGCGTTATCGACTGTCTATCAATGTGTTACACCTTGCGACTAAGGTGTCCCGATGGATGGCATGCGTCGTGCTATTGATGGGGCGGAATCGTTGAATACTCAGGAAGGCAGGGGGAAGACCATAATGGACTTGAACAAATTGACTCTGAAGGCGCAGGAGGCTCTGCAGGAAGCCCAGGACGCTGCTGTGCGATACAACCACCAGCAGGTGGATGGGGAGCATTTGCTGCTCGCGCTGATCGGGCAGACCGACGGGCTTGTGCCGCGGCTTCTTGAGCGGATGGGGGTATCGCTCAATGAACTGCGGGCACGGACTGAACAGGCGCTTGAGAAGGTACCACGGGTGACTGGGCCCGGGGTTGAAAGCGGGAAGATTGCAGTAACGCAACGTCTGCATGCTGTGCTTTTGAAAGCTGCCGACGAGGCTGCGCGCCTGAAGGACGAGTATGTGTCGGTCGAGCACCTGATCATGGCCCTGGCCGAGGGCTCAGGTGATTTTGCTCCCACCCGGATATTGAAAAGCCTTGGCGTGGACAAAGACAAACTCATGACCGTGCTGGCCTCGGTCCGCGGAAACCAGCGGGTGACAAGCGCCACACCTGAAGGGTCCTATGAAGCGCTGCAAAAATATGGGACAGACCTCGTGGCAATGGCGCAGCAGGGAAAGCTTGATCCTGTCATCGGCCGCGATGGCGAAATACGCAGCGTGATGAGGATCCTTTCGAGGAAGACAAAGAATAACCCGGTGCTTATCGGTGAGCCGGGTGTCGGAAAGACCGCCATCGTCGAGGGATTGGCGCACCGTATCGTGCGCGGCGACGTTCCTGAAGGGCTGAAGAACAGGTCAATTTTCGCCCTCGATATGACTGCGCTGATGGCGGG
>JBAXKQ010000249.1:0-3280 GCA_037135275.1 bacterium
TCTGATTCAGTTACCCTTACGTGTGTTCCCGCTCTGCGGGCGGCTGGCTTGCTTCCTTGTTCCTGACAGTCAAGACGAAGTAGAAAAATGAAGTGGGCTGGCAACTTCATACTTTGTCTTTCGCCCTCATCTTTCTACTTTGTCTGCTTTCCCTGCCCCACTCACTTCCCCCTCACATACCGCAAAACCACGATCCCCGATCCGCCCCTGCTGCCGGCGTAGGATTCGGCCACGCCCCAGGTTCCGCCGGCGCCGCCGCCTCCACCGCCCATACCGTCCACGCCGGGAGTCGCCGGGATCCATCCATACGTATCCTTATTTTGGGCCAGATTCCCCTCGCCCTGCCCGCCGCCGCCCTTGCCGCCAGCGCCGACGACAACACCTTTCTGATCGCGTAGTTCCGCGCCGCCGCCACCCCCGCCGCCATAGAAGCAGGTCACGCCTGCGATGGACGATTCCACGCCATCGCCGCCGGCCCCACCCGTGTGCGCCGCTCCGGGCTGTCCGTCTTGAACGCTGCCGGCACCGCCCCCGCCCGCCCGTTGCGATTCCATATTGCCCTGCACCGCGAACCGGAGTCCCCCGGCGTTGGTCGTTGTCACCCCGCCGACGGTTCCCGCGGATGCGCCGCCATGGCCCGTGCCGGCCTCTCCGCCGTAGGCCACAATACTGCTGAATGTGCTGTATTCTCCGGGCTGCGCAGGCTCCTTGACGGTTGCCGGCGCGCCGCCGTCACCCACCAAAACGGTGTAGTCGCCGGAGTCGGGAAGGATCATTCGACCCATCGTCACATGGCCGCCACCCCCGCCGCCAGCGCAGGCGCCGCCCCCGCCGCCCCCCCCGCCCCCGACAACCAGATACTCCACCACGCCGCCGCTCTTGACCGTGAAGGTGTGTGTTCCCACCGTCCGGAAGATGTGCGCAGTCCAGTTCGTGCCGCCAGCGTCGGTGTAGTTCGTCACGCCACCCGCCTCGCCGAACGCGCCGCTCACCCAGTTGCGCGCGGTCAGCAGACTCGCGATCACGGGCGGCTGGGTTGATGCCGCCGTCGTAGCACTCGCATTCCCGGAGGAGGAAACACCGAAGGTGTTGGTCGCGGCCGACCGGGACTGGTACGCCACCCAGACCACACCCATACCATCCTTGAGCGTCAGCCCTTTCTCCATCAGCTCGCGACCGGTCATCACCTCGGGCAGCCCCAGATCCGGCGCCGGACCGATTTTCTGAACCATGGGGGCTTGAATCTTCCGGTCAGCGATGCAGACCAGCGTTGGTTCGATCCGGGCGGAGTACGCCTTGAGTGCGTACCGCGCAGCCGGGTCCAGTTTCTGGAGCTTCAACGCAAGGGTCTTTCCTTCCGTCGCGTGCGGGTTCATCCGATACACCACACCTCGCCCCTCTTTCGACAGGTCGAACTGCCAGGTCGTGCCGCCCTCGGCCGTTTGAATCTCCCATGGCTCGTTCCTGGCGGTGTTGAGGAACGTGACGCGACGCGTGGCGTCGCTCCCTTCCAGCACATGGACCTCGCACGGCTGGGGATCGGTCCCCTGCAGCGCCTTGCGGTACGCGGGTTCCAGACCGGCACAAGCCCGCATCACCTCGATGAACTCCTCCGGCGGCGCCTCATCCTTGTTCGAAAGCAGCAGGTTCCCCGTCCAGGTGTTGGTCGTCAAATCAGCCTTGTCGCAGATCAAGGTCGTATATTGCTTTCCATAGACGACGTTGTGGTCGAAGGTTACCCCGGAACATTTGAGGTCCAGATACAGCCCGCCAGCGGCCCAGTGCTCGGTTCCGTCGTGGATTAGATTGCCGCGGGCCCGTGTCCTTCCGCCCGCAAAGGGAGAACTGATGTAGAACCCGGCCCCATCCCCGACAGCCTTCATGGTGTGGTGAATGTGGTTGTACTCGATCAGACTGTCCCTGGCGAACGGAAACGCCGGGTCTTCATTTCCAGCCATCACAAAACCGGCGTACGCCGTATCGTGGATCAGGTTATGCGCGATGACCGCCTCCTGAGCCAGGGCGACGCAGATGCCAAGAGCGCCAAAGTAGTCCAACCCGCACTGATAAACGTGGTTGTTGGCAATGCGGTAGCCTTTGTGTTCGCCCTGGCCGATCGGATCGGACCAGGGGATCGTGTCGCGATTGCGTAGACCACCCGCCACGATCCCGCTGCCGCCAAGGTTGCAGATTTCGTTGCCCTCGATCACGATCTGCGACGTGCCCCGCAGCAGGCTCAGCCCGATACCGCCGACATTCGCCACGCCGCCATCCCTGAAACTGCAGGCCCGGGCGTATTGAAAGCAGACGGCCGCGTCGATCCAGTAGAACTTGGGCTGTTCCGTGGTCACCTGCAGGCAACCGAACATGAGCGCAAATCCATAGGGCGGCAGCAGCCAATCCACCTGCTCCACACGGATCCCCTTGAAGCGCAGATTGCACACGGGGTTTTGCGCGGTGCCCTTCACAGCCAGCAGCGTGTTCTGAACCACGGGCGCGATGACTTCAGCCCGGGCCAAATCCTCGCCCGGCCGGGGCCAATACGAGAGCACACCGGAGGTCCGGTCCAGATACCATTCGCCCGGCTGGTCGAGCATCTCCAGCGCGTTCTCAAAATAGCAGCCCATACCCGGCCCAGGGTGGCTCGGCGCTTGCGCGCTAATCGAGGGCGGCCATTGATGAGGAGGAGGGAGGGTGAACGTTTGCGAGGCCTCGTTCACCGAACCGACTCGTTTGCGCGACGCGTCGTTGTTGTTGAAATAGATAAACTCCACGTCCGTGCTGTTCTTCCATGCCTGGATGGGATGATCCACACTCAGCGTAATGAGCTGGCTGTTCGGGTTGGGTGCCCCGGCTTTGCCGTCCGTGGTCTTGATCGTCCACCGTGACGGCGTCTTGTCGTCGGCATTGGGCGTTCGTGCCCGAATCGCGCGTTGGCCATCGACAAAGAGCTGACGGGGATACCACTTTCCCTCCTTGACCTCCGGAATCACGGCCGTCCAGATCCGGTTCGTGCCTTTCTGCCACCCCGTGATCTTCCGCCCGCCGCTCAGAGCCACCTTCTCGCCCGGTGCGGCGGCATAGGTGATCGAGTACTTCTCCGTGCCCGAATCCTCCGGCCCGAAGGTCAGCGTCTCGGTCACCGGATACGTCCCGCCGCGGATCTCCACAAGGATGTCCTTGGTCAGCCCGGCCTTGATCATCCCGCGCACGGCGTCCCGCGCACTGGCAACCGTGGCGAACGGCGCCGCCGCCGTGCCGGGATTGCTGTCCTTGCCGC
>JBAXKQ010000250.1:0-3234 GCA_037135275.1 bacterium
CCCACCCCGCCGCTGGACGACACGGGGCTGCCCCACATCATTGAGCACAGCGTCCTGAGCGGATCGGCAAAATATCCGGTGCGGGACCCCTTCTTTGAAATGGCGCGAATGAGCATGGCGACATTCATCAACGCCATGACGGGATATGATTGCACCTACTATCCGGTGGCAAGCAACGTCAAACAGGACCTCTTCAACCTTGCTGACGTATACTTCGACGCCGTTTTCCATCCCCTGCTGTCCGAGTCGACGTTCAAGCGCGAAGCCCATCACCTTGCCCCGGCTGACCCATCCAACCCGACCGGCGACCTGACGGTCAACGGGGTGGTCTACAGCGAAATGAAGGGAGTCTACTCGCACCCTGAGCACAAGCTGTCTTACATGGTGCTTCACAACCTGTTCCCCGACACTGTCTACCGGCTCGATTCTGGCGGCAGGCCAGACGCCATACCGGGCCTGACCTACGCCGACTTCAAGAACTACCACAAGAGTTTCTACCATCCGTCCGTCGCCTTCTTTGTAACTTACGGCAACATGCCGCTTTCAGGCTACCTGCAGTTTCTCGACAAGCGGCTGGAACCGTTTGAGCGGGTTGCCGTTCCGCAAACGATCACAGCGCGTCAGCCACGATGGAAGCAACCGCGAATGCTGGAGGACACTTACCCTGTCGACGCCGGCGAGGAAGTGACCGGTAAGACCTACATAGTCGCCAACTGGATCGTCGGCGAAAGCCTGTCCCCGGCGGACATAACATGTCTCGAGGTACTCGGCCTCATTCTTCTCGGCAACGAGGGCGCCCCCATCAGGAAGGCAATCATCGACTCCAAACTCGGACAGGACGCCTTCTGCCCCGGCCTGCAGGTGGTGGGCGCGGAAGCTACGTTCGGCATAGGTATAAAGGGTTCGGAGCCCGGCAGGTCGGACGATTTCCTTGAGCTGGTGAAGAAGACCCTTGAGAAATGTGCGGACGGCGGGTTTGACCACGACCAGGTCATGGCATCCTTCCAGCAGGCGGCGTACCACAGGCTTGAGGTCCATTCGAGTTACCCGCTCCACGTGATGGACTATGCCCTTTCGTCGTGGGCCTGCGGCGCGGATCCGCTTCTGTTCCTGCACATGAAGGAACACCTCGAGACGTGCCGGCACAGCTTCGAGAAAGACCCCTCTCTCTTTCCACGGCTCGTGCGAGACAGATTGCTCGATAATCCGCACAGGCTCACGGTGATCCTGAGACCGGAGCCCGGTGCCCAGGCGAAAGCCGACGCCGATTTCGCGGAGCGTATGAAGCGCGTGAGGGCCGGGTTGACGACAGAGCAGGCAATGCGCGTAGCTACTGAGGCTGAGGAACTGGACAGGCTCTCCGGGACCCCGAATCCGCCGGAGGCAATCGCGATGCTGCCCCAATTGCGCGTGGAGGACTTGCCCGCCAGGCCCAAGCACATCAAGACTGCTGTTGAGCCGATGTGCGGCGGGAGCAGTCTCCTGGTCAACGATGTGTTCACAAACGGGGTGAACTATCTTGATATCAGTTTCGACCTGACCGGCCTGGCGCCGGAGCTCTGGGCCTACCTGTCACAATACACGGATGCCGTTCACAAGCTGGGCGCAGCCGGAATGAGCTACGAGCAGGTTTCAAGGCGAATTGCCGCGCACACGGGCGGAATTTCGTGCTGGCCCTGGTTCCAGACGCACTCGACCGGGCCTGACAGGCCGCTTTTCGGGATACAGCTCGGCATCAAGGCGCTGGATGACCGGATCGAGCCGGCAATGGAAGTGCTTCACGACATCCTGTTTCACATGGAACCGGGCGACCGCGGGCGGCTGCACGACGTGATGATCCAGGATCTCGCACAGTGCCGGACAGACCTTGTTTTCGGGGCCAGCGCACCGCCGTCGCATGCGGCGCGCGGCTTCACGCCACAAGCGTATCTCTCCAATCTCGTCAACGGTCTCCCGCAGCTGCCGCTGCTTGCCGAACACACCGCTCGATTCGACGAACTCGCCGCAAAGATGATCGGGAACATCGAAGCGATACGTGACACCCTGCTCGTGCGCGGGCGTCTCACCGCGAGTTTCACCGGTTCGGGACGTTCCGCCGAAGTCGTGCGCCGGACTCTGGACCACTGGCTCAGGCAGATGCGTAACGAGCCCCTGGTGCAGGCGGCCACGGGCTTTGTTCCCCACGATGCGCCGCCGCGCGACGGGCTTGCCGCCCCCATCGAGATCGCCCACTGCGCGCAGGTAATGCCGGCCCCGCACATCTCTCACCCCGACTCAGTCCTGCTCTCGGTTGCAACGCACATAGTAAACATGGACTACATGATCAACGAGTTGCGCTTCAAGGGCAACGCATACGGGGCGTCGTGCCGGTATGACAGCATCGGCGGTCTTCTCTACCTGACCACCTTCAGGGATCCGCACGTGGCACGCACGATCAGGATATTTGACGGCCTTACTGACTATGTTCGCGGCATCAAATGGACAAAGTCAGACATTGACCGCTCAATTATCGGCGTGGCAAAGGCCGACGAGCGGCCCATCCGGCCCGAAAGCGCAACCCACATGGCACTACACCGCCACCTGGGCGGAATCACGAGGGAACTCCGCGAAGATCGGCATGCCCGCCTCTGTCGTGCCGGTCCCTCGGAAGTGCGTCGCGCGCTGCTTGACGCGCTGGAGAGCGGGCGTGAGAATTCCGCCGTATGCGCAATATCGAGCCGCGGCAAACTCGAGGACGCCAATCGCGAGATGCCGGGCCGCCCTCTCACCATCCAGGAAGTCGAACCTGGCAGGAAATGATGGGGACGCATTTTCGCCGTTCTGCCCGTGCACCTGCACTGGTCACCTGAACGTGATTGCTGTCCTCTCCCCTCCAAATCCAGACCCGGATCCTGCACCGGAAGTCACTCAACACGCCGCCTGACATAGTCACTCATTTAGGCGACTATTTGTCGTCCGCGGTAACGGTTACCCTGTTGCCGACATTTGGGTGGGCCCAGGCATCTACACGATCATGGAGCGCCACCCGATCCGGAAACTCAGAAGAGGTTCTCAAGAGCCCGGATCCCCGATCAAAGCATACGAACCCAAAAAGGAAAGGTGGTATATTATGAAGACGGCAATGCTCGTCGAGTCGATCACGGTCACTGTGCCTGTTGCTGTACTGATGGCGCTGCTCGCGTCTCTCCTGGCCGCAGCCTTCTAAGCGGGTTAGCTGGCTGACGGCTCACGCTG
>JBAXKQ010000251.1:0-3194 GCA_037135275.1 bacterium
ATGCATACGCCGAGGCCGGAAGAGTGAAGAATCCCGACACCGGCGAGCTGATGACGCTTGAGGACAATTGGAGCGCCGTCTCCGGTTCGCTGCGTTTACTGCACCCCCTGACCAGCGACCGACGCCACACGGTTTACGCCAGCGTTTCCCAGGGCTTCCGCGCACCCAACCTATCCGACCTGACCCGGCTCGACATTGCGCGAAGCGGCGAGATCGAAACCCCGTCGCCGGACCTTGATCCCGAGCAATACGTCGCATGGGAAGTAGGCGTAAAATCACGATCGAAGCGCTTTGCGACCCAGGCATCCTGCTACTTCACGCAGATAGACAACATGATTGTGCGGACGCCAACAGGCAGAATTATCGACGATCTCGCCGAGGTCACGAAGAGGAATTCCGGCAAAGGATATATTCAGGGATTTGAACTGTCAGGAACCTGTCATGTGACCAGCCAGCTTTCGTCGTGGGTCTCATTGAGCGTGATGGATGGAAAAGTTGACGCGTACCCCAATTCCGGATCAGTAAAGGAGCGCGACTACATCAGCCGCCTGATGCCGCCCACCGCGCAGTTGGGTGTTCGGTGGCAGACCCCGGTTGGGCGCTGGTGGGTGGAGGTGCTCGGGGACATGGCTGCGAAGGCGGACAAACTGTCCGCTGATGACGATCGCGACACCCAGCGAATACCTCCAGGCGGTACTCCGGGGTATGCGGTGTGCACTTTGCGGACCGGCGCACGAATCGTCAAAGACTTGAACATGGTGCTTGCCGTTGAGAATGTGTTTGATGAAGACTATCGCATACATGGCTCTGGCGTCAACGAGCCGGGACGAAACCTGGTTTTGACGGCCGATTACGCATTCTGATACTTGCAGCGAATTGTCGGGTCTCGATGTGGAGGTACTGCTATGACCATCTTGCGGCGTGGGACGCTCGTGGTAGCGATTGCAGGTGTGGCGCTTATGATGCTGTCGGAGACTGGGGCCGGGAGGGCTGCCGCCGCGGACACGCTGGTGTGTGGCAAGACCAGGACTGAGGGCAACTTCGAAGGATTTGAACGTGCCAGGATCCTCTTCCGCAACACGAAGGGGCGCCTTGTTAGACAGCAATCCAGCCAGGTCTCGAAGCTCATACTTGAGAATCCACTGAACGTGGTCGTCACAATGAAGGGTGGCGGCAAAAAGGCGCAGGAAACCATGGTTTGCGGTGGATACGAGAAATCGAAGTTCATCTTTGAGCGAGACGAGAAGCGAGTCGACGTGCCTGTTGACAAGATTTCAAAGGTGGAGCCGTCTTTTGAAAGCCTGCTTGAAAACCAGATGGGCCGGTCTGCAAGTGTCGAGGAGATAAATACAGATGATTTGATGACCTCCCTCGGAGCACAGCCACCCTCACCCGCCCAAACGGCGGCAGTCAGCGCGTACAGGGGAGCTTGGTCGGCATACCAGAAGTTTGCCGGGGAAACCGCTGCGCTGAAATCCGGCATGGAGCAATCTGGCGGTGCTGCCCGCGTAGCGATCATCGACCAGCTGCGAACCAAGAAGCATGAGGAACAGGTGGTTCTTGGGGACCTTGACAAGGCCGTGGATATGCTCAGCGCCGCATTCCCCCAGTTCAAACAGTAAGCAACGGCGCCGCGCGAATAGGTGACTACTGATGAGAGGTCTGTCCCTATTCTGACGATGCGCATGCAGGGCTCATGGGAATATTCGGCTGGCTGGTGGCAGATCATCGGTGGCTTCCGGTATGATTCCGCGCCGCACATAGATTGGATGGACGAGTTCACGCAACGCCGGAAGTCGCCGGATGAAAATACCCGAGCCTGCAATACAGCATATCCCGCCGATGATCACCGTTTGCGGAGCCCCTATGAACTGCGCCAGGATGCCCGCAAGGAGACTGCCGAGCGGCACCATCCCCATGAACGCCATCGAATAGAAGCTCATCACCCGCCCACGCTTGTCATCGTCCACGATCGTCTGCAGCACGGTGTTGGTCGAGGCCATATGCACCATCATGCCGAGACCGATCACAGGCATCACCGCCAGAGTCAGCCACAGCTGCGACGAGAGTCCCAGCGCAATCAGGCCGATACCGAAGACGGCGGGTGCCCAGGCAATCACCTGCCCGAGTCCGAGCACGTCATGTCGGCCGGCAAGGTAAAGCGCCCCGGCAAGCGCACCGATAGCGACGGCGGAGACAAGGAAACCCTGAGTGCGTGCGTCGCCGCGCAGGATCTCTTCGGCGAAAATCGGCAGGAGCTGGGAGTATGACGCGCCGGCCAGGCTGACCAGCGCCAGCAGAAACAGCAGGGAACGGATCGGAGGAAAACCGAAAGCATAGCGGAATCCCTCCCGGAGGTTCTCGAGTACCGCCGTATTGGGACAGACAGGAGTGTTCGGCCTGACGCGCATCAACATCAGGCTTGCGATCACGGCAATGTAGCTGAGCCCGTTGACCAGGAAGCAGATGGCTTCGCCGTAGCCCGCAATCAGGAGGCCGGCGACCGATGGACCGATCAGCCGGGCACCGTTGACCATCGAGGAGTTCAGGGCGATGGCATTGGTGAGATCCTCGCGCCGGTCCAGCATCTGGACGAGAAATGACTGCCGTGCGGGCACATCCAGCGCGTCGATTAGCCCGCGCAGCAGCGAAAGAACTATTATGTGCCAGATTTCGAGCCTGCCCGAATACATCAGACCCGCCAGCAGCAGCGCCTGGGTCATCGCCAGCACCTGCGTCACAATGACAAGGTGATGCCTGTTCACGCGGTCGATCAGCACGCCTGCAAAGGGAGCCATGACAAAGGTGGGGATCCGTGAGGCAAATCCGACGAGACCGAGCATCAGGGCGCTGTGACTAAGGCGCCATACGAGCCAGGCCACTGCCGTCATCTGCATCCAGGTGCCAATCAGCGAGATGCCCTGCCCCATGAAAAAGAGCCGGTAGTTCCGGTGTTCCAGCGACCGGAACAACATGCGGAAGTTCATAGACCACTTTGACGTTCGTTTCTCGTGCGTAATGGGCCTCCTCTCCAGATCCGTTGAATTCAGGGGACAGGCAAGGGGTTGCACTCCGCATCCGGCTCACCGGCAATGCCGGACTCTGTCCACGTCCCACCGTTCAACCTCGAAAACCGAATCAAACGGCTGAATCCACGATGTTTTCCACTGAGAGGTTCAGCCTGGCCCGGCCAC
>JBAXKQ010000252.1:0-3194 GCA_037135275.1 bacterium
CGGCACCTTCACTGTGGAGAAGGTTGCATGCCTGGGATGCTGCACCCTTGCGCCGGTCATCCGGATCGACGGTGTGACGTACGGTCACCTCACCCCCGACACTGTGCCGCGCGCAATACGCGATTTCCTCGAGCTGGAGCGACGTGGGGAGGTCGGGCCAAGCTCCGGCGCAGCCGGTGGGCGGATCGGCGGGCTGGCCGAAATCCGGGTCGGTGTGGGATCCTGTTGCGTCGCCGGCGGCAGCCAGGACGTCAGGGCGGCATTGGAGGACGAGGTTCTACGCACAGGCGCGGCCGCGGCTATCAAGCCGGTAGGGTGCGTTGGGATGTGCCATCAGACCCCCCTCGTTCAGGTTGTGGTAGGTGGCGGGGAGCCAGTGACCTATGCAAAGGTGCGTGCTGAAGATGCAGCGCAGATAGTCAGGCGGCATTTTGCGCCAAAGGGCATGTTCCGCAGGATCAGGACCGGGGTGGTGGAAGCGGTCGAGCGGTTGCTTACCGATGAAACCTGGGAGCCGGTCAGCCGGTACTCGCTCGACGTCAGGGATGGACCGGTGTGCTCGTTCCTCGGAAGGCAGAGGCGTATAGCCAGCGAGTGGTGCGGCGATCTTGATCCGCTCGACATGGACGAATACTTGGACCACGGCGGCTTCTCGGCATTGAGGATGTGTCTTGCCGGGAACAAGCCCGTGGAAGTGATTGAGGTGGTTGACAGGTCGGGGTTGCGCGGACGTGGCGGAGCAGGGTTCCCGACGGGCCGGAAGTGGGCGCTGGCAAGGGCCGCGTCCGGGAGCAGGAAATACATAGTATGCAACGGCGACGAGGGGGATCCAGGGGCGTTCATGGATCGCATGCTCCTGGAATCGTTTCCGTACCGGGTCCTCGAGGGCATGGCTATTGCCGCATTCGCGATCGGTTGCAGCGAGGGATTGCTCTACATCCGCGCCGAGTACCCGCTGGCCCTGAGGCGGATCCGCGAAGCCATTACAGTCATGACCCGCCGCGGCTACCTTGGGGCCGGCATCTGCGGAAGCGGGTTCGACCTGAAGCTCGACGTCGTTGAAGGTGCAGGTGCGTTTGTAAGTGGTGAGGAGACCGCACTGATAGCAGCAGTGGAGGGTGGGCGGAGCATGCCGCACTTCCGCCCGCCATACCCGGCCGAGCGCGGCCTGTGGGGAATGCCGACCAACATCAATAATGTCGAGACATACGCGATGGTGCCGTGGATTCTTCGGAACGGGGCGCAGGCCTTCGCCGCCCTTGGCACCAATACAAGCAAGGGAACCAAGGTGTTCTCCCTGGCGGGAAAGGTGGCGCGCGGCGGGTTGATCGAGGTGCCCATGGGAATAACCGTAGGCGAAATTGTCGATGAGATCGGCGGTGGCACGGCAGGCGGCAGGCGGTTCAAAGCAGTGCAGATCGGCGGGCCGTCCGGCGGCTGTCTCCCGGCCTCTCTCGCTCATACGAAAGTTGACTACGAGTCCCTCGCCGCGGCCGGCTGCATCATGGGCTCCGGCGGCATGGTGGTTCTGGATGAATCCGATTGCATGGTCGATATCGCCAGGTATTTCATGACCTTCACGCAGAAGGAGTCGTGCGGAAAGTGCACCCACTGCCGCATAGGCACGAAGCGGATGCTGGAGATCCTCAACAGGATATGCGAAGGCAAGGGGGAGAATGGCGATATCGAGCGGCTGGAACATCTCGGCAAGACGATCAGGTCAGGGAGCCTGTGTGGACTCGGGCGGACCTCACCGAACCCGGTCCTGTCCGGCATCCACCATTTCCGGCATGAGTATGAGGCCCACCTGCGAGGATGCTGTCCGTCGCTAAAGTGCAGGGCTCTGGTCAGGTACCACATTGGCACGGACTGCATCGGGTGTACCCGTTGCGCGCAGGCCTGCCCGGCGGATGCGATTGAATCAGTGCCGTATGAACGGCATTCTGTGAGGCAGGACCGATGCACGAAGTGCGACACCTGCAGGCAGGTGTGCCCGTCCGGCGCGGTTGAAGTCCGCAGCGTCGGGAAGTGACGTCGGGGCTTGTTCCGGTGAGTGCAGCCTGTTCCGGTGGTGACGGTGTCCGGGGGCGGGAGCGGGCGAATGCAGAGGGGCGTTCATGAACCTCGTTATTGACGGTATGGCTGTGGTCGTCGCAAAGGGGGCGACTGTGTTGGATGCAGCCCGGGGCATTGGCATCAATATCCCGACGATGTGCCACCTCGGGGGCTACGCACACTTCACGTCGTGCATGCTCTGTGTGGTTAAGGACAGGGAGTCAGGCCGGCTTATCCCGTCGTGCAGCGCGCCGGCCACCGATGGCATGGTCATAGAGACCGACAGCGACGAGGTGCGCCATGCACGCAGCAGCGCGCTAGATCTGCTTCTGAGCGAGCACGTCGGCGACTGTGAAGCGCCGTGCAGGATAACGTGTCCGGCGCATATGAACATCCCGCGCATGATCCGCCAGATCGGAGCGGGGCGGATGCGGGACGCAATCGAGACCGTCAAGGCCGACATACCAATGCCTGCGGTGCTCGGCAGGGTTTGCCCCGCTCCGTGCGAGAAGGCCTGCCGGAGGGGGCGATATGATACCCCGCTGGCCATATGCCTCCTGAAGCGATATGCCGCGGATGCTGACCTCTCGGGACCATCTTCCTTCCATCCGGTCTGCCGGCACGCATCCGGCAGGAAGGTGGCAATAGTAGGCGCCGGCCCGGCCGGACTTGCTGCCGCCTACTACCTCGCCCTGGCAGGCCACGCCTGCACGATCATCGATGAGAAGGATGAAGCCGGAGGCGGCCTGCGCTACGGGGTGTCTGAGAGCATCCTGCCACGCGGGGTGCTGGCCGGGGAGGTTGAAGGCATCAGGAGGCTTGGGGTCGAGTTCCGGATGAACACGCGGGTTGGACGTGACGCTGACATGGGCCTGCTCAGGATGGAGTTTCACGCCATTGTTCTGGCGCCGGGGAAGCAGGATGCGCAGTCGGCGGCCGGGTGGGGGGTAGCAGTGGCCGACGACAGGATCGTGGCGGATCAGCACAGCCTGGCGACCTCGGACACAATGGTCTTTGCCGGGGGCGAGGCCGTCCAGCATGGCCGCATGGCAGTGAGGGCTGCGGCACACGGCAAGATCATGGCTATTGCAGTTGACCAGTACCTCGCCGGCGGAACCGTGACCGGGCCGGTGCGCCGC
>JBAXKQ010000253.1:0-3169 GCA_037135275.1 bacterium
AGTACCAGCCGCACTCCTCCATGACCAGCGGCTTGCCCGGGATGTGCATATAGCGACAGATGGCGTGGGCATGCCACAGGGTTTCCTGCATCCCGTCGCGGGATCGTAGTAGTTGCAGCCCCACGGCGTGAACGAGGCACCAGCGTTCCGTTCCCGGAACCCCCAACCTGAAGGATGAACCTGAATGATTCTCAAGGTCTTCCGGAACTGCCACCAGTTCCGCTCCGGTCGGACACCGGCAACACTGAAGAGAGGAACGGGTGTCGTTGTCCCAATGTCGTGCCTGTCCATTCCGCATAATCATTGCGACCCATGCGCTGCCCGTTCCAGACGCCAGCCGGTATGCTGTACAGTCCGAAATGGATGAACAGTCCAAACCGCGCCTCCTCCAGCCAGTCTGTTCGTGCATGGTTGTTCATGTGAGGCCCTTGGCAGATCTGCGGATCGACACCCGAACCTCCCCCCCCCGCCGACGCTTGGACACGATCACGAATCCATTGGCGGAGGGAACCACACATCTGACCCGTTCCAGTACGTGAAGACTCCTGTTCACGATCACCCGGCCTTTCTCAACCGAGATGCCGGCGAAATGTTTGAACAGGATGGTCAGTGGAGCGCCGGACCACGCGTGGTTCCGGGTGCCCAGGATATGAAAGTCCTCCCAAAGCGTGGAATTCTCATTTTTCGCCAGGCCAGCATACCGCTCCGACATCCGGTTAAAGGCGTCCTGGTAATAGCCCATCGAGCATAAGGCCTCCAAGACATAGTTCTCCATGTAAGGGGTGGCATTGTGAACGCTGACCAGGACATTCCTGATGGCGAGATGCTTGTCAGTCTCGGCAAGGCCGCTTAAGACGGCCAGAGCATTGGCCCTGTCGTCCACCACGCCCGAGCTTGAATAATAGCTGCCCTTCCAGAAGCGCTTGTCGAAATTGACTTCAATCGAACGCTTTCTTTTCATCAGATCGGAAGGCAGCGTGCCCGCCATGACCTGCGCGAATTTCAAGGCGCTGTAGTACCAGGCGTTCTCATTCACCGCCTCGTCTGCATTGTACAGATGATCAAACCAGCGCCAATCGCCTTGCCGGCTCTGCAGCAGGCCGTCTTCGCCCATCTTCCAGAGTCGCAGGTACCGCATGACCGGCCCGCAGCATTGCCGCAGGACATCGCGGTCCCCGGTGATCCGGTAATACTCGGCGATCATCCCCAGTTCACTGATGGCGTTCAGGCTCTGGGAGGGCAACTCCCCTGCGCAGGCGCCGGGCACGTTTCCCCTGAGCACATCGCCCGCTCGCAGGTGGATGAAGTCGTCGATGGCCTTTCTCACGAGTTTCAGAGCCGAGCCGTCCAGCACATAAGGGACTTGAGGAACCTGGACACTCACATCGCCGATCCATTGCCCTCTTTCCCTGTCCGGGCAGTCCATGAAATTCTCGCGCATGCAGCAGTAAAGGGTGCGCATGGATTTCTTGACCAGCACGTCCGCCAGCCGGTCATTGCTGGTGAATTCGCCGATCAGACGGGTGTCATAACCGCTTTCCCGGTAGCCGAGCCGGACGATCTGCACGGTCTTGGGAATGCTGTAGATCACCTTCTCGCCGAACATCCAGTTCAGGCTCTCAAACTCGTTGAGTCCCGGCCTGCAAACATACTCTACCCGGTGGCCGCGGTAGGCATTTCGCTCATCCCCCGGCCCGCCATTGACCTCGTAGCGATCCGTCCGGATGTCGATCGTCTCCCCGCCCCTGGCCTTGACCTTCAAGAAAGGCGTGAGCTGCATGGCATACGGAAGATGACCAACCGCACAGCCCTCGATTCTCGCATATCTCTTGATGCCGGAAAAACGGAACAGCGGGATCGGCCTTCTGCTTAAACTGCCCCAGGGCGCCGCTCCATAGCCCCCATATTCGATGGCGTTGGCATGAGAAAGCACATCCCGGTTGGCATCGAACCCGATGTTGTGGCCGCCGTACAGATTGGACGGCAGCGGCTGGCCGGTGTCATAGTGCGCAGGATTCCTGGACGCGGTCCACGAACTGTCGCTGTGCAGGTCCAGCCCCCTCCCCTCCACGAGAAGCCCGGCCCGGCCGCTGTCGATGTTGTTCCTTCCCTGATTTCCCCAGTACCACGCCTTGATCAGAATGCGGTTCTTGCCGACCCGGAGGTGCTTGGCTACGTCCACTTCGTCAAAATACCCGTCCGCGCGATTTGACTGCCGATTGAGCCCGCCGTCCAGGACAACCAGCTTGTTGTTGAGGAAGAGATTGTACTTGGTTTCAACCGCGATGTGGAGGACCGCCCGCTTGGGCGGCCGGGTCAAGACAAGGTCCCGGGCGAACCACACCCAGTCGTTCTTGCGCGTGTTGTCCTCAGTCCAAATCCACTTGGCGCGGGCAAATGCCATTCTGCCTTCTTTCATGCTCAGCGTGTCTCCCTTTGGTGGTTTGTGATCAGAGGGGGAAAAGAACCAGCCGGCAGCCGATGTCGTCGTTACGGTTTTCGGCGATGCGCCAGTTGCGTTCCGCGGAACGGCAGTCCCGGGCGTCGCTGATCCAACTGCCGCCACGGATCACGCGGTGCCGTCCCGACTCGCTGCCCACGGGATCCGTCACCGCGGAGGCGGGATAGTTGCGATACCCGTCCGCGCACCACTCCCAGACGTTCCCGTGCAGATCGTACAACCCCCAGGCATTCGGCTTCTTCTGTCCCACCGCATGGGTAATCGCTCCGCTATTTCCATCATGCCAGGCCATCTCATCCAGAATCCCGGCATACGCGCCGCAAGTTCCCGCCCGACAGGCGTATTCCCACTCCGCCTCCGTGGGCAGGCGGAAGCCTGTTCCCAGCGCCCGGCATAGAGCCTGACAATCTTCCCAGCGTGCTTGATCCACCGGGCTGTTGCGTCCCTTGAACTTGCTGGGATTGCTCCCCCGTACGGCGTCCCACTGCGCCTGGGTGACCGGGTACTTGCCGAGGTAGAACCCTTTGCTCAAGGTGGTCAGGCGCTGTACCTCGTCGTCATCGCGGCCGCTCTCGTCGGTTGGACTGCCCATGCGGAACTGCCCGGGCGGAATCAGCACCAGCTCCAGCTTCATCCCTCGGCCCAAGTCCACCGCATGTTCGATCGGCAGGCCCGTGAGCTTGGCATACGCCACCTGTCGTTGCCGGG
>JBAXKQ010000254.1:0-3136 GCA_037135275.1 bacterium
TGAGCGATAAATGGCGAGTTACAGTAAGGGGCGGAGGTGCGAACTTATACAGGATCACCGAGCAGGATGATGAATACTACGTGGAACACGAACATTTCCGATTGCTCGGTCCGAACGACAGAGACGTGATTGGAAAAACAGATTCTAAGGAGGACGCGATTGAGCTGATCCGATCATCATCAGGCGAAGATATTGAAGAGATCAATGAAATGTGAACGGTAATACTCGGTCACGCCGTCATTGCCAAGGCGACAAGGAAACGAGAAGGATAAACCAGAAGGCGGACCTTGTTCAGAGCCCGCTCATGGCTTCGATCCCGTTCGAAGGTCTGGACGACAGGTTTTGCAACAGTCAGCTTTAACGTTATCTCGGAGTAGCATGCAAGTCTTCATTAACGGCGCGATTTCAGGGCTGACTCTCGCAGTGCTCGCACTCGCGTTCATGGTGGCTTATCTCCCATGCCGGGTATTCTACTTGGCCTTGGCAGGCATCTATGCATTGGTTCCGTACATAACACTGTCCTGCCTGCGACACGGTTGGCCCGCGTGGCTGGCGGTAGCTGCGGCCGTTGCCACCGGAATCGGTGTGTCGTTGCTGTGCGAATTGATCAATCATGCACCCTTGGAGAAGAAGCGTGCATCACCCGGCGCCCACCTAATTGCTTCGCTTGGCATATACCTGATCCTGGTGCAGATCGTGGCTTTGATCTGGGGCAACGAAACACAAGTCCTCCGTTCCGGCATCGATACTGTCTACCGGATGGGCGAAACGATCATTGTGACCCGCGCGCAGGTTGTGGCTGGCTTTGGGTCTCTCATCCTACTCGCGTCCTTCTACTGCTGGTTGCGATTCAGTAACCTCGGCTTGCAGTTTCGCGCCATGGCCGACAACCCGATTCAACTTGCACTCCACGGCTACAACATTCGTCGATTGCGGCTGTTCGCGTTCGCAATGGCCGGTTTTCTTGCTGCTTTCAGTGCTCTGGCCGTGGCCAATGATGTCGGTTTCGATCCCCATGGCGGGCTTCCGGTTCTGTTGCTGGCCATTGTTGCCATGATTATTGGCGGAAACACTTCCTTCCTTGCCCCTGTCCTCGGCGGCCTTTTGCTCGGAATCATCCGTGCCTCGGCTGTATGGCATATGTCTTCTCGCTGGCAAGATGCCGTAGCGTTCCTGCTGCTGGCGTTGTTTCTGTTCTTCCGCCCCCACGGCATCATCGGTACGAAGATGCGTCTGGAGACAGAAGGATGAATTACCTCCTCCATTTGCTAATCTACTTCTGCATCTACGCGATCGCCGCCTTGAGCCTGAATCTCGTTATCGGCTATTGCGGACTCCTGACCCTCGCCCACGCGGCTTACTTCGCCATTGGGGCATATACATACGCCATTCTCTCCCTTTACGGCTGGGGCTTTCTACCGGCACTGGCGGCGGCCGTTGCAATTGCGGCTGTGCTGAGCCTTATCGTCTCCCTTCCAGCCTGGCGTTTTCGTGGCGACAACTTCGTTCTAATGTCGTTGGCCGCCCAGACGTTTATCTTCAGCCTGCTCCAAAACTGGTATCATCCGAATGCCAAGCCCGGAACTCTGCAGAATCTGACCAACGGTCCTTTTGGACTTGCAGGTATTCCGCGACCTGATATATTTGGTATCCGAATGGATACCATAGGATCCATGTCTGTAGTTGCTGTCGTCTTGGCCACGATTTGCGCACTGATCATCTGGCGACTGCAATCGTCTCCCTGGGGACGATTGCTCCAGTACATGCGCGACGATGAACTTGCGCTCCGTGGACTAGGAAAGAACGTGCGTCGGGCGAAACTTGAGGCTTTTGCAATTTCCTGCGGTCTGGTGGCTGTGGCTGGGGTGCTCTATGCTTCGTACGTCAGTTACATTGATGCCAGTTCGGCCACGTTGGATGAATCCATCCTGATGGTATGCATGCTCCTCGTGGGTGGTATGGTGAATTTTAGGGGTCCCTTGGTGGGCGCGGCGGTGCTGATAGCCCTGCCTGAAGTCTTGCGGATGGTGCATCTTCCTGACGCCATGGCAGCCAACGTGAGGCTCTTGGCATACGGATTGCTATTGGTCCTGATCGTGCATTTCCGGCCTCAAGGTTTGGCCGGCAAATATAGGATGAAGTGAATTGTAGTTTTGGATTCCTGATTCCTGATTAGGAAAGAGAAGCGCACGCGAAGACGCGAAGGGAATGACGAAGGAACAGAATGATTGCCATTGCACAGAGCATGAAAGACCGACCGGAAACTGACGCGTCACGTCAGGCACTGGGGCGTGTGCTTATGCAGGTCAAGGGTCTGCGTAAGTCGTTTGGTGGTCAGGTAGTTCTCAATGGCGTGGATCTGGAGCTTCGTGAAGGCGAGGTTGTCCTCCTTCGCGGGGAGAACGGTTCCGGCAAAACTACTCTACTCAACATCCTCACCGGCAACATGGAGCCCGACGCCGGCGAGATCAATCTCTTCGTCAACAGCCATCCCGAGCAATTCCGATTCCCACGCCATTGGTGGCAGGAACTCAATCCCTGGGACCACTTCACTCCTGAACGCGTTGCAAGTGAGGGTGTGGGTCGCACTTGGCAGGATGTCCGCCTGTTCGGATCTCAAACCATCCTCGATAATCTGGCCGTGGCTCGGCCCGGACAACCTGGAGAAACCCCCTGGCGCATGCTGTCACGCCCTCGCGCCTGTCTGAACGCCGAAAAAGAGAATCAGCAGGCTGTCATCGCTCTGCTCCAGACTCTCGGTCTCGGCGACCGCGGCGAGTCTTCTGCCGATATGATCTCTCTCGGCCAGACTAAACGCATCGCCTTTGCACGTTCCGCTCACGCCAATACAAAAATCGTCTTCCTTGATGAGCCCCTTGCAGGTCTGGATCAAAAGGGCACCGAGAACGTAATGTCTCTCCTGCGCGAGCTTGCGACCACCCACCGCCTGACCCTCGTGATTGTCGAACACGTGTTCAACATCCCCATCATCCTCGACTTTGCCAACGCCGTCTGGACCTTGGCGGACGGGCGTCTCACCCGGGAGACTATCGCCGAAGCCAAGGCTGATCCCACGGTTCGGAATACCAACGACTTGTCTTCCATGATCCGACAATTGGCCGGACCTGATGCCGTC
>JBAXKQ010000255.1:0-3131 GCA_037135275.1 bacterium
GTGCATGCCATGTGGTAGAGGAAGAGTTCGCGATCCCTCGCCGCCTGTTCGCCGCTACCGTCGGGACTGCGGATATCGACGAACGTCCGCTGCCTGAACGACTGCCACCAGCGGCGGTGCCCCCGCTCCAACGCGGCCCGCGCCTCGGGGGCCGCCAGACGGCAAAGGATCCGCTCCGCCGCAGCTCCAGCGTCGTCGAGTTCGTCCCAGCTTGACGCGCTGGCGACCAGGATCGTGCGCGCCCCGCGCCCAGCCGGCAGCCGGAGAATCCGCGTCCGCTCGTCAGGGACCGTCACCTCCCCCCCGGGCCAGTGGGCGCCAATGGCCACGGCGGACGAACAGTAGTGGTCCGCTTCGCGGAAGGTCTGGACCACGGCAATGCCGCCCCTGTTCTGATGGAAAGCATACGCCGCCGTGTGGGGGCCGTTCCCAACCTCAGGCTCGCGCCACATGGCCAACTTCACGTCAATCGGCGCCGGCGCCTCGCGCTCATCGGTCACTTCCACCACCAGCACGTCGTCCTCCGCCGCCACCCAACAGGCGGCCCGCACCGCCTCACCCCGGATCTCGCATCGGGCATCGGCCAGCGACAGCCGCTGCGCGAAATGCGGCCCCGCGCGGAAGGGATCGCCGCCGACAGCAATACTCACTCGGGCACAGCCGCCGCCGTAGTCGGCCGGACCGGGGAAGTGAGCGCCAGCAGCGTGCCGGTTCACCGCAAACACATCGACGCGGTTGATCTGGAATTCAATGGCACCCGACGTCGTCCACACCAACGTGCCCATACGGCCGCTGCCGATGGGCAGCCCCCCGACCGGCCGGGCGGCGGGTTCTGTCATGACAATCTGTGCCGCTGTCAGCGACCCCGATTCCGTCATGGCTGCACCTCCCCGCATACACATCCCAGCGTCCGCCCCGCCACCGAACCGGATCCGTGAACTGGGTCAGCTCGCAATGGCCGCCCCGTCATCTTCGCGTTGCCGCGATAGGGGCTGCCGGAGAGGTTGAAGAGACCTGGCATATGGTTTCGTCTCCTTCCCGACAGCTGCTATCGGCGGACAACAAGGACGCGCATATCCAACCCGTCCACCGTCACCTCCGCCGTGTCGCCCGCGCGAACGAGCGGCACGCCGAGCAGATCCTCGATCCGCGCCCAACCGGCAACCGGCACCTTCTCCGTCACCGGGGCGGCGGTCGGGTTGAACAATAGCCAGGCTTCCTTGCCGGATGTCACCCGCTTGCGGAGGATCAGCTTGCCCTCGTGTTCAGGCGCAACGCCGCACAAGCCCAGCAGCGCCTTGACGCCGGCATGGATCGCCGGGTCGCGGTAGGCGGTGCCGCTGTGTCCCACGTACGTGCCGAGCAGCCAGGCATGCCCCTTGCCAACGGTCCGCCGCGTCCCGGCCACTCCCGCGCTGGTACGAAGAACCGGCTCGGCCCCCGCCAGGCAATCGAACGTTTCCAGGTAGACGTTCGCCCGGAGTCTGTGCCCTGAAAGCGGACCGACGCCGTCGATCATCTGCGCGTCAAGATACTCGCCCCAGGTGCGCTCCGGCGGCGACCAGCGGGCACCGCCGTCCGGCTCCCGCACCATTTGGAATCCCGACTGCTGCACGCCGAAAAGAGCGGCCAGCGTCGGCGACAGTTCGCCGCGGTTGCAGAAACCGTGCTCGTTGATCCGGCCCGGCGCGGCCTCGCTGACCAGACAGCCACCGGCCTGCACGTAGTCCGCAAGTTTCGCGGCAACCGCCTCGGACAGCGACAGCGGGAACGGTGCAATCACCACGTTGTACCGCCCGAGCCGTTCGAGATCGTGGTCGGTGCTGAGCAAGTCCGCAGGGATGTTCGACTCCCAAAGCAGCCGCCACCAGCCGCGGGTGCTGTAGGCCAGATTATCGCCGCACTGTGCGATATGGGAACAGAGCTGGAAATTCGACTCGCTAACCAGGATGCCAACCCCGGCCGGTTGCATCGTCGGCCGCGCGAAGAGGTCCGGATGCGCCTGCAGGGCGCGGCCGATGCGGCCCGCCTCCTCCAAGCGTGGCGTGGTGTCGCCCGCGCTGTCGAGCAGGCTGAATCCGTTTTGCTCCGCCGCCATGATCTCGGCGCGGCTGACCCAGAACGACACGGCGGTCACGCCGGTGCTGACAGCGCTCAGCATCCATCGACGCATGTCGTCGGAGGACGGCACGCGGCCCTTGTGGAAGCCGGTGCTGACCGGACCGCCCTGAAATTCCGCGGCCCAGACCGGCGCACCGCCCGCCCTGCCCTGGCCTGGATGGGCGCAGCGTATATGGTCGAACGTGTAGGCTACGGCAGCCGCCTCCGCCACAAGTGCGGCTTCCCGGGGGAACGGGCGGGCCCCGCCGTCATCCCACCCATTCACACTAAACCAACTCGGATAGCACGACGAACCAAGGAAGTCCTGGCAACGGGCATAGACCCAGTCCTGCCCCGAGGCGAATGCCGAACCACCCTTGTGCGCGAAAACGGGACGACGGAGCGGATCAGCATCACGAATAGCCGCAGCCCGCGCCTTGAGGGTGCCGGCGATCTGCACGTTATCCATGAAGGTCTGCCAGGCCAGATCCACCGCCTGCGGCTGACGCGCCGTCATGCTCCGGCTCGGCTGTATCGCCGCCCACGACGGATATCGCGAGTTCCAGGCCCGGTTGAGCGCGTCGATATCACCGTAGCGCTCCTGTAGCCAGTTGCGCCACGCGGCGAGGGTGTGCGGGCAGAAGCAGACGCTGGTGCCCATGAAGTGGTCTGTCCAGTACCCGATTTCCTGCCAGGTGTTCCAGACCACGACGTTCTCGAACCGGCCGAGTGTCTGAACCAGCTTGCGGATGAAACGGAGCTGGTCGGCCATGGCTCCGGGATGATCATAGCAGGGGCCGGGCTTGCCGTCGGCCGGCAGCGTGGACGGCGCTTCATAGGCAATCGGGCGTCCGTCACGCCCGACCATACGGCAATCGGGGTGTTTCTCATAGAGCCAGTGCGGCGCCTGCTCACAGGTCAGGCCAAGGTAGACGCCAAGGTCGAGCGTGGCGGCATGGGTGATCAATTCCTCGTAGCGCGAGAAGTCGCAGCGCCCCTCCTCGGGCTCATCGATCATCCAGTGTTCCTGG
>JBAXKQ010000256.1:0-3089 GCA_037135275.1 bacterium
TCTTCTCGACCGAAAAGGGATTCCTGATGATGTACTGGGCCAGGCGCTCCAGATCGTTTCCAGCAGGCCCTTCTGCTGCACAAGTCGCAGGAAATGTGTCTGTAGACTCTGCGGGTCCAGCTTGTCCAGCCGATCAACGAGCTTATCGAGAAACCCTGATTTCATTGCCGATCTCAGCAATTCGACGAGACAATTCGACTCATTCTTACTCCGGCGATCTGCTGCAGGCAAGCCAAAACTGCGACAATGTGATCAGCGTCTTGTTGTTCTGTCGCGGTCTCATTTTTCATTGCACCTCCTCGGTTTCAGGAGCAACATAACGACTAGTAACGTCGGAGATGCGATTTCCGTCGCCGTACGACGAGACGTAGGCATCAGCCGTCTCAAGAAGTGCGGCAAAGTTGCATTCCCGGCATGTCTGTCTAAAATACACCAGTTGGACGAACATGAAGAAGAGATGCGAATGGTGCGGTAACGATCCGCTCTACGTTTCGTACCACGATGACGAATGGGGCGTGCCGGTTCATGATGACCGGCGCCTTTTTGAATTCCTCGTTCTGGAAGGGGCCCAGGCTGGCCTGAGTTGGCTTACGATACTGAAGAAGAGAGAGAACTACCGAAAGGCCTTTGACGACTTCGACTTCGAGCGCATCGCTGGATACGGTCGGCAAGACATCACCCGTCTGCTCCATGACCCCGGCATCGTGCGAAATCGCCTCAAAATAGAGGCGGCGACCAGGAATGCGCGGGGCGTCCTTACCATCCGGGAGGAATACGGGGCTTTCGACACGTTTCTGTGGCGCTATATTGATGGCACCCCCGTTCAGAACACCTGGAAACGCTTGGCGGAACTTCCAGCGAAGACGAAGAAATCCGACCAGATGAGCAAAGACCTAAGGAAACGAGGGTTCAACTTCGTAGGCTCAACCATCTGCTATGCCTTCATGCAGGCGGTCGGCATGGTGAACGACCACGCCACGGATTGCTTTCGCTACAGGGAAATCGCCGTTCGACACCATCATAGGAGAACACAATGCACATGAGAAAAGCGTTCCTCGCTTCGTTGCTGACAATGGGTATTTGTCTGGTGTTGATGACGGCCTGCGCCACAAGAACGGTCCGGCCACCTGAAGAGAGATTCTCCTTTGCCGTGCTTGCCGATCCTCGCAGTCAAGGCGACACATGGAAGAATGCCTTGTTGGAGATACGCGACAGGAATGCAAATCAGGAGCCGGCATTTACGCCGGCGGAACTGATTGTCGTCACCGGCGATATGGACCCTATCGTATCACGCCATGAAGATTACCTGCAGGTCTTTACGAACGCAGACACTCGTCCCGTTTTCCTGCCCGTCATCGGGAATCACGAATTTGAAAATGGCGGCGCGCATTTTCGATACGCAAGGGATGTCCTGGTCCCTTCCATTCCCGGCGCGGTTCGCAGACACGCCACGTCATGCGACTACTACCTGGACCATAAGAATGTGCGCATTATCGTGGTTGACGGGTACACCGATCTCGGGAAGGACGGCGTGATCAACGACGAAGGCCGGCAATGGGTCGAGCAGGTAATCAAGGCAACCCCTTCTTCTATCGCTCATATTTTCATTTCTTTTCACGAGCCGGCCTTTCCACGGGTCCGGCATGTGGGGGATTCCTTTGATCAAGACCCTGAACGGCGAAACGCATTCTGGCGGATGCTCCTGGGACATGGAGACAGAGTTCGCGCCGTTTTGGTCGGGCACACGCATTCCTACTGCCGCATGCGGGTCCTGGATCCCGCAGGAATAGCGGCCAACGATCCGAAGGCCTTTCCGAATGAGGACGGCGGCATATATCAGGTGGATGCAGGGGCTGCGGGCAACGGCAGCTTGAATACAATTGTCCAGGTGCAGATCGAAGGCGGAAGCGTGCTTTTCAGGGTCCTTCAGGCGAAGGGGGGGGCAAACATGCCATTTGCCGAGATAGACAAATGGAGCATGGTTCACCATCCGTGAACTGTTGTGATATGGCAACACTCGTCTCGACGCGAATCGAGGGAAGGGATAGATCATAATTGTGGAATGTGGAGACTCGACCCCTTTCGGAATGCCAGCAGGACTGTCCGATGTGCAAGGTCGAGATGACAACGCTGCAGAAGGTTCTGCGTTCTGACGGCGTTCACCTCGAGGATATTCCTGAGCCTGCGACTCTTCTATGAAACACCTGCTTTTGTCCACGGTAATTCTGGCGGCGGGTCTCCTCGCTTCATCTTGTTGCGCTACCGAAGACTCTCACGCAAACGAATCCGCGCCCTGCTGTTCCATCGCCGGGTCGGTCGCGCACTTGCAGGGGTCGCTGGGGTTCGAACTGGGCAACGACGAGTTTGGCGCCTGGTCCAAGCTCAAGTGGCCGCTCGACGGAATGCTGGGCGGCATTGAAGGCGCCGTAACTTGGCCGCTGGATGCCGGCTGCGCGATCCTCGTCAGCGCACGATACGGCCGCTCGCTCTCCCTGGGCGGTACGGGCAAGGACTGGGACTGGCGGCCCTGGGAGCAGCCGGGTATGTCCGACTACAGCGAAACAGATTCCAGCGGCACGCTGCAAACCCTCGATCTCAGGGCCGGATTCCGGTTGCCGGCCGTCGATGGAGTGAATCTTCAGCTCATCGCCGGCTACAGCCGATCGTCCGTGGATTTCGACGATGAAGACCTGACCGGCTCGTATGATTACGGTCAAACCCCGATCGAGTACCCGGGCCTTGCGGCCACCTACTCCGCGGCCTTCTCCGGTTTCTGCCTCGGCGGCGAGGTCATGGCCAGGGCCAGCGACAAGCTGACGCTGAGCGCCCGGCTCGAGGCGATGGTGAACCTGTCCGTAAGCGCCGATGGCGACTGGGTCCGGCGGGGCAACAGCTTCTCGCAGAATGCCCGCGGCATGGGGCTGACCCTGGCTGGAAAAGCCGGATACGAGATTCGGAACAATGTGACGCTGACGGCCCAGGTCGAATGGATCTCCCGGTCTGCCGAAGACGGCCAGCAGAGCGGAACACAGGAGTTGATAAGAAATCGCTTTTCGCAACGTGTGGCAACTGCCTGTCGAGACCGGCAT
>JBAXKQ010000257.1:0-3081 GCA_037135275.1 bacterium
GGGTGGTACACTTTTGGATTGCCGGAGTGGTACACTTTTCGGCTGCCGGCGACACAACAGGTCATTCACTCAGGAGGGAACATAGCATGCACGCTTCGACATATTCCGGCACATTCCAGTCAACAGTACATCGAGCGACAATACCCGGGTTGATAATCGCCGTCAGCCTCTTCGCCAACGCGGCCCCTCTCTCCGCGAAAATGCTCCAGACGCAGAGCACAAGCATTGACGCTGTGACTGGAGCGACAAGACAGCCCGGCGATCTGAATCTGGTTGTGGGATCTTCGCTTGAATACCAGACCGATAGCGAAGAAACAGAGTATAACTTCCCGTTCTTCGCAGAATACGGAATCACGGAGCAACTCACGTTTCTCCTCGAACCAAGTTACACCGTCATTCAGTCCAAGGACGGAGACTCCGTGAGCGGGATGGGCGATCTGGAGACCTCCCTGACCTACGAGTTCATTGAGGAAGGCGAGTATCTTCCGGCATTCGCCGTGGAAGGCGGAGTCAAGTGGCCGACGGCGGACAAGGAACAGATCGGAACTGGCGAGACCGATTACATGGTGGGGCTTCTTGCGAGCAAAAAGATCGGCCACGTGGATGCGGAGATCAACGCGATCTACACTTTCGTCGGCAGTCCGCCTGGCGCCGACCTCAAGGATACACTGGAGGGGTCCCTGGCCTTCGAATGGCATATCACTCCGGTATTCGATCTGCTCGGAGAGGTCGTGACCAGCAGCGGATCGATAAGCGCATTTGGAGGTCAACCGGGAACCAGAGGCGGGGCTAACGGCACGCTCGCCGCCGACGAATCGAGCGGGTCGGAAACGGAGGGAACCGTTGGCTTTGCCGAGCACCTGGGCGACAATCTCAAGATCGAACAAGGAGTGACCTACCAGTCTGACGGAACCTGGCAGGTGGTTGTCGGGTGGGAATGGGATTTTGCAGGTGGCGACTAGCCGGTCGCGAATCCCGGAAGACGTGAAGAGACACCTACCTCTTCGGACGACTGTAGTGGCGGCCTTGTGTTTGGCAGCATTACTGAATTCAGCCATCGCCCAGGCGCCCGTGGGCCGAACGTGGAAGGTCATGGGCGCGTTTGCTCGTGTCTCCGTGCCCGCCGCAGAGGACGCACGGCTTGATGAATGCGAAGCCGTGGCTCGACGCACGTTTGCGGAACTCGAGAACCTGTTCAGCGTGTACAAACCCGACAGCGAGATATCCCTGCTTGGAAGGCAAGCGGGAGGCGAACCGATTCCCGTTTCTCCCGACACCCGCCGAATCTTGGAGTTGTCCCTGAAATACGCCAAGGTGAGCGGCGGCTGTTTCGACCCGACCGTAGCGCCGCTTGTGACACTGTGGGGCTTCAATGGCGGTAAGTGCCCGGTGTCGCCGCCACCCGAATCGCTTATCAGCAATGTCCTGAAGAGAGTTGGTTACACGCATTTGATCCTGTCGAACAACACCGCCCGGTTGGATCTGCCGGGCATGCAGTTGGATCTCGGCGGCATAGCCAAGGGATATGCCGTTGATGTCTGCTATGACAGGCTGGTCGGCATGGGCATTACAAATGTCATGGTGGATCTTGGCGGCAACATACGATGTGGAGGAACGCCAGCCGCAGGCAGGCGGGGATGGACCATTGGAGTGCGCAGCCCGTTTGATCCCGAAGTCCTCGTCGGCGAGCTGACTCTCACCGATGGCATGGCAGTGGCGACATCCGGCAATTACGAGAAGTTCGTCACTATACGTGGAAAACGCTACGCGCATATCATGAACCCGCACACCGGATACCCAGTGGAAGGAATGGCCGGTGTGACCGTAGTCAGCACCAGTGCCGTTGAGACTGACGGTATGTCGACTGCGCTGTTTGTGCTGGGATTTGAAAAAGCTCAGACGGCGATAGGGCAGTTGCCGAACTGCCATGCCCTGTTCATACCCGACAGGCAACCCCCGATAATCCGTCTCACGCCAGGTCTTCACAACCTCTTCACTCGCTCAGATCTTCCGCCGGTATCTCAGTAGCGGTTCTGCAATGACCCCCATCCTTCGGAGTTGCACGGCGAGATAGGGTTCAGGATCCCACTCCAACGAACCTGAATGGGCCCACCACTAATGTGTCTTTTGCGTCAGCATTTCAGGTTCGCTTCAGGTTTGTTCGGTTATGGTTCGCGATAGTAAACGAGGCAAGGGTCTCAAGGTTAAGGCGGCTGGTCACGACAAGGAAGAGGGGGGAGGCCAAGGAGGAGAGATATTGTCAAATGTTGTGGATGAGCGCCGGAGCGTATGCTTCGCATGTTCGATGCCCATCATGCTGAGTTAAGCCGCCTTTAGAATGCCATCGACGAAGATGGCGCCTTGAATGACCTTGAGGATCAGTTCGTGGTTGTTCAGTTTCCGCCAGTGTTTCTCGGCCTCGATGGCCAACTTGAAAACCATAGTGAGCGTGGCCGTGCGGGAGCCACATCCTTTCGTGCGGCGGGTCCGATGACGCACGGTGGCGAAGGTCGACTCGATGGGATTGGTCGTGCGCAGGTGAACCCAATGCTCTGCCGGGAAGTCATAGAAGGCAAACAGGGCGCCTTGATCGTCCAGCAGGCACTCACACGCCTTTGGGTACTTGGCCTTGTAGGTGGTCAGGAAGGACTCCAGGGCGGCCAGTGCATCTTTCTTGGTCTCAGCCATGTACATATCGTGGATCGCGCTCTTGGCACGGCCCTGGATGCCCTTGGGCATCTTGTCGAGGATGTTGGCCGTCTTGTGCACCCAACAGCGTTGTGCCCGCGTGGTGGGCCACTCTTCTTCCATGGCCGACCAGAAGCCCAGCGCCCCGTCTCCGGTCGCCAGCAGGGGTGCCCGTTTCAATCCGCGCTTCTTGAGATCCCTCAACACCTCTTTCCACGATGCCTTGCTTTCACGGTAACCGTCGTAGACCGCCAGCAGTTCCTTGTCGCCATCGGCCGTGGCTCCGATCAACACCAGGATGCAGGTGCGGTCATCCTCCAGCCGGACATTGAAGTGTACGCCATCTGCCCAGACATACACATAGTGCTTGGCGCTCAGATCCCGCTTCTGCCA
>JBAXKQ010000258.1:0-3075 GCA_037135275.1 bacterium
CCGAGCCGCCTGCGCGGTCGCCGCTACCTCCGCCATTTCCAGTATTGGGCGGTCCGTCATCGCCGCTGCCCTGAGTCCGGCGGCTTTTCCCGCCTGTGGCATAGGTGACCGCCGTGCCTGTGCGCAGGGTCGATGAGCGCCCGGGGCCACCTTCTTGAATGCCGCCGATGATCCTATCAGCACCGGGTCCGTCCGCCCCGCCGCCGGAGCCGGAATCCCTGCCGCCTTCATACCCCTGCCGCGGCACCCATTGCGTCCCCACAAAGTACCCCGACCAGCCTCGGCCGGCCGTACCCGAGCTGTTGACTCCGCCGCCGCCGCCGGACCCGCCATCGCCGGCATTCCCCCAACTGGCTCCCGCGCCGCCGCCGTACGCTCGCAGCAAGAACCGCCCACCGGCCGTGTTGGTCACATACGAGTCCTCGCCACGAGCCCCGTACCCTTCACCGGCGGCCGTTGAGCCTGCGCCGCCCGCGCCAACCCGAACCGCATAGTTTCCGCGCGCCAACGTCATCGTGCCGCTGAGCAAACCCCCGGCGCCGCCGGCACCGCCACCTTCATTATGCATCGATCCGCCGCCACCACCCGCAACAACCAGATACTCCACCGGACCACCTGCCACCGTAAAGGAGCCGTTGTTCGTGAAGGTGAACACCGTCCACCGAACTCCCGCCGCATCGGCGTATTCCGAAATCGCCCCGCCCGTGACCTGCAAGGGCGCGGGCTTGTCGATGGTCAGTGCCAACGTCTTCGTGTCCGTCCCCTTTGCGTTCGTGGCTGAAAGTTGAATCTTCACGGCGCCCGTCTCTTCCGGATAGCCGGAGATCACGCCGCTGATCGGGTTCAGGAAGAGCCCCTTGGGCAACCCGGTCGCAGTGATCGCAGCGGGACCATCCGAAGCGGTGATCGCATAGGAGAAGGCAACCCCTTCCCACGCGGCGGCGGTCAGCGGACTTGTGATGACCGGCGCCTTGAGAGCCTGCGGTATCGTGACGCTGGCGCTCACATAGGATGAGCGACCGAAGTTGTTGGTGGCGGCCACCCGATACTGATACGCCGTCCCCGCCTTGAGATGGAACCCGGCGTCGGCGTACGAAAAGGCATCCGCCGGCAGGGTTGCCAGCAGGTTCCAGGTCTTCCCGTCCGTCGAACGCTCGACCGTATACGTGGTCTCATTCTGCGCCAGATCGGTCCAGCCGAGTTGGATCAGATGGGAACTTGCCGCTGTCGCACTGAAGTCGGCCGGTGCGGTCGGCGCCACCGGCTCGGTCCCGGCGCCGGGAATCCAGGCCGGGCCGCCGAATTCGTAGGCACCCACGTCGGGCGCGCCAATCGCACCATCGGTGACGCCGGGAATCACTACGCCGGCGTTGATGGCCGGCGAATTGGACGCCAGCCGGAAGTCCAACCCGCTGGCCGGTTTATCCGGATTGCCGACAAAGCCGCCCGAGGTTAGGTTGTTCTTCACTTCACTGTTGGACGTGTCCTTGAAATCCCGGTTCGAGAGGTTGTTGTAGACTTTACACCCCCCGGCATTCATCGTCAGCGTTACGGATCTGTTCCGCCCCCAAATGGTATTGTTGTACGCTTCATGCCCGCCGCGCGGCTTATTCCATCCAATCCCCAACTTCACGTCCCAGATCACATTGTGGTGGTAGCGAAAGTCTGCGGTCACATCGTCCGCATACAGAGCCGGGTTGAAGGAATAGCCTCCATGTTCCCCATGGATCCAGTTGTAAGCCACCTCCGTGCCGTTGGCCCAGACGCACCACGCATACACGGCGCCGCCATCCTCGGTGTTTTCCATGAAGTCGGAGATGTGGTTGTACAGCACCCGGCACTTCGTATAGGTGGTCTTAATGGCCTCTCCGTTCTTATGCTCGTTCCAGTAGACAGCGCCCCGGCCTGTCCGGCTGATCGTGTTGCGCTCGATCAGGTGGCCACCGCATTCGGCACCCGCCTGATAGGTGTCACCAACGAAGTTCGGTGAATGCTTGATCGTCTCCACGCGGCCGTTCCCGCCCACCGGATAGAAATCGCCGATGAAGATGCCGCCGAAGTAGCTGCCGATATAGATGTCCGTGATGACGCAATTCCGCACGACATGGTTCCGTCCGTCCAGGCGCAAACCTGTGGCCGCATAGGCGATCTCGCACCCTTCGATCCGGTTGCTCTCGCCCGACACATACACCGCCGCACCCGCCGGATCATCCCGTGTGGTCCCCAGCACCGCGTCACCCCGGCCTTGCGGCATCAGGTAGAAATGACAGGAATAGAGATGACGGCCGTTCTGGAGCGCGCAGCGGGTCGCGTGGTTCAGGGTAATGCCGCCCATCATGGTGTTGATCTGGGTGAAGACCACGTTGGTCAACCCGCTCATGTCAATAACCGTGACACGCTTCTTCGCGTAGACCGCCAATCCGGATGGATCCACGCCACCGGGCGCCATCAGGTAGAGACGGCCAGCGGCTTCATCCAGAAAGAACTCCTTTTCGCAATCCAGCGCGCCCTTGGCCCCGGTAAGAAACCCCGGGGCTGGCCCACCGGCAAAATTATTCCACCAATCGGTCTTGTTCGTGCTGACGGTCATCCGACAAGCGTCGCCGCTGGTCTGCGACCCGGTAATCAGCGCGCTCCGGGCCGACCAACCGCCAACGCCCCATACCACCCCGCCCTTCCAAAAGTCAGCCGCCCACTTCTGACTGTTGGAGACCACCACATCGTCCTTATTGAACTGCATGACGGCCAGCAGCCCATGCCCCCCGCCCTCGTTAAAAAGCCTTCTGGCCGGCGCCAGTTGCTCCTTGCCCGCGATATTCGGCCAGCGCGCCTCGATCATCAGGTCACCATCAACCACCACCTGGTTCTGGCCCGGGACTTTCATCCCCCAGTTGCACGACGCCCAGTAGATGCTGTCGCCTTCCTTTGTCCAAGGCCCGGTCACGCGGTCGCCGCCGCAGATCAAGGGCTTCTCCTCGCCCGGACAATTGCGGAAGGTGATCGGGCTGCCGTCCGTGCCCGAGTTCTTCGGCTTGACGGATTCGGTGTAGGTCCCCGGCTTGATGAACACCGTAT
>JBAXKQ010000259.1:0-3074 GCA_037135275.1 bacterium
CCTTTGATGAAATCAAGTGGGAGGAACGCACAGCGGAAATCACCGACGAGAAGAACGAGGTCGTCTTCCGGCAAACTGGAGTGTTGGTCCCGGAATTCTGGTCGGCACTGGCCACGAAAGTCGTCGTCTCCAAATACTTTTACGGCGAACAGGGCGCAAGCGAACGTGAGAATAGTGTCCGCCAACTGATCCACCGGGTCTGCCGCACCATCGCCGACTGGGGAGTCAAGGACGGCTATTTCAGCAAAGAGGCTGGCGACGTCTTTTATGCCGAACTGGTCTGGCTGTGCGTCAACCAGTATGGCGCTTTCAACTCGCCGGTGTGGTTCAATGTTGGCCTCCACCATATTTACGGCGTCGGCCGCAATTCCACGCGCGGCAACTGGCACTACAACCCGAAGACGCAGAAGGCCGAGCGCGCTGCCACGCAGTATGAACACCCACAATGCAGCGCCTGCTTCATCCAATCGGTCAAGGACGACATGGAATCCATCATGGATCTGGCCAAGAGCGAGGCGATGCTCTTCAAGTTCGGCTCCGGCACTGGGACCGATTTGACCCCTCTGCGATCGAGCCGCGAGATGCTTTCCGGCGGCGGCCGTCCCAGCGGCCCCCTTTCGTTCCTTCAGGTTTACGACCGGGTCGCCGCCATCGTGAAGTCGGGCGGCAAGACCCGGCGCGCGGCCAAGATGAATACCCTGCGTGACTGGCACGGGGACATCGAGGAGTTTATCGACGCCAAACACCTGGAAGAGAAAAAAGCCTGGGCCTTGATCGATCAAGGCTACGACGGGTCGTTCAACGGGGAGGCTTATGGGAGCGTAAGGTTCCAGAATGAGAACCTGTCCGTGCGCGTGAGCGACGAATTCATGCAGGCCGCGGTGTCCGGCCGGGAGTGGTGGACCCGGGCCGTCACCACGGGCAAGCCGTTGGAAAAGAAAGACGCCGCCAAACTGCTCCTGAAGATCGCGGAAAGCACGTGGAACTGCGGCGATCCAGGATTGCAGTACGACAGCACGATTCAGAAATGGCACACATGCAAGGGCACGGAGCCGATCCATTCCACCAACCCCTGCTCCGAGTACGTGTTTCTCAACAACACCGCCTGCAACCTCGCGTCCCTGAACCTGATGAAATTCAAAGGCGAGCACGGGACCTTCGATGTGGACCGTTTCAAGGCCGCGGTGCGCCTCTTCATCACGGCGCAGGAAATCCTGGTGGACAACTCGAGCTATCCTATCCGGGAAATCGCCGAGAACTCTCACATCTTCCGCAGCCTCGGGCTGGGTTACGCCAACCTCGGGTCGCTCATCATGAGCTACGGGCTGGCCTATGACTCGGACGATGCCCGCGCCCTGACCGGGGCCATCACCGCGGTCATGACCGGCGAAGCCTACAAGCAATCGGCGCGCATGGCCGAGCAGCTCGGCCCGTTCAAAGGCTACGAAGACGCGCGCTGCGTGGAGGTGGCGGAACCTCTGGCCAAGGACAACGTGGGGTCCATGCTCGGCGTCGTTGAACTGCACCGCGCGGCGGTGAAGGACATCCGCACCTCCCAGAAATTCAATTACATACGGCAAGCCGCCGAGCACTGCTGGGATGAGGCGCTTGAACTGGGAAAACAACACGGATACCGCAACGCGCAGGTGACCGTGCTGGCCCCCACGGGGACCATCTCCTTCCTGATGGACAGCGATACCACTGGCATCGAACCAGACATTGCGCTGGTCAAATACAAGCTGCTCGCCGGCGGCGGCATGCTGAAGATCGTCAACCGGACGGTGGGCGAAGCGCTGCGCAACCTGGGTTACGCACCTGAACAGCTTGAGCACATCATCGCACATATCGAAAAGCACGACACCATCGAGGACGTCGCGCTGAACAAGGGCGACGAAGCTGTCAAGCAGGGCCTATCGCAAGAGGGCGATATCGCCAAGAGCGGACTCAAGCCGGAACACCTGCCGGTCTTCGATTGCGCCTTCAAACCCGCGCGAGGCAAACGCAGCCTGCACCCTCTGGCCCACCTGAAGATCATGGGGGCCGCGCAGCCCTTCCTTTCGGGGGCCATCTCCAAGACAGTGAACGTGCCCAACGCGGCCACCATCGAGGAAATCCGCGACATCTACGTGGAAGCCTGGAAGATGGGCCTGAAGTGCGTCGCCATCTACCGCGATGGATCCAAACGCTCACAACCGCTCAACACGAGGAGGCAAGACCAGGCGGGCGAAGAACAGGCCATCCAGAGCCAGCTGGCTCCACTTAAACAGGAGGTGGAACAGCTCCGCAAGCAGGTTGGCCAGCCGGTGCGCCGCCGCATGCCCGAAACGCGCGCGTCCTTCACCCACAAATTCAGCATCGCCGGCCACGAAGGGTACTTCACGGTCGGCCTCTTTGAAGACGGCCAGCCGGGCGAACTGTTCATCACGATGGCCAAGGAGGGCTCGACCATCGGCGGCCTGATGGACACGATCGCTACTCTGGTCAGCCTCTCGCTGCAATACGGAGTGCCGCTGCAGGACCTCGTGCGGAAATTCGCCCACCAACGGTTCGAGCCGTCGGGTTACACTGCGAATCCGCAGATCCGCATGGCCAAATCAATCGTCGATTACATCTTCCGTTGGCTCGGCATCACTTTCATCCCCAGCTACGAAAGTGGGGATCTCGAGGCTATTCCCGTGAACCGCCTCAAACACACCTATCCGCGGGCGGCGACATCGGCCATGGAACCGGCCTTGGTCGCCAGCGCCGTCGATGCCGGGAACAATGGTCATCAAACCGAGGCCAAAACCAAAGGAGTCCGAGCACTGAACGCCGCGATGGCTCACTTCCAATCCGACGCACCGCCCTGCCACAACTGCGGCACAATTATGGTCCGCAGCGGGGCGTGCTACCAATGCCCGGGTTGCGCTGAAAGTTCCGGTTGTGGCTAGCGGGTTTTACGTTCTCTTGCGAAGAAACAAGGGCCTCCCCGCTCCCCTGCCGGCGCTTCGCCAGCAGGAAAACTTGGGTGAAAAGGCGACAACAACATCACACCATGGAAAGCCCTGACCAACTGCACGAAATGTTCCACATGC
>JBAXKQ010000260.1:0-3062 GCA_037135275.1 bacterium
AACGGGCGGGTTTGGCAAGGGTGTCGAGGATACCTGGTCGGTCGGGCTCTCGCTGGAATGCCTTTACCATCTGACCCGCTGGAAGAGATTTGATCCGTACTTCGTGGTTGGCGCAGGCATCATGGTCTACGGGGAAGCGGTCGTTGGCAGCGATGCCGGCTACGGGTACGGCCCGGACTGGGAAGCCAGATACAAGAGCGACAGTGGCTCCTACGTTGACCCGACCCTCAACGCCGGTCTTGGAATGCTGTATCATTTCAATGATTCGTGGGCGCTGCGCGCCGATGCCCGCGGTTACGCCAATCTCATCAGCGAGATTGACGCCAACTCCCTGATAAATGTCGGCATCGAATACACGCTTGGCGCAGGCTACCCGCATGATATCGGGATCACCGGCGGATTGGTCGACAGTGACGGCGACGGCCTCACAGATTCCGAGGAAGAAAAGTTCGGCACGGACCGCCAGAAGCCTGATACGGACGATGACGGACTCAACGACTACGATGAAGTGAAGGTCTACGGGACGGATCCGAGAAACCCCGACAGCGACATGGATCTCCTGAAGGACGGCGAAGAAGTTCATCACTACAAGACCAAGCCGTCGATCGCGGATTCCGACAAGGGCGGTGTTGGCGATGGTCACGAGGTGCTTGAGGACGGGACTGATCCGCTGAACCCGGCAGATGATTTCCTGCTCTACAGCCTCGAAATGGAATTTGATACCGACAAGACCGACATCAAGCCGGCCTACTTCGCGCAGCTCGATGTTATCGGCAAGGTAATGGTGCGCCATCCGGCTTCAACGTGCGTCATCGAAGGCCACGCCGACAAGCGGCGTTCATCGGTTGCGGCGTACAACCAGAAGCTTTCTGAGCGCCGCGCAACGGCGGTTCTCAGCTACCTCAACAAGACATGGAAGATCGGCGTCGATCGCATGAAAGCCAAGGGGTACGGGTTCAGCAGGCCGGTGGCCGAGAACAATTCCTCGAGCGGCAACGCCAAGAACCGTCGTGTTGACATCTATGTTGACGGCGCCAAGGACGAAGCAGCCGCCCCGGCGGCTGGTCCCGAGGCCGGTGCGGTTCCTGAGAGCGCCCAGTCTCCCGTGAAGTAGGGCGCGCCCAAGTCCGGGACAGAGTCTGCCCGGACACAAAGCAGGGCGGCAGTTGAATGTCAGGCCAAGCCATCGACATACGAGTCGGTCCGTACGCGGGGTGTGCCGCTGCGGACCTGGCTGGCAGCTCCGGCATGCCTTTCCCCGATGATCTTCGCCTTCTGCCGGGTTTTCCGGCCGGCAGCGAGATGGCCGGCTCCGGTGCCGTCTTCTTTCAAACCACCCTTTGCGTCGCCGGCAGAAACCTGCCGGTGCATGTGAAGAGTTTCGGGCGCCAGGGCTGTATAAAGGATGCGGTGGACTGGTGCAACGGATCCAGGGCGCGACGCTCATGGCAGGTCGCTCTTGCCATGCAGGAAAGGGGAATCGGCACCCCCAGGCCGCTGGCGTTCCTGGACAGGTGGGAAGGACGGCGTATCCGCGAGAGTTACCTCTTCACTGAACTCGAAACGGACATGCGCACGTTCAGGGAGGAGTTGATCAGGCTCTACACGACCGACCCGGAATGCGCCCGGATCATGTCGCTCCTGGAATGTGTTGCCGTGGCGACAAAGAAGATGCACGACGGCGGCGTTGCCCATCGTGACCTTGGCAACCAGAATATTCTCCTGCGGCAAGGCGGCCCAGCCGGTTGGCTGGATGTCAAGTTCGTGGATCTCAATCGCGCACGGATCAGGGAGCGCGTCAGCCTGGAGGAAAGAGCGTTCGATATCTCGCGGCTTGCCATTCCTTCCGATTTCCTGCGTGTCTTCAAGGAGATGTACTTTGGTGACGTTGTTCCCCGGGAATTCCAGGCAAGCGAGGCGTCATTCAGGCGTCGTTTTGAGTGGCACACACGCACCCGTGAGCTCAGGCACCCTCTTCGCTCGCGTGCGACAGGCGGCAGCGCTTCTCCAAAGAGCCCCGGTTACCCTGCAGGCAGGGACATCTGGGTGTGGGATGATCGCTCGGCGCAGGCAATAAGCCCGTTCACTTCCCGCGACCGTCGCAAGTATATGTCGGTGAAGAGCCACTTGAGTGTCGCAGCCGCGACGCTGGGGGGGGCGGCCGGCGTCATCAAGTCGTATCGCGATGTCATGTCGCGCTGTTTCTGCGACCGGGTTGACCTTGCCGGGCGCATTGGGATGACGATAAGCCCGCAAAGGGAAACGCTGGAGCGTGAGCTTGACCTTCTCCGCCCTCTGGGGAAGCTGCCCGTAATAATCCGCTTCCACCACCATCGCGGGCCAGGTGAGTGGGATTTCTGCGCCGGCGTGCTTCGCCGGCTTGCCGCCGGCGGGCATGCAGTGTCTGCAGCATTGGTGCAGGATCGGGCGAGTGTCCGTTCACCGTGCCTGTGGACGCAGTTTGTGGACCACGTTGTCGGCTCAGTGGCTGATTGTGTCGATATGGTGGAAGTGGGCCATGCGATCAATCGCTCCAAATGGGGTATCTGGACACTCGACGAGCACAGCGCTTTGCTGGCGGCAACGGCCAGTGCGGCCGGGAAGTTCAAGAATGTGAAATTCATGGGTCCGGCAGGGATAGATTTCGAGTATCCGTTTGTCATGGCCGCCCTCAGGAACATGCCAGCCGGCTTCAGGTTCGACGCCGTCTCGCACCATCTGTACGTTGACAGGCGCGGGGCCCCGGAGAACAGGCAGGGCCGCTTCTCTACCGTTGAAAAGTGCGCGCTTGGCCGGGCCATTGCCGGGAATGCGGCCGGACGTCCCGGCAAGTTCATTGTTTCGGAAGTCAATTGGCCGATCCTCGGCACCGGTGTCTTCTCGCCTGTGGGGTCCCCGTATGTCTCCCCCGGGCCGCGGTACGGAGATCCGAGTGTCTCCGAGCAGACCTACGCCGACTACATGATCAGGTATCTCCTTCTTACCCTCTGCTCCGGAACGGTTGAAAGAGTGTACTGGTGGCGGCTTGTGGCAAGGGGATTCGGACTGGTGGATGACAGTGA
>JBAXKQ010000261.1:0-3053 GCA_037135275.1 bacterium
TGTGAAGGCCGGGAAGTGGTATCCTCGCCAACTCTTTGTCAACGGCCAGCGCGCCGTTCGCGCGCGTACGCCGAACAATGGCTGGTGTGAAGGGCGGCCGGTGCAGACTATCATACAGACATCTACTAATCAGGAAGTCGTGATCAGGATTAAGGCCAGGAGCGGAATCGCAGCCTGTAGCAATCCAGGGGACATCGAGCTGGTCTCCCTCCGCAACAACGAGGGTGGCCGCAAGAACCTGCAGTCCATTGACGCCGCCGCCCAGACCGTCACGCTCCGCCCGCCGCACCGTTGGGCGCCGACGGTCTTCTCCAACGACTGGTTCAACGGCTGGCCGGACGGACGGTGTTATCTGGAAAACGCGCTGGAGTTTCTCGATCTTCCCGGCGAGTGGTATCTGGATCGCACCACCGGGGTCCTGTCCTACTGGCCGCGTCCGGGCGAGGATTTATCCACGTGCGAGGTTGTTGCGCCGGTTGTGCAGAAGACGCTGCTGGCCCTGGCAGGCACGCGCGAGCGGCCGGTGGTGAACCTGCACTTCCGCGGCATTCAGGTTGAACAGGTGGACTGGCCGTTACCGGAGCAGGGATACATGGGGCTGTTTTCCTGCAATGTGCCGTTATACCGCGAGGGTGGTAATCCCGGGCACCGGTTCATTGACGCCGCCGTCGAAGTGCTCCACGCCCGATCCTGCAGTTTCCGGGACGGCGGCATCCGTCGTGCCGGAGGGATGGGACTGGTTCTTCGCGAGGGCACGGCAGACATTACCGTCGAGGGCAATGAGATCAGTCACATCGGCGCCGGCGGGATCGCGGGCGGCGGATGCAATGTCTGCTTCGGCTATCTGCTTGCGGCCCCGCCTCCGGAACCGAATGAGTACAAGGGATACCGTATCGCGAACAACCACGTGCATCATTGCGGCACGGACTACTACGGAGCAACCGGTATCTGCATGTACCTCACGCACGGTACGACCATCGCCCGCAACCTGATCCACGACATCTCGTACTGCGGGATCATTGTCGCCGGCGATCAGGACCCGAAGGCACCCTTTTCCGGAAACAACACCATCGAGTACAACGATATTCACAACGTCATGCAGGTTGCTATCGATGGCGCCGGATTGTACGTGACTTTCCTGCAACCGGTGGGGAGCGGGTGCCTCGTTCGCGGCAATCTGGTCCATGATATCGAGGACGGCGATCATCCCCTGCGCAATGGCCTGTGCAATTGCGGGTTTCTGGTTGACGGGCACCCCGCTCCGAATCAGAAGAAGGGCTATCACTTTGTGAACAACGTAGTCTGGGGGATCCGCCATATCTCCGGTCCTCTGGTCTTGGGGTTTCATCCACGGGAAGAATCCACGTGGAGTGACAACCTCTTTCTGACAAAGAGTCCGCCGCCGCCGTGCATCGAAATCATGCAGGGTTATGCTGGTCTGGAACCGGCTTATCGCCGGGCGCTCCTGAAGCCTGACGTGCCGCAGGTGGACTACTATCCTCTGACCGAGGATCATCCCCTCGCCGAGACTTCCGTCCGGACCGATGTCTGGAGCGGCGGTCAGTTCCATCGTTCTCCTGCCGGCGATGGCCTGCTTGAGATCTTCCGCCGCAAACAGGCAACCGAGGAATCCGCGCGTTTCAAACTGCATGGCCTGGCCCCGGAGGCATCGTACGACCTGCAGATCTTGGTCGCTTCCTTCAAAGACCTCAAGACCTTTAGACAGAGTCCTAATGCAGTATGCGTACGTTATGATGGCATGTCCTTTGTCGAATCCCTGGGCAAGGACATCACGGCTACGCTGCCGCAAGCGGCCAACAACCCGCTGTTGCCGGGAGGTAAACGGTTGTGGACGGGCCGGCAGTTAATGGAAGAGGGCTTGGTAATCAATGCGCCGCCAGAACAGATAATCCTGATCAGCTACCGCCAGCTATCGGCGGTGGTGAAGGAGTGAAGGGCGGGGAAGAAGTGAACAGTGGGCAGTGAACAGTGGGCAGTGAACAGTGGGCAGTGCAAGGTGAGCAGGCATTATGAAACACACACAGAGCAGCAAAGACGGAGTGGCGGGCGTGGTTCTCGCGGGACGGATGCTGGTAGCGGCCAGTGCGTTACGTGCGTTCACAATTGTCGCTGGCGCTTGTGCCCTTGCTTATGCGACCGCAGCGGAAGGAGCTGCCGATGAATCGAAGGCGTTCCGGCTGGTTCCCGCGCCGAAGGCCACGGGTTCCTCAACCGGCAGGCTCGAGTGGAAATCTGAGATTCCGGCGGATTGTCCGTTCGGGAAATCAACCAACCTGACGGGCATCGTCTTCACCGGCCGCCACAGCGATTATCGGTGCGGCGACACCTGGTATCCCTGCTGGGCCGATGATGGCAATCTCTACTCGCCCTGGACGGATGGCAATACGGCTGGAATCGCATGCTCTTCAGCCGAAGGCGCAAACGCCAGCACCGGCCACGCGGTGATGATCGGCGACGATCCGCTCAATCTCACGATTCGCAATACTTCCCCGCCCAAGAAGGGGAGCGCGTCCCCCTATATTGGGCGTTATCCGGCCGGTTATCCGTCCGGTGGGTGCGCTTGACGGTCACGAAAGTGAAAACGGGCGGCCAGAACATCGGGCTCTCCGAGATGGCAGTCTTCGCCGCCGCCGACGCGGCAAAGGCGAAACCATGAAGAGGACATGCAGCATGCGATTGGCGGCCGTGCTGGCGACACTGATGGTGACGACTGGCGTATCTTGGGGCGGTGCGGAGGTGAAACGATCGTTTGCGTGGGCGACAGCCTGACGTACGGCTACCTGAACCCGGGCGCCGGCAGCGCCGAAGGCGAGACCTATCCGGCCATGCTTCGGCAGGGGAGACACGAATGAACAGCCGCTTGCCAATGACAGTGCTAGCTACAGGTTTGCTTTTGATGACAACCGCCCTCGCCGTGGCCCAGGATGCGACAAACAGGCCGTGGACCGTGACGAACATTGACGATGCAGATGTGTTCGCGATCGAATTCTCCGGATCGGGCTGGCAGGTGTTCAGCGCGCTGGGCAAGACGC
>JBAXKQ010000262.1:0-3047 GCA_037135275.1 bacterium
CGGCATCCTGATCCGGCGGTCAAACCCGGTCTCGCGTTCGATGAGCTGGTCGTCCAGGAATAACTGACAATGTGACGATAATGATACAGGTTGCATCTGAATCTCCAGTTCATCGTCCGCAAGCCAACATAAGTGACGTTGATTAGCAGACTCGCATGGGAACATACAGCAAATTCAGTGGCACTTGCCGGGACACCGCGCATTCGCGTTCGCAGAGCGCTTTCTTGTCAGAGTCAGGGAGGTCTAGCACGTCAGGGCATCGCACGCGTCAAAGCATGCTTTTACATTCCCCGGGGGCATTTCTGGTTCAAGGACGTGGGTTGGCGAAAGCATGAGGCGGCCGTGTTTCGCAACCAGTGCTGTCGCGAGTTCCTTTGTCTGAGCGTAGGCGCTATTCTTGTGGGCGGTGAGGGGACCCGTGGAAGAGATCCATTGCGTTGTTGTGGACAAGAACACCGAGACCTGATACACGCCACGGAAATGAACCCGGGCGAACTTGTCAGTTGAGAGCGACCCATGAATCAATTGCTTGCACACATCATCGTGAGTGCCGGAATGATGGTACGTGGCCTGTCGATCGGGCGAAGTCCGGGGAAAAACGCCGGGCCGAGACAACTTGGCGTTCCGGCCGCCGGATGGCGATTGCGTGTCGGATAACCCCGCGGTCAGGCCGGGGTGTCCTGAGAAGGTGCATGTCCTGATGCGCTGGTCGCCGGTTTCGACAGGGTCGAAGATCCGCATGCGCTGGCGCAATATCGATCATAAGGCTGAGACGAAATTCAGGTTCGAGTGAACAGGTTCCATGCGGCAGCGCACAGCGCGGTTGTTATGGTGATGTCTTATCAAACCCGATTTGGCCTCTTCGTGCACTATTACCTGCGCGTCGAGACGAGCCGGAACACGTGATGGAAGGGAGGCAGATTATGAGTGCCGGAATGACTGACAGGGAAATCGTTCGCGCCTTGGCCAGGCAATACGCGGAAATTGCCGCCTATCCCGTGCAGGACGAGCGGCGCAGGCTCTGGGCGGCTCACAACAGCCTGAAACGGACCCGCGTGCCAGTCCTGACCCAGACGGGTTTCTGGCAGAAGTGGGCCTTCGATCACTTCGGGGACGCCCGCATGCAGTGCCAGGATCCTTTCCTGCGTGATCTGGAACGCTACTTCCGGCTCGCACTATTCCAGTTTGACCTCGGCGACGACACAATCCAGGAGCCCTGGTTTACCGTCAATGCACACCAGGCGCGCGGGTGGCGCAACATCTGGGGACTGTCCGAGGATATGAAGCACCCGGAGAACTTCGACGGCGCCTATGCCTACCAGCCGCCGCTGAAGGAATGGAGCGACATGGCGAAGCTGTCGCCGCCGCCCCACCAGATCGACGAGGATGCCACCCGGCACCACGCAGACCGCGTCCGCGAGGTCATCGGTGACCTGCTGGAGATCAACGTCGACCGTGGGCCGGTCTGCCAGGGGTTCATGTCCGATATCTCGACGTCCCTGGCCGGGCTGCGCGGCCTCGAGCAGATCATGATCGACATGTACGAGTCGCCCGACGAGCTGAAGAGGTTGTTGGCTTTCATGCGCGACGGTATTCTGGCCAACAACGACGCGGCTGAGCGGGCAGGTGACTACTCCTTGACGACACAGAGCACTGCGGGCATGACCTACACGGAAGACAGGGAGCCGCCGCGGGCAAACTCGGGCGCCCGCCCGCGCAGCCAGCTCTGGGCATTCTGTGCCGCGCAGGAACTGGCTCAGGTGTCGCCCGCAATGCACGAGGAGTTCATGTTCAACTATCAGTTGCCTATCTACGAGCACTTCGGGATGGTGGCCTACGGCTGCTGCGAGGATCTCACGCGCAAGATCTCGTTCCTGCGGCGGATGAAGAGCCTCCGCACTATCGGGGTCACGCCCTGGGCGGACGTGGCGAAATGCGCCGAGCAGATTGGCACGGACTACGTCTTCGGATGGCGGCCGAATCCCACCGATCAGGTCTGCGCCGACTGGGACGAGAGCCGGATCCGCCGCATCCTGCGCGAGGGACTTGAGGCCAGTCGCGGTTGCATCGTGCATATCCATCTAAAGGACGTGGAAAACCTGAGGGGCGATCCGACACGCCTCAAACGCTGGGTAGCTATCGCCCGCGAAGTGGTAGAGGGGTTTTGATTATCACCGGGGGGGGCGGATGGCCGCCCGAACCCACCGGTTGGTCGTCGAGCCATGGTCCGATGCCACAGCACCCGACTCCGAGCCTGTGATGATATGCGCGAACAGTTGATCCACTCGCCACTTGCAGTGGCGTTCATCTTGACGCTTCCAGCCCGATTCCGCTAACGTCTTCGGCACGGAAGTGTTCTTTGGGCCAGTCCGGCAGACGTGTGTGTCTGCACAGCATGAAAAGCGATATCTTATCAATTGCGAGGGGATCGGCATGACTAGTTCGAGACGGGAGTTCGTGGCCACGACGAGCGATGGCCTGCACGCGGCAGGCGCGCTGCCTCCTGCGCGGCCCGATGAGGATGGATATCGCCTGTGGCTCAGATACGCGCCGCTCGAGACGGTACTGGCGACACCGTATCGCGCTCAGCTCCGTGGAATATTCGTCGACGGCACATCCGCGACGGCCGCCGCCGTGCGCCGCGAGCTCGTGTCGGGCCTCACGTCCATGCTCGGCGTGGATGTCCCGGCCGGAGGAACCCGGCTCACCGAGGGTGCGCTCGTCGTAGGGACGCCGGCGACGTCGGCCAGGATTCGCACGCTCGGCTGGACTGACGAACTCGACCGCCTCGGCCCGGAAGGCTTCGTCATCCGGAACGCCCGGGTCGAGGGCCGGCCTGCGCTCGTGGTGGCCTCAACCGGCGACGTAGGTGCCATGTATGGCGCGTTCCATCTGTTGCGGCTAGTGCAGACCGCCCGGCCGCTGGCGCGTGTCGACGTCGTTGAGAGGCCGAAGCTGCAGCTCCGGCTGCTCAATCACTGGGACAACCTCGACGGGACGATCGAACGCGGCTACGCGGGCGGGTCTCTCTGGCAGTGGGCCGACCT
>JBAXKQ010000263.1:0-3034 GCA_037135275.1 bacterium
CGAGGATGAAAAAGCCCCGCAAGGAACCCCTCAAGGGACGGGCCTGAATGCCGCTCAGTTATAGGCACATGAACGTGTGTGTCTCCCTTCCTGATTTCCTGATTATAAATCCCCGCGTTAAGCTCGAATCCAGATAACTTTGCTGTCGTATTGTGCATCGTTTATGATACACTTTACGACGTCATCTCATAGGAGCACATAGTTATGAACTTTATGTCCGTGCGCGAATTCCGATTGAATACCGGCCAAGCGCGAAAGGGGCTGCAGGTTGACGGGGAACTGGTCCTGACAACCAATGGCCGACCCTTTGCGATCGTATCCGCCGTTCAGCCGGAGACCTTTGACCGGGAACTGCTTGCCATTCGGCGATCACGGGCGCGTGTGGCCATTGACCGCCTGCGCGAGAATGCGCACACGGATGGGTCGGATCAACTGTCGCTGGAAACCATCCACGCCGTCGTGCGCGATGTTCGGCGCAAGAAAGGCGCGACATGAACGTCGTGCTCGACACGAACGTTCTGGTATCAGGCTTGAAGACGCGCGGAGGAACCTGCGCACAGGTTCTGGATCTGGTAACGGGGAAAGGCCCGTCCCTTGGGAACGCGCGAACGGGGAAAGGCCCGTCCCTTGGGAACGCCCATCGGCTTGACTGTCGCTACCTTCAACGGAACAAGTACCTGACTTCCTGCTTCTGCAGGACCGGCCATAACTCCCGTCACCGAAGCAGCTTCCACGACCACTGCGGCTTCGACCACCACTGCCGCCGCCACCGCCGCCACCATCTTGACTTTTGCTATGAACATGGCCTTCATCGCTCCCTTCGCCAGCATTCCTGCTGTTGTTGTGGCGCCCGTGGCCGTGGCGGTTGTCGCCACGGCAGTTTTCACGGTCGCTAGGATGGAAGGAAGGAGTGTTTCCGGTACGGCTGCCGAGGCTTCGGAGGTAAGCAAGCCAGCCAAGGCCGCGCCGCCCAGCGCGACGCCGCGCTTGGCCAGCCGTTGCCGCAGCTTGGCAATGCCCTTGCTCGCGCGCCAACTGAGCGTGCCGAGCGGACAGCCAGCCAGTTCCGCAGCCGCCTTTTCGCTGTTCCCTTGCAGGTAGCGGAGGACAACGGCCTGTCGCAGCACCGCCGACAAGCCGGCCAGTTCCTGATCCAGACACCGCAGCACAGCACTCGTATCCACGTTCGACGAGGACGACTCGATGTCGGTTTCAGCCCACATGGCGAATTCCTTCTCGTCCCCCGTCTCCCGCCAGGCGGCCAGCAGTTCTCTGTCTGTTTTTGTCGGCATGGTGTTCACATATTACCCGATACACGCCTTCCTTCACAAACAAACTCCGAGACAAGGCCGAATCCCTTGCATAAAAACGCACAAAACGCACGAATGGTGTGTTTTGAGTTTGTACTTGAAAAACCACCACCGCTCTTCTATGATTCCGGTGTCGAGCAAGTTCTAATGAGGGCAATCTACCGATGATTCCGAGAAGAATGGAAAAATCATTGCGGGCGGCGGCCGCACTCTACCCGGTGGTCACGCTGACCGGCCCCCGCCAGTCCGGCAAGACCACGCTGGCCAAAGCCATTTTCCCCAATTACGCCTATGCCAATCTGGAAGATCCGGAACTCCGTGCCATGGCCCAGGGTGACCCCAAGGAGTTTCTTCGGCGTTTTCCAGAACCGGTGATCGTGGACGAGATTCAGCGTGTCCCTGACTTGCTGAGCACCATTCAGGTCTTGGTTGACGAACATCCGGACCGAAAAGGACGATATGTTCTGACCGGTTCGCAGCAATTGAACCTCCGGGCATCCATCGCGCAATCGCTGGCCGGCCGGACTGCCGTGCTGAAACTGCTGCCGCTGTCCATCGGCGAACTCACGGACGCCGGTTTCCGGCTGGACCGCGATGCCTATCTGCACAACGGTTTCCTGCCGCGTCGTTATCAGGAAGATATTCCGTCCGATTCACTGTACCGAAACTACTTCGAGACCTATGTCGAACGGGATGTGCGACAACTGATCCACGTCCGTAATCTGCACACCTTCGAATTGTTCATCAAACTGCTGGCCGGTCGGATCGGTCAGATCGTTAATCTCCATGCGTTGGGCGGCGAAGTCGGCGTGAGCAGCACCACGCTCAACGAGTGGCTCGCGGTACTGGAAGCTTCGTTTGTGGTCTTTCGGCTGCCGCCCTATTACGAGAATTTCGGCAAGCGCTTCATTAAATCGCCCAAACTCTACTTCACGGAACCGGGCTTGGCGGCCTACCTGCTGGAGATTCGGACGTCGGAGCAGGTGGCGCGTGATCCGCTGATGGGAAACCTGTTCGAGAACATGGTGGTGATCGAAGCTTTGAAAGCCCGTTACAACGCCGGACGGGATGCGGATCTTTACTTCTTCCGCGACCAGCGCGGCTTTGAGATTGACCTGATCAAATCTGAGCATCGCGAACTGACCCCCATCGAGATCAAAGCCGCACGCACGTTCAACCCGGAGTTCATCAAACGGCTCAAGACCTTCGAGGCGCTCGACCCGCGCATCAAGCCCGGCGCGGTTGTCTATGCCTGGGAGGCCGAGCAGCAGTTTCAGGGATGCCGGCTGCTCCCCTTTACGCAGACGGAATCCTTGTTCTGAGCGACTAGGAACCCCGACCCATCGCTACCGGGTCAGCCCCACCGGACGTTGCCCCGCGTGGACACGGGACAACGATCCGGTTCGGCCTCTGGAAACTCCTCTATTCCTTCTTCTTCCCTGACACCTCGATGGCATGCCTCAACTGCGCCAGGGCGCCCCCGCCATCTGTCCGTTGAAACTTCGTCAAACGTGTGCGGAACAGTGTCTTTTCGGGCGACCCCAGGCTGCGCACGTCAAACCAGAGCGCGTTGTTGTCCGGGGTCAATGGCAGGTTGTCCTGCCTGATCCGCAGCTTTCGCAGTTCGCCCGGGCGCAATTCCACCAGCCCGTTCGTAACCTCCGTTGATTGATAGCTCGAATAGACCGTCCCGGTTGCGCTCTCCACTTGGAACCCGATCCGCA
>JBAXKQ010000264.1:0-3024 GCA_037135275.1 bacterium
ACCATCAACTCTCCAAACTATCAACTACGGCTACGACGCCGCCTCCCGCCTGCAAACGGTCACCGACAACTCAACCGCCACTCCCTATTCCGCGACGTACGGTTATCTTGCCAACTCCCCCCTGGTGAGCCAAATTACCTTCAAGTCGAACACCGTGACGCGCATGACGACCACGAAACAATACGATTACCTGAATCGGCTGACGACCATTCAAACGCTGAGTGCGCAACCATCAACCATCAACTCATACAACTATCAACTGAACGCAGCCAACCAGCGAGTTCGCTCCACGCTGGCCGATGGCAGCTACTGGCTCTACGAGTATGATTCTCTGGGCCAGGTGCGCTCCGGGCGCAGGTATTGGCCGGACCAGACCCCGGTCGCTGGCCAGCAATTCCAGTACACCCATGACGACATCGGCAATCGCACGCAGACCAAAGCCGCGGGGGACCAGAACGGCGCCAATCTGCGGACGGCCAACTATGGTGCGAATTCTCTCAATCAATACACCAACCGCGACGTGCCCGCCGGCTTTGACGTCATGGGCCTCGGCCTCGCGACCAACGCGGTGACGGTCAATGGCCAGGCAGCCTATCACAAGGGCGAGTACTTCCGGGCCGAAGTTCCGGTCAGCAACGGGTCAACGTCGGTTTGGCAGTCGGTCAGCGTGGTTGCCACCAATCAGACTACTGTATCCGGCAATGCGTATGTCCCCAAGAACCAGGAGCAATTCTACTATGACCTGGACGGCAACCTGACCAACGATGGGCGCTGGACCTACACTTGGGACGGGGAAAACCGGCTGGTGAAGCTGGCTCCGAACACCTCGATCGGCCCGCGGAACTCGCTCATGTTCGAGTATGACTGGCAAGGCCGGCGAATTCACAAGCAGGTGTGGTCCAACGCCATTTGGAACGGCACCCCGACCAACGACGTTAAGTTTGTCTATGACGGTTGGAATCTACTGGCCGAATTGAACGCGACGAACAACAACGTAATTCGGGCGTTCATGTGGGGGCTTGACCTTTCCGGATCGCTCCAAGGCGCCGGCGGGGTCGGCGGCTTGTTGGAGGTCGTTTACAAAGGCGCGCAGACGACCAACTGCTTCGTCGCGTTCGATGGGAACGGAAACGTCGCGGCGCTGGCCGACGCTGGCAGCACGAACACTCTGGCGCAGTACGAATACGGCCCCTTCGGTGAAGTCATCCGGGCCACCGGGCCCATGGCCAAGGCTAACCCCTTCCGGTTCTCGACTAAATATCAGGATGATGAGACGGACCTGCTTTACTATGGATATAGGTATTACAACGCGAGCACCGGTAGGTGGATTAGCCGCGATCCGGCAGAGGAAGACGGCGGGTCAAATCTGTATGGCGCAATGGATAATGACCCAACTGATGAGGTTGATCCTTTAGGACTAAAGTCCTCTGATCCGACGGGGCTGCCATCATCGGCAACAGGATGCTGCACACAGGAAAAGATAGCAGCTGGCGAGCGCACGTTGAACCGAAGTTACAATCGAGCTGTTCTAGCTCTTAGTTCCGCAGGGCTCAAGCCTGCATTCCCCGGTTATGGCGGTGCCACCTGCAAGAATTCCAGCAGCGATGTAATCAGTTATTTGTCACCGACTCCACCTTGCTGGAGATGCTACTTGGACCTCAGGAGCGTCTCCTCCGCACAAAAGGACCCCGAGGGCAAGGACCAAGACCACCAAGTGGTCATCTGTGCGGCCTATTCTGCAACGGGAACCTTGGTGAAGGAGATTATTTTTGACTGGTGGGGCGATACCCCTTCAGGGCTGCACCAACCAATAGGAAATGTCCCACAACAGTCCGGAGGCTCGCCAGGAGCGTTCAGAAGAAAGTATCCTTTTCAGCGAAGAATTGGTGTTAGTCCGTTTTTTACAAATTGCGATGGAACACACCCATACCGTGGCTCAGCCCCAAGGCCCTGTCTGGCTTGCTCTACAGGGAAGTGACGTGATGCATTCGAAACTCCTTTCGTTGATTATGCTGGTGCTTGGTGCAATCGCTCTGTATGTGCCAACTGTGTGGCCAAGCCCCATCCACGAGGTGTGGCCAAGCCGGACTGCGTTTGTCCCATACATCATTCTGTTGATATCAGCATTGGCGGTAAGGGGAAAGGCGGATCGGCGACTCGTGTGTTCCTTTACTTTCCTGGTCGTGGTCTGTGGAACATGGGTGTATTGGGATGGAATGGTATTTAATAGGGTGTTTTCCTGGCAAATATCCGGGCTGATCTATTATTTTGTACCCTTGTTTCAGACCGCAATCTCGCTTTCTGTTCTCTGCTTTGTTTTCTGGAGGAACTTCTGTGTGCGCGAGGGTGGCGGCTCGGTTGGGAACAAGAAAGCGCCGGAATGAAAAGAACGGCTCCGCGATGGTGCCCCGAACGCCAGCAACGACGGCCAGGACACCCCGCCCGCCGCCGGTTGAGCCGCTCCCGAGGCACTTTCCGAAAGACCCCTTGTTCGGCAAGGCGGGCGCATCTACCTGAAAACACCCCACTTCCAGCAAGGTCGCAGACTTGCTTCGAAGGCCCCTTTGGGGAAGTCATCCGCGCCACCGGCCCCATGGCCAAGGCCAATCCCCTCCGGTTCTCGACCAAATACCAGGATGATGAAACGGACCTTCTCTATTACGGGTATCGCTATTATAACGCGAGCACGGGACGGTGGTTAGGCAGGGACCCGAGTGAGGAAAACGGAGGGTTGAACTTATACGCATTCCTACGAAATGCACCGCTTTTTGCCATTGACGCATTAGGGTTAGACACATTTCTCGTGCTATATGGCGAAGACAGTAGTACCGATTTTCAAAATGCGGCAAAGACTCGAGCCGATCAACTAAACGCGATGATTAAGGCTCGACAACGTGAGAAATGCGACAAAGTGGTGCTTTTGAAAACAGTGACGTTTGAGGATTTGCAAAACGCTCTTACTAAAAACCTAGCAATTCGTTCAGTGAGCATTTTTACGCATGGAGCACCGCAATTCATCTGCCT
>JBAXKQ010000265.1:0-3022 GCA_037135275.1 bacterium
AAACAGGCGTAAAATTATTCACATCTCAACAGCCGTGTGTCGATCAGGTCTGGTTTCTCGGTATCGACTCACCGTGGGGTTGGTGCCACGCGATTGTCCGGCGGATGGAATCGGACAGCGAATAACGCAGAAATAAGCCGAGCTCTTGCCGGACGCGGGCGACAGACGGAACATAACGCGCGGGCAAGACGCCCTCTTTCGCTTGCTCTTGAATCAGTATCTCGTTTTGCGTCCCCGCGCATTCGCGGACTAGGCAGGCCAGATCACGAATGGAAATGGCATCCTCAGATCCGATATTGTAGGCCCTGCCATGCTCGCCTCGCAGCAAGAGCGTCCAGAGCCCCGCAGCGAGATCGGCGGCGTAAAGATAAGAACGCAGCGGCGTGCCGTCGCCACGAATGATAATGGGGCGGTTTCCCAGACAGTCTCGGATAAAATTGCCGATGGCGAAGTGGGCGTCCAACGGCAGGTAGGGTCCGACAAAGGCAAAGGGGCGGGCGATAACACATTCGAGCAGGCCGGTCGAAGCATCGATGCAGAGCTGCTCAGAGGCCTTCTTGCCCCGTCCGTAAGCCGTTGTCGGGATGCCTTCGTAGGTCTCGGGGATGTGGCTTAGGCCTGGCGGTTGTGTGCCATAAACCGCCCCCGAACTGATGTAGAGTAGTCGCCGGGCTTCACACCGCCTGGCAAATTCCAACAGGTGCCATGTCCCGTCAGTGATTACGGAGTACATTTCTTCGGGATCATCCTGATCCAATTTCGCACTGGCCGCAGTCGCGCCGTGAATCACAAAGTCGAACGTTCGCCCGGCCGGTGGCGTGAACGAGCGGACATCTCCCGCAATTAAATCCAGTCCCGGCTGGTCAACGAACTCGGGACAGGAGTCGCGAAACCCCTTGGGATCACGCGAGAGAACGGTCAAGGTGCTGTTGAGGTCAAAGGACTTGCGCAGTTGAATGAATGTATGCAATAACCACTTGCCAAGAAAACCGGTTCCACTGGTCAGAAGAATGCGAAGACTTTTTAGAAGCTCTACATGGGGCACGAGGACAGTGGAAATTTCGTCCATGTCTTCTTTTATTACAGGGCACCTCATGGATATCCTTTGAATTAGACGTGGGGATCCATTTCGGAAAGCGTATGGCAGAACTTTACTTTTGGATAGAGATCGGTCGTTAGATCCAGCATGACCTGTAGAAGACACGGTCCTTTCTGCCGCTTCATCCATTCAAAAACCTCACGACATTCGTCCATACTAACAAGAGTTTTAGCAGGGATGCCATAGGCGAGCGCTATCTTCATAAAATTGGGCGCCGAGTATCCCCAGATGGTTGATTGATAGCGCCCGTCAAGATAGGAATCCTGGAACTGGCGCACCATTCCCAATGATTGATTGTTCAGCACCACCATACGCAGGGGCAACGCATGGTGCACAACACTCTGAAGTTCCTGAATGTTCATCTGGAAGCCGCCATCTCCGGCGAAAAGGATTGTCTCGCCCGACACCATCGCCGCTGAAATCGCCGCCGGCAATCCGAATCCCATAGCCCCTAATCCGCCAGGCGAAAGAAAACGCTGCTTTTCCCCGATGCAAACCGACTGTGCCGCCCAGAGTTGATTCTGCCCAACATCTGTCACGATCACCAGGGCCGACGGAAACGCGCCCGTCAATTCTCGTACGAACAGATTGGGGTTCATCGGGATATCCGACCCCAGCTCCTCACAGTCCTTACGCTGCTGCTGCCAGCGGTTGATACAGCCCAACCATTCTCGTCTGTCCGGCCAAGTAATCGTCGCCGTCAGTTCATCGGCTGCCAACAAGAAATCGAAGATGTCTGCAATGATCGGCGTACAATTAGTCAAACGGTTGTTGATCTGCGCCTCTACGCAATCGATATGAAAGATTCGCTGATTCGTAAACCCGGCGATACTGGACCCCGTTTGTCTTACGTCAAGACGACTTCCTAAAACAAGGATCGTGTCCGCGTCCACCATCGCCTTGTTAGCCCAGCGGTTTCCGTTCGTTCCGACGAGCCCGACCCGGTTCGGACTGTCGGACGGCAACACATCCACTCCCATCAGCGAGTATGCCACCGGAACTCCGATGCGGGAAGACCAAGACCGAAAACGTTCGACCGCCCCAGCCGCCCGTATACCGCCCCCCACCAGAATGAGCGGACGCTGTGCATCTGCCAAAGCGGACAACACATCACGAACAAGACTCTGGGAAAGGCTGGCCCCCTCATGTGTAACCGCGCAATGAGTACTCACACACGAAGAGACGCCAACCTCCTGTCTCTGCACATCCATGGGGATATCCAGTAAAACCGGACCAGGACGGCCCTCTACGGCCAATCGAAAAGCCTCGTCCAGCATTGCGGGCAAAGAGGCTGCATCCTCAACAGTCCAAGCTCCTTTTGTGACGGCATGGGCCATAGACACAATGTCCGTCTCTTGAAACCCTTGCTGGCGAATGGCTCGGGGACCACGTTGCTCATCCCGATTAACCTGCCCCGTGATAAAAACAGCCGGACTAGAATCAAAGAAAGCACCAGCGATTCCCGTAAGTAAATTGATCGCGCCAGGTCCGCTCGTCGCCATTGCCACGCCAGGTTTTCCCGTCAGCCTTCCATATACGTCAGCAGCCATGGCGGCAGACTGTTCGTGACGAAGCGATACGATCTGTACGCGTCCATCGCGATACAGCGCATCAAGCAGAAAAGTGATCATTCCTCCAGTGACCTCGAACACGCGTTCGATCCCTCGCCGATTGAGTTCACTCGCAATATATTCAGCTACATTCATCACTTGAGGCCATCCAGCACATCGTCAGGCGTCTGAATGTGAAAGTCTGGGCTTCGTCGGCCACGTTTGACCCACAAGACCGGAATCACAATCCGACCGTGCGCCCATGGGGCGTTCCTCGCCACCGCCTCCAGCCGGGCTCTCGCCTCGCCGATGTGGACATCGGCATCGTTCCACTTGGCCTCGCCGACCATGACCGCGCTCCCATCCAGAGACT
>JBAXKQ010000266.1:0-3018 GCA_037135275.1 bacterium
TGCTCTGCATCTGGGTTACCGATGAGGAGGGCCGGCGCACCAAGACCGGCCTGGAGCGGGTCGTGCCGGTGTCCGACAAACTGCTGCCGGCTCTGGAGCGGCGTCTGGAGTCGACAAGGGGAGGGGAACTGTTCCCGTTTGCGGTCGACGACAGCGGCGCCTCCTTCGGGCGGCTCTGGTTGAAGAAGGTGAAGAATATTGACGCCACCCTGACCATGCATGGATTCCGGGCCTACGCAACGAGCCAGATGGAGAACGCCGGGGTGAATCCTGGGGTAGCGCGTCTTATCCTGGGCCACGAACAGGCCGACGTTCACGAAGGCTACTTCCACAAGCAGATCGGCACACTGAAAGAAGCGGTGGACAAGATCCACTGACGGGCGCCACGCCTGCACGGGTGTCCAGCGACAATTATAACTTAACATTGACGACAATTACCGGATAGCATGGCCTTCCGGGTGTTTGGTGGTCTGGGTCTGGGCTCCTGGTTTTGGGGTTTGGGTCTGGGTTTGGGTTTGGGTCTGGGTCTGGCTGGAGGGTCCGCATGCGTGGGGTACGCATGCGCGCGCGCGACCCCGGCGATGAGCTCTCAGGTTGTCGCCTGGGGGTGGGCTGTGGTCTTGAGGCTTTCCAGATAGGCAGCGGCGTCCTCTCCGCGGCGGCTCTTGCCGGTCAGTTCCAGGATATCGGCATGGTGTACCAGGCGGTCGATGGCAGCGGCAGTGGTCATGGGATCCTTGAAGATGCGGTCCCATTCGCTGAACATGAGATTGCTGGTGATGATCAGACTCCGGCGCTCGTAGCGCTCGGCCAGGAAGGTGAAGAGGATCTCCATTTCCTCCCGGCTCTGCTGGACATAGCCGATGTCGTCCATGATGACGAGTTCGAACTTGTCGAGCTTGGCCAGTTCCTGGTCGGCGCGCAACGCAGCCTTGGCGGCGAGGAGTTTCTGGACCAGGTTGAACGTCGTGGTGAACCAGACGCTCATGGAGTGGCGCATGATCAGTTCGCGGCCGATGGCGACGGCCAGATGGGTCTTGCCACGGCCCGGCAGGCCGAAGATGAGTACGTTGCGGGCCTGGTGCACGAACTGTCCGCTCAGCAGGTGCCCGACCAGCGGCCCGACTTTGGCCGGCAGCTTGGCCATGTTCAGGGTGGCCATGGTCTTGCCGTCCGGCAGTCCGGACTGGTGCAGCAGGCGCTCCTTGCGGCGTCCATCGCGTTCCAGGCACTCGGTTTCGATCAGGGCATGCAGGTACTGGATGTGACTCCAACTCTGCGCCACGGCGGTGCGGCTGATGGCCTCGTACTGCCGGCCGATGGCGGGAAGGCGAAGGCTGCGCAGCAGGATGTTCAATGGTGCAGCGTCCATGGTCAGGCCCTCCCCAGCAGTTCGTCATAGACGCTGAGGTCGGGCGCCGGGATGTGGACCGTGGGCAGGACCGGGGGCAACCGCCGGGGCATGAACTCCGCGACTGTGCGGAACCGGGGCACGGCGCCTTCGTCCAGCAGGCGCTGCAGCACGGCCGCGACGTCGCTTTCCATGGTGTCGGCCGCCAGTTTGAGCACTTGCAGGTACTCCAGGTCGGCCGTGCGCGGCGGACAGCCTTCGCGCAGCTTGTCATAGGTCTGACGGAACGCCACCGTTGGGAACAACTCCTCCCGGTACCGGTAGTCCTGGAACGCTGCCGGCTTGCGCACCAGGCTGTGAATGATATGACGATACTCGATGCGGACCTGGCTGCGTCCGAGAAGGCGCGGCAGGCGGTCCTGCACGTCACCCTGGTAGAGAATGTCGATGTGCTCGGCGTACACTCGCGCGGTCACCTTCTCGCCGATCAGACGGCTGGGCACCGAGTAGGTGTTGTGCCGCACATGCACCGTGCTCCATTTGCGCACGAGTGCCGGCTCGTCCTCGAAGTTCGCCAGCGGCGATGCCGTCAGCACCCGCATCACCGCCAGTTCCTCCGCCAGCCGATCCCGCCGCAGTTCGTTCGTGCGGTTCAGTACGGTCTCCAGGAACGCCCGGTACTCCTCCACGCAGTCAAAATCGCGGCTTCCGCACAGCAGCAGGTGCTGGCCCAGCCGGTTCTTCAGCGCGCCGTTGAGCGACTCCACGTCGCCGTTCTCATGAGGCTCGTCGAGCCCGATCACCCGCGGCTTCACGCCGAAGTGGGCGCAGAGGTCCAGATAACGTCGGTTGAACTCGCGTTTCACGCCGCTTTCCTCGCCGGGTCGGTGGGTGGCGGCTGTGCTGTGGTCCGTCCACAGTTCCTCCGCCACATGCCCCAGGCGGAACAGCGTGCACTGAAGACCGTCCCGCAGGGAGGCCAGGCTTTCGCTGAAGCAGATCGTCGCCCACTCCCAGTTCGAGTACGTCAGCACGCAATGACACAGCAGATGCGCAAACGGCTCCCCGCGGATGGTGACGCCCAACTCGCCCGCATGGGTGAAATCCAGGGCCAGGCGCCGCCCCGGATGATGCACCTGCGGGAAGAACACCTCCTGGGCCGGGCCGGCCGTCGCGCGCCATCTGCGGATATGCCGCTGCAGGGTCCTCAGTTGCCCTTCGCTGAACTTCCCGGGATGCTCCCGGCACACATGGTCAAACAGCGTCTTGGCCTGCAGTTCCGGTGCCTTCTCAAGCATGGCCTTGAGTTCCGGCCAGACCTCGGCAAACGGATCAACCCGTGTCGCCCAATCGTGCTCGCGCCTCAGGGCCGACGGCAACTGTCCGGCCGCCAGATACTTCGCCGCGGTCTGTCGGCACATGTCCGCCCGCATCGCGGCGACTCGCTGGCTCCCGCACTCCGTGAATTCTTTCATCAGCGTCCTCACATGACTGTCGGTGATTCGTTTGCCCACACTCGGCTCCTGAAAAGGAAACAACCGAGGTGGAACGTACCTGACGTCATGCTACCGCAGCACCGTCGCTGATGTTAAAAGATAGTTGTCGTTGCCCAGGCAGCTTCGCGGCGACCGCCCAGGCACGGGCCAGAAGACCGTGGATCATGGCGC
>JBAXKQ010000267.1:0-2994 GCA_037135275.1 bacterium
GCACCGACCCGCTTAGCGCCGGCTCGTATCCGTTCGGCGGTGGCGCAGGGACCGGGGGGGGCGGCACCAATTTCTCTGCCGATGTGGACGTTGATTCCGACAACAACAACGGCCTGGGTGCGCCCGATCGCAGCGCCTATGAAGATTCCATCGAGACAAACGAGCCGGGCAAGGTTGTCTTCATAAGCCATGGTGACGGCGATGGCGACGGGATACCGGACTACGCGGACGGGTACAACCTGCTCGGTTCGGCGTCAACCGCGGACAACATCGCGACCAATGTCCACTTTGTGCCCATAGTGTTTGAGATCGGTCCTGACTTCAACCTGGCCCAGACCATGATCACCCTTTCGTACTCGGCATCGCCGCCGCTTGAGGTGTCCACCAATGGCGGCACATACACGCCGGCCAGTGGCGAGATTCGTATCTGGACGAAACCCGGCAACACGATGCGCAGTGGCCAGCCCACGACCAGCGGCGGCAGTTGGCTGGCGCCAGGCACCTATACGGCGTATGACTTCGGGTTCCGTGGTACGCGGACCATCACCTGCTGGATCGAGGGTGTGAATCCGGGGTGCTGGGTCAGTATGGCGGCGCAGGCCTACCAGGGGGGCGGCAGCGATATTGTAGAGGTGTGCGGCCTTAAGCTGGACTTGGATATCTGGAACGGCGGTTGCGATCTGGACAATGGAGAGGCTGCGGGACCGCAGGGAGATGCGGTTCCTGATGCGGACGAGGAGACTGTTGGTGCCTACTTGCTCGTCAACTGGGACGATGACGACAAGGATGGAGAGATCAATAGCGACGGAAGCGCCTGGTGTTGCTTGCCGAAGCCTGACCTTGAGCAGAACTCCGTGACCGACGAGGACAATCTCGCCAAGTTGAAGCCCACCGTTGAACAGCTGCTGGATACCGGAACTATCGAACTGGAGTTGTCCGGCGCAGACGCGGGCAGAGTAAAACTCTGGACGCAGAGCAACAAGGTCACGCAGGTCATGCTGACCTCGAACAAGAAGACATGGAATCTCGCCAACTCAACAGAAAAGGCCGACTTCCAAAGCTTCACGAATGCCGGCTACTGGATCGAGGGAACGGACGAAGGCACTGCTGAGAAAGGCGTCATCTTCACGCTACGGTACAAAGCACCAGGCGGAACCGAGGTGTGCAGCGACACGACCAAGGCCACCGTTGTCATGATCAATCTCGGGAATGGAAGTTACCGCGAACTTGGTCTTGACGTAGGAAAAGCGAGGGGGCATGCCGCACTGGTGTGCAAGTACATCGGCAAGTGCAACAAGACGGATCTGAGCAATGATGACAAGTTCCTGCTGATTGAGATGGGTGGGCCAACGGACACAAAGACGCTCACAACGATGACCGGTGCTTCGGGTCTAACATGTTTTGGGTGTTACGGAAAGCCGGGTATCACCTATCAGCAACGTCTCCGCGTGATTCTTACGGCCAAGGGTCTGGTCCAACGTGCGGCCAGCATCGGGTATGACCCTCTCAGCGTTGTCAGGCCAGAAGGTTGGGAGGACACCCTTGATTTAATCACCGCGCTCCGTTGCGATGGTCTCGTGGAAGTCTGCTACGAGTGGAATTCCCTGAGTCTCTGGGGTAAGATCGTCAACATGGCCATTCACTATAGTGTCCTTACCGACTCCTACCAAGCTGAGCATGACATCCTTGACGTGATTTGGTGGAAAGATCGGCTGTGGCCGGCCACGCAATGCGGACGCGAGGCAACGTACAAAGGTACTAAGTGGGATACTACGTTCACCAAGCAAGACCTCTGCAAGCCAATTGGAACCAAAGGAGGCAATTGACGATGAAGACATGGATGCTTCTTGCCGTGCTTTGCGGTACACTCTCCGGCCTTTCATCTCTGCGTGCGGATGACTCGTGTTGGCAGACGATAAAGACACATCTAGCAACCGCCGACACCGATGAGCAGATGCGGGTTGCCGATCAATACATCGCATCTTTGACGCCGAACCAACTCATTATGGCAGGGCGGGAATGTTCTCGGGAAATCGAGAGTAAGGTCGACCCGAAAGAGTGGGACGTGGCAGCAGTGTCACTGGGATTCTTCTATCAGTACTACCCAAGGAAGGCCGACAATCTGCGGGATGTGAATCCAATCATTGATGAAATCCGGAATAAGGTCTGTCCTCCGTCTTGGAGGCGGTTCCTTGTGCGCCTGTTGCTTTCCTCATGGAAGGAGAGGCTGCTGACTCCCGAACAACGACTTCGGATTGCCGAAAGTCTCGCGCCGATTCTCTACGACAACGGCGACAGTATTCATGTCCGAGAGGAGATTCCTCTTGGTGTAGCAAATGCAATTGCGGCGGCCGTGAAAGCCCAGAGAGGTAACGGGAACGTTGAAGGACAAAGCAACACGGTTGGTGCCGTCTCAGAGGCATACGTCACGAACGCTTTGGGGCTATTTCGGAGATCGGACACGCCGCTTTCGATACGCCAAGCTCTTTTGACTAGCCTTGTTGTGATCCATCGACACGACCTTCCTGTATCAGACCGTGTGAAAGACAGCGTCAGGCAAGCGCTTCACAACCACAAGGATTATCCCAAAGGTCTTTGGGGGCCTCTGTTGGAAGCCGCAAGACGGATGAAGGTTGATAACATCGATGCCGTTGCGCGAGAGATGAATGAAGAACAGAAAGCACCAGAGCAGATCAACCCATAGGCGTCGTATCTCGACAAGCGACCGATAGTGATTGCAGCAAGCAGAAGGCGTTACAGGCCTGGTTGAAAGAGGTGTATGAATGAGGTCGGAGTTTACGAGATTGCTGTGCATGGTCGCCGCGGGGCTGCTGGCTTTGGATGTTCAGGCTGCGGAGGGTTCAATCACCCTGCCGTACACGAACTCGTTCGAGATTTCGGAGCATCCCGGCTACTACGTCGGCTATCCCATGGGCAACCAGCCGGGCTGGGGCATGGGATACGGCATGACCGGTGCGACGGCCGTGGTGGCGA
>JBAXKQ010000268.1:0-2988 GCA_037135275.1 bacterium
AAGCTCCGGGCGATCCAGTTCTCGCGGGAATGGGCCGGGGAGACCCGTGAGGACGCCGAGGCTAAATCCTTCTGGGACGCCTTCTTCGACGTCTTCGGCATCCCGCGCCGTAGCGTCGCAACCTTTGAAGAGCCGGTCCGAAAACTGGGCGGGCGGTACGGTTTCATCGACCTGTTCTGGAAAGGTCGGCTGCTGGTCGAACACAAGTCGCTGGGCAAGAGCCTGGCTCAGGCCGAGTCGCAGGCCTTCGATTATCTCCAGTCCCTCGCCCGCGAGGGTCGCCAGGACGAGATTCCCCGCCATGTGATCGTCACCGACTTCGACCGCCTCGCGCTCTACGATCTGGAACCCGAGGATGGGCGCGATCTGCCGCTCTTCTGCGGGCTGCGCGTCCAGCGCGTCGAGATCCGGGTGCGAGACCTCCACCGCCACATCCGCCTGTTCGGTTTCATCCCCGGTTACAAGGTTCGCTCGTTCGGCCACGAAGACCCGATCAACATCCAGGCGGCCGAGGTGATGGGGCGTCTGCACGACGCCATGAAGGCGGGCGGCTACGCGGGCCACGCACTGGAGCGCTTCCTGGTGCGCGTCCTCTTCTGCCTCTTCTCCGAGGACACCGGCATCTTCGACCCCAACGCCTTCACCGAGTATCTGGAAAACCAGACGCGTCCTGACGGCTCCGACCTCGGCATGAACCTCGCGCGTCTCTTCCAGGTGCTCGACACGCCGCCCGAGAAACGCCAGAAGAACCTCGACGAGCGGCTGCTGGGGATGCCCTATGTGAACGGCGGGCTGTTTTCCGAGACCCTGCCGCTGGCCGACATGAACGCGGTGATGCGTGACGCGCTCATGCGCTGCACATGCTTTGACTGGAGCCGCATCTCGCCTGCCGTGTTCGGCTCGCTGTTCCAGACGATCATGCAGCCCGTGGAGCGCCGCCAGATCGGGGCGCACTACACCTCGGAGCGCGACATCCTCAAGCTGGTGCATGCGCTCTTTCTGGATGACCTGCGGGCGGAGTTCGAGACCGTCAAACACGACCGCCGCAAGCTGCCGGCCTTTCACCAGAAGCTGGGGACGCTCAAATTCTTTGATCCCGCGTGCGGCTGCGGCAATTTCCTCGTCATCACCTACCGCGAACTGCGCCTGTTGGAACTGGACGTTCTCGACGCGTTGGGAACTGGCGAACAGGCTGTCACGGACATCTCGCTGCTCGCCCGCCTGGACGTTGACCAGATGTTCGGCATCGAAATTGAGGAGTGGCCCGCCCGCATCGCCGAGACGGCGCTGTGGCTGATGGACCACCAGATGAACCTGCTGCTCGCCGAGAAGTTCGGGCAGTATTTTGTCCGCCTGCCGCTCAAGAAATCCGCCCGCATCGTCAACGACAACGCCCTGCGGTTGAACTGGCGCTATGTCCTCAATCCCGCCGAGTGCTCCTATATCCTCGGCAATCCGCCGTTCGTGGGAAAGCAGTCCCAGAACGTTCAGCAAAAAGAGGACATGGCGACCCTATGGGCGGGCACAAAAAGCTTCGGCGTTCTCGACTATGTGACCTGTTGGTATAAGAAAGCCGCCGAATTCATTCAGGATACGCCCATCCGCGTCGGCTTTGTCTCCACCAACTCCATCACGCAAGGCGAGCAGGTCGGCGTGCTATGGAACGCGCTTTTCGAACGCGGCATGCAGATCATCTTCGCGCACCGGACCTTTCCCTGGCAGAGCGAGGCGCGCGGAAAGGCGCATGTGCATGTGGTGATTATCGGCTTCGCGCAGACGTTTCAGGGCACGAAACGCATTTACGAAGCGATCGGGGATAACGTCACCGTCAAAGAGGCGCGAAGTATCAGCCCCTATCTGGTAGAGGGCGGCAACACCGTGTTGCTGAATCGCGAGCGACCCCTTTGTCCTGTGTGTGAGATCGGGATGGGCAATCAGATGATCGACGGCGGCCACTACCTCTTCACACCGGAAGAGAAAGCCGCCTTCCTTGCGGCCGAACCCGCGGCGGCTCCCTGGTTCCGGCGCTGGGTCGGATCCGACGAGTTCATCAACGGCATCGAGCGCTGGTGCCTGTTGTTGAAGGACTGTCCGTTCGACCAGTTGCGAGAGATGCCCGAAGCGGTCAAACGAATCGAGGCGGTGCGCCGCTTCCGTCTCGCAAGCAAACGCGAGTCGACGATCAAACTGGCAAAGATGCCGACGCAATTTCAGGTTGAGAACTTTCCGGAAGTGCCGTTTTTGGTGATACCGGAAGTCAGCTCCGAACGGCGATATTACATTCCGATGGCCTTCATGTCTCCGGACGAAGCGGTATGCAGCAACAAAGTCCGGATGTTACCGGCGGCCACCCTCTATCACTTCGGCGTGCTGACCTCGGCGATGCACATGGACTGGATGAAGCATGTCACGGGAAGACTGAAATCGGATTATCAATATTCGGTCAAACTCGTCTACAACAACTTCCCGTGGCCGCAACTGAACGCGCCCGGCTATATCCAGACAACGCCCTGCGGCGAGGCTTTTTGTGTCAGGGAGGCGGCGGCGCGAACCTACTGGACCTCGTACCATGACGGCGGGGAGACAGAAAGCGTCAGGCAGCAAGTGAAATTGAAAGTGGCCGGCCTCAAAGGCGACGCGAAAAAGATAGCGGCCGTCGAGGCGGCGGCGCGGGCGGTGCTGGATGCGCGGGCGAAATATCCGACCTCGACGCTGGCGGACATTTACGATCCGGTGCTAATGCCGCCGAATCTCGTAGATGCCCATGATGCCCTGGATCGCGCGGTGGACCGCTGTTACCGCACTGCGCCCTTCACGTCCAGCCGCCAGCGTGTGGAGTTTCTCTTCGCGCTGTACGAGTCGATCACCGCGCCGCTGTTGCCGGCTGAGAAGAAGGGACGGCGGGGCGCGGCGAGCCGGTGATCAAGCCGAATGCGGGGAGTGAAGCGGTGCGTCACGCTCCTTGTGACGACTCGGCCAGACGCTTTT
>JBAXKQ010000269.1:0-2970 GCA_037135275.1 bacterium
ATAAAACCAAAAAAAGTTTTAGTTACTGGAGGGGCCGGCTTTATCGGCTCGCATCTCTGTGAACGCTTGATTGAACGGGGCGAGCAAGTCATCTGCCTCGACAATTTCTTCACCGGGCGCAAGGAGAACATCGACCACCTTCGGTCGGAGCCCCGCTTCGAGGTTCTGCGGCATGACGTCACCGAGTCCCTGCGGATCGAGGCGGACCGCATTTGGAACCTCGCCTGCCCCGCTTCGCCCGTGCATTACCAGTACAATCCCGTGAAGACCATCAAGACCAGCGTAATGGGTGCCATCAACGTGCTGGGACTGGCAAAGAGGGTACACGCCCGTGTGCTCCAGGCATCAACTTCGGAAGTCTACGGCGACCCGACTGTACACCCGCAGCCCGAGAGCTACTGGGGTAACGTGAACCCAATTGGCATACGCTCATGCTACGACGAGGGCAAGCGCGTGGCCGAAACCCTCTTCTTTGACTACCACCGGATGAACAAAGTCGACATACGGGTCATGCGCATCTTCAACACCTACGGACCGCGCATGCATCCGAATGACGGACGCGTGGTCTCCAACTTCATCGTGCAGGCTCTCAAGGGAAATGACATCACCATCTACGGCGATGGCTCCCAGACAAGATCGTTCTGTTATGTGGATGACTTGATAGAGGGTATGATGCGCCTGATGAACAAGGATGGATTCCTTGGGCCGGTGAATGTCGGCAATCCCGCTGAATTCACGATCCTCAACCTCGCAGAGAAGGTTGTTGCCCTGGTTGGCAGCAAGTCGCGGATCGTCTGCAAACCACTGCCGTCCGACGATCCTAGGCAGCGCAAGCCCGACATCTCGATAGCCATGGAAACACTCAAATGGCAACCGATCGTTGCACTGGATGATGGGCTGCGAAAGACAATAGACTACTTCAGGTCGCATCTGGACTGAACTGCGATCCTGTAGCGCAATCTCCCCGCAGCCTTTCTCCCGATAGCGCGGCGATGCCACGGGAGAACACGGCTCATCCTGCGCATCAATCCACAACAATGATGTCGTGAATCACAAGGCGCGGCAATTCAAGCTTCACCTCGCCATGGCTAAACGTGAAGTCGAGCTTCCTTCCGGCCGGGTGGAGGGTGATCTTCCCGGGTCTCCTTCCGGTTCTGATCGTTACCGCCAGCGGTCCGACAGGCGGAATCTCGTCATACACATAGACGTTCGGATCGTGATGCGGTCCCGCGGTGTTGACCAGGTTGATCGCCAGCTTTCCCTCGCCGGCCGTACGGTTGAGTGCGACATCAACGTACCTGGAGCCTTCAACATCCACAATGGGTGTAAACAACTCCCGCGCCAGTGCCGCCAGGAACTTGCGCGCGGTTGAAGTTGCACCAGCACGATACCGATCACCTAGATCGACGTAGACCGCCGCAATCCGGCCCTTCCCGAGCCTGGCGATGGTTGCCGCTGGTTCGCCCTTTCCAACCGCCTCGTCTCCGGGATACATCCGGCCGAATACCTTTGCGCCCCTGCCCGGCTCAACAGTCTGCGCAGTCGCATTCAACCCGCCAAGCCAGCCGTCGTGCTCGATGTACCGGATCTTCGACTCGGCCTTTCCGGCAAACTTGACGCCGAGTTCCTTCTGGAAAAGCGCGGCCGCCCCGGGCCCGATCAGCAGCAGGCTCCCGCCGTTCCTGACATACCGGCGAAGATCGGCCTTGAACTTCTCCTCCAGGTACTCCCACTGGGGCACTACCAGGAGAGGGTATTCCTGCATCCTTCCCGCAAGCTGGTGCTCCATGACGATATCAGTGGAGAATTGAGACTCAAGCAGCATGTTCAATATGCCGCTGAGCACGTCGACTTCGTTGTTGAGGTGCGCAAACAGCCGCTTGTGGGTCCTGTAGTATGCCGCCGCGGAGAATACGAGCCCGACCTGCGGGACTGGTGTCGCCTTGTGGCAGACCTTCTGGCGCGCCCGGCAGAACTTCGCAACTTCGGCCATCAGCTTCATCGCCCACTCGCGGATTGAGCCGTCACGCCTCTGCTGGAAGTACCCCTGGAATCCGCCGCCGATGGATAGTACCGCAGCCGCTTCCTGCTGAAGTTGCGGAATCGACTTTGTGCTCCATGGCCTGTCCTCCCATTTGCCGCTGAAAGACCAGGCCATCAGGTCCCACGGCTTGCCCTGGTGAACGCAGCACCGCCCCTCAAGCCGCGCCATGCTGATGGCGTTCTGCATCGGGTAATCGCCGGAAATGAAATCAACATTCGAAAGGACTGGCTCAGGCATGAAAGACGTGTACGCCCAGTTGCTTGCAGCCTGGAAGTCCGGGTTGTGCCTGTGGATTTCATCCACATAGTACTTAAGGTACCGCCGAAAACCCTCGCGGCAGAACTCTTTGAACTCCAGGAAGTGCGCATCGCCGGGTTTTCTGGGAATGTTCCTTATGCCCGTCTCCCGCCGGAAGGCTTCCAGGACATTCCTGCCGTAGTCGGGAAGAGTCGCCCAGCACTCTCCGTCACACCACACCCCATCCACCCCATAGACATCCGACAACTCTTTCAACTGTGGAATCATGAGCTTGTCGACGTACGGACCAAATACCGATGTATTGTTGGGATCACGCTTGCCCTTTTCGTCAACCCTCGCCCACTCAGGGTGCTTCGCAATCGCCTCACTGTCCCACACTCCGCTGTAGTGCATATACAAGGCAACGCCACGTTCGGCGGTGACATCACGCCATATCCTGAGCTGATCCTGCACAAAGCCTGGCGCAGGGTTGCCAACCTTGGTGGGATAGCTGGAAATGCCAGGGTGTCCCTTGCAGTCGCACTGGATGTAATCGGGCTTCACCTGCTCGATGATCTTCTCAATCATCCGCCTCGTGACGGTCTTGCCGACTTCGGTGCAGTCCTTGCCTGCGTGGAAATCAAAATGGATTCCAAGAAAGCTGTCCGCCCGCCTCAATCTCTTCGGAT
>JBAXKQ010000270.1:0-2965 GCA_037135275.1 bacterium
GCCAGGTACGCGATCCACCATCCCAGCAGAACCTGCGAGGTGTAATGCTGATCATTGCATATTTCGGACTTATTTGACCACCTGTTTCGGAAATAATTGACCAGTGATTTCGGAGCAAAATGACCGGCTATTTCGGAAATAATTGACCACTTTTTGGGTGAGACCGAAACGAGTGGTCAATAATTACCGAAACGGATTGATGCGGCGCTGGGTACGGCAGCCATACTGGCCTCTTTTCTCAAAATGAAAGGAGGTCGGGGATGGCAAGGAGAGCAGTATCCATGCGCAGGACACGAGAGATTTTACGATTGAAGCACGAGGTAGGCCTGGGTGTTCGGCAGATCGCCCGGAGCCTGCGGATCTCGCACGGTACGGTAGTAAACTACTTGCAGCGGGCAGAGGCAGCCGGTGTGGTCTGGCCGCTACCGAGTGGGATCGACGATCAGCAACTTCAGAATCTGCTGTTCAGTTCCCAGCGTCCCGCCGAGGAAGCCCGCCGCGCCCTGCCGGACATGGCCGAGGTGCATAAGGAACTCAGGGGCAAAGGACATTGCAAGGGCATTACGCTGCAACTTCTCTGGGAGGAGTACCGCGCTGAACATCCGGACGGCTACGGTTACACGCAGTTCTGCGAGTACTACAATCGGTTCGAAAGCACATTGGAGCCGGTGTTGCGTCAGCCGTATGTGGCCGGCGAGAAGTTGTTCGTTGATTGGGCTGGCGAGACCATGCCGCTGGTGGATCCGCACAGCGGTGCAGTGCGGCAGGCATTCCTGTTCGTAGCCGCGCTGGGCGCCAGCAACTACACCTACGCGGAAGCTTTCGAGAACACACGCCTGGCCTGTTGGATCGAGGCGCATATCCATGCCTGGGAATTCTTTGGCGGAGTGACCAGGATCACGGTACCGGACAACACGAAGACTGCGGTGACCGATCCGTGCCGGTACGAGCCGACCGTACAGCGCACATACGAAGAACTTGCCGAGCACTATGGGACTGTGATCATTCCTGCCCGGTCCCGGGAGGCGCAGGATAAGGCTAAGGTAGAGGAAGCAGTCCAAAACTCCGAACGTCGGATCCTGGCCGTGCTGCGCCATCTGACCTTCTTCGGTCTGGCAGAGTTGAACACGGCGGTCCGCAAGGAACTCGTGGCGCTCAATGAACGGCCGTTCGAAAAGATGCCGGGCTGCCGCGTGACGCTGTTCGCAGAGCTGGACAAACCGGCACTGCAACCCCTGCCGGCGCATCGTTATGAACTGGGCCTGTGGAGGGCAGCCAAAGCCAATATCGATTACCACGTCCAGGTTGACTGGCACTTCTACAGTGTGCCCTACCGGCTGGCGAACCAGTCGGTGGAGGTGAGGGTCAGTCTGAGGATCGTGGAGATCTTTTACCGCAGCCAACGGGTGGCCGTGCATCAGCGAAGCAATAAGCGCGGCGGCTTCACAACCGACCCGGCACATCGACCAAAGGCCCATCAACAGCACCTGGACTGGATGCCGAGCCGTTTGGTGAGCTGGTCACAGAAAGAGGTTGGGGAGCACTGCGGTCAGGCCGTCGCCAAGATACTGGAGGACAAGCCGCATCCGGAGCAGGGGTATCGCGCCTGCCTGGGAATCATGCGCCTGGGACGTCACTACGGATCGCCGCGCCTTGAAGCGGCATGCCGGCGGGCCGTACTTCTGAATACCTGCTCCTACCGGAGCATCAAGTCGATCCTTGCCACCTCCGCCGATCGCCAAGCGCTGCCCACCGAAGGGCAGACCGTAGCACCCGCGAAGATCGTGCATCAGAACCTGCGTGGCAAAGACTACTACGCCGGCGTCGAGCCCGCCACCGGCGGAGAAAGGGGGGATATGAACATATAGCCCGCGAAGATCGTGGCTTATACGAAATCCTGGAGGCTCTTTCTTCCTCCACAACACCCGAAAACACAGAAAAGGAAAAAGTATGCTCAATGAACCGACGATGACGAAACTCCATGAGATGAAGTTGAATGGCATGGCGGAGGCTTACGAAGAACAGCGCGGCAGCTCCACCATCAGCGAAGTGTCATTCGATGAGCGATTCGCGATGCTTGTCGAGCGGCAATGGATCTGGAAAGAAAACCGAGCTCTGGCGACACGTCTGACCTATGCCGGGCTGAAGCAATCGGCCTGCGTCGAGGACCTTGACTTCCGCGACAACCGCGGACTGAAGCGTGCGCAGTTCGAACAACTCTCGACCTGCGACTGGGTTGTCCAGCACCAGAACGTAATCGTTACCGGTCTGACCGGGTGCGGTAAGACCTTCATAGCCTGTGCGCTGGCGAACAAGGCTTGTCGCCAAGGCCATCGGGCACTGTACTTCTACGCCCCGAAACTGTTCCGTGCGCTGACTATTGCGGCGGCCGACGGCAGCCTTCCAAGCCTCCTGAAGAAGATAGCCAAGGCACCGGTGCTTGTCGTGGACGACTGGGGTATGGCAAAGATCGAGGATCGTCAGTACCGTGAGTTCCTCGAAATCCTTGATGATCGCCACGGCTGCGGCTCCACGTTAATGACCAGTCAGTTCCCGGTCAACGCATGGCACGAGACCATTCCGGATCCGACGGTGGCCGACGCCATACTCGACCGCCTGGTCCACAACGCCCATCGTATCGAGCTGAAGGGTGAATCCAGACGCAAGCCAAAGGGGAAGGACTGAGAAGACCCCCGCCGCTTTGCGGCAGGCTCCGATAGGGTCATTGTATAAGGGGAGGAAGAAGAGAACGTCGCCCCGCCTCGGAGGCGGGTCTCCGACACAGAAAACCGATCCAAAAGCTTGACTCAAATTGGACAGTGACCTATGAGTCAGGCAACCAGCGTCGCTACGCTCCGACCACTGGTCAATAAATACCGAAATAGGCGGTCATTTATTCCGAAATAGGCAGATCATCGTTCACGCGCGAAAGGCCCGCCAAGGTCGAGCCAGCGTACAGCAGGGG
>JBAXKQ010000271.1:0-2940 GCA_037135275.1 bacterium
GGGGCTGGGCGCCAGGATCAGGGTCCGTTCGGTGTGGCCGAACATCCCGCCGTGCGTGTCGGTGGATCCAACCATGACGGGCAACCGGCCTGCCGCTTTCCACTGATTGTACTCGGGGACGGGATGTTCCCATGCATCCACTCCGGTGCCACGCCACGCTCTTTGCCCGTCTGACGGATACCACTCCGCCCAGATCTTGTCGCCACGGCCGGGATGGTTCCACTGAATCACAGCCCCCTGCCTGTGGGCGGCCTTGACGATCTCGTAGGGCGAGAGGGTTGGCGAGATGGGCTCACGCAACGGATAGGCGTTGAAATGCCCCCAGCCGGTCGTGACTTCCATCGCGGGCAAGACAGAAAATCCGACGCCGCAGGCCCGGAAAAGCTTGCCGGCCACCAGCGAGCCGTCCATGGTGTTGTGATCGGTGATCGCCACGAAGTCCAGGCCGCAATACATCGCCTGCAACGCCATGCCGACCGGCGTTGAAATTCCGTCGGAGTACCGGCTGTGCATATGCGTGTCGCCGGCGTACAGGTTCATGTTGGTGCCCGCCGCCGGCATCCCCGGCGGGTTCGGGAGGGCACGCAGCACCGCCAGCCGCAGGGCGTCCGTGTCCGCCACGGTGACCGGCCTCCCCGCCTTGACCAGATGCACGGCGATTTCCGCCGTCTCGCGGGAGGCCGAGTGAGGTATGATAATCCGGTTGTTGTCGAGCACGGCGATCAGCCCCGGATCCTGCTGCGGCACGGCCCCGTCCAGGAACGGGCTCTGGAACTCCGGCGCGGCAGCCGCTGCCAAGTCATACTGCGGTACAGCTTTGAGTACGCGCTTGATCTGGCGCACGTTCTGCAGGTCCTTTTCATCGGCCGGCAGGCCGGCCACCAGGCACCACGCGTTCGTGGCCGCTTCCCGGAAGTCCACAAGAGGCTTTCCGGCTTTCTTCGCCCAGCTCCGGACCGCTTTGCGGACAGGCCGGGGCGCGGAATCGCTCACCGTGACCGCATCCGCCTCGATCCAATCGATCGCCGCAGCGTCCACAACCACCAGGCGGCTGCGGCTGAACGCGCAGACGAGCACCTGGCTGGCGGGGTCGAACCTGGCCAGATCGGACGTGACGATCGCGAACGGCCACTGGACCGAGCGCGCGGGCAGTCCGGCCAGTTGCAGGCTTTCTTTGCGCGGCCGCTGCCACGGTTCGAAGGGATTCATCTGGTCGAATGTCTTCCGCGCCGCATCGGCGTCGGGATATTCCCGTATTGACACCACGGCCATGGGCACATTCGCCCACAAGAACGTCGCGTTGCAGGCCTTCACATCGCCCTGTATCGTCCCCCAGAAGTCGCGCGGGGCCCCGAACTCCACCGCCACCTGCGCTTCGGGTTGCGCCGTCAGAGCCAACAACGAGTAAGGCCGGGCGCATTCCGCGGGCAGGCCGCCGGGCTCCAGCACGGCCAGCCGCGCCAGCAGCTCGCTGCGGATCGCCTGTATGACCAGGCGGTTCCGCCCATCCACGGCCCACTTGAGCTTCTCGACGCACGCCGCCGCGCCCATCCAGGCCGCCGCCCGGAACGGCTCGCTCTGCGACAGCCGGGCGATATCCGCTTTCTCGATGCGGGTCACTGCGTCCGTGACGGCGGCAAGCCCCTCCTGTATCGTGAAGCGAGAGAGCGCGATAGAGCGGTGCAACCCGCCGAGCGGGGCGCCGCTCGAGTCGGCGAAAGTGACTTCCACGGTGTAAACGCCGTCGCGCGCATCGCCCAGCGCCCACTCGAACCCGCCCGCCGCCGAGTCCTGCCAGGGCGGCGCGGCCTTGGCCAGCACGACCGGCCCTTTCGCCACTGCGGCGCCGGTCCAGTTCTTGATCTCATACGCCCCCGAGGCGGCCAGCGCCGCCGTCGTGCGACCAAGCTCGATCACCGCCTTGATCGAGTTCCCCGCATCACAAGCCGAGGGCATGTCGAGGGCTGCCACGGCGCCGAGCGCCGTTCCGGCCCCGCGCGGAAAGGCGTCCACAAGGGTCCACTTCACCATCTTCTGAGGACTCATGAACAGCGAGGTGGCCGCTTGCCAGCTCATCGTGAGCGGTTGAATCGTGTCCGCGTCCCGCGCATCGTAATCGTTCAGGCCGAACTGCAGTCCCAGCGCGCTCCCGGCGCGAGGCGCATAGCCGGGGAAGTTGTTCCAGGGGATGACGAGCTCAAAGGTCCAGCCGCCGGGGACCTGTTTGCCGGACACGCGCGCGCCCTCGGTAGAGGCGTACATCGTATTGAAGGCCAACTCCACCGCCTTTCCGCCGACCGGCGGCCTGACGAACACGTGATAAGAGCCCTTCGTGTAGGGCGGTTTCATGAAAGCCTCCCCCATCCGCCCATCTATATAGAGTTCGAGACAATCCTTCTCATACGACCGTTCCGGCGGCGTATCGTTCAGGATATCGTCATCCGCCACGAATCCCGCCAGGCAGAGGCCTTCCTCGTTCCAACCGCAGAGCGCCTCCATGCCGCAATCCGCCGGTCCGTTCCAGGTGTGGGACGATTTGATCTGGGCAATGTACGAGACGAAACGCAGCGGCACGGCAGCCGCCGCGTTCCACTCCGCCAGATCGCCGTCGAGCTTGACCGCTCCCAGCTTGGGCAAGAACCCCTTCTGCGCCGCCGCCGCCGGCACGTCCCATCGCGGGTCCGCCGCCGCCACCGTCGAGAATCCAGCCGCCATCAAACACAACACCCATCGTCCAAGTTGGCTTCGCATGATTACTCCTTTTCCCGTTGCGTTCGGAACTACGCAGAGACTATCTACGGCGTGAGCAACCGGGAACGGATAAAATTATACCAAATATTTTTTGAGCTTTGTGAAAATTGTGTCTCATCGATGCTTTTGCCCTGACATTCTGCTTGCCTCGCCCGCGCGGCGGATGTAATCTTAAAACATGAGAACGTT
>JBAXKQ010000272.1:0-2927 GCA_037135275.1 bacterium
CAGGGTCATACAACAGACCGGTTGCCCGATCCCAGCCACTTTGGCGGCCTTCCGGAGGACGTATTCAGCCATACGCGGGGAGAGGTGAACGCCGGCCCTGTTACCCCTGAAGACGTGGTCCGCGGCGTCACATATCGCCACACCCCTGGCGAGGAGTGGCAGAAGGCGGCTCGGGATTGCCACGGTCCGTGCGGTCCGGCCGGTCCCGACCCGCAGTTCCCCTTTCGCGGCATCGACATCGGCCCATTTCAGGGAGCACGCCTCGGCCACCTTCAGGCCACAGCCATACAGCAGGCCGAGGAGGAGCTGGTCCCTTGGGGTATCGGCGGCGGCGAGAATGCGCAGTATGTCAGGCCTGCCGATGGTGTGAGGCAGGTGTTGCGGCCGCTTCGGGGTGACGAGGGTGGCGCAGACCGACATACCGCCGAGGTGGTCAAAGACCGCGCGAAGCACGGATATGTTGGTGGATGTCCAGGACCACGAGCAGTGCCGGTCGGTCAGGGCAAGGATGTAGGCCTTCACGGCCCTGGCGGTGACTCGTTCCGGGGTAGAATAGAACCAGCGGCTGAATGAGCGAAGGACATGACGATAGGTCTTGATGGTGCCGGTTGAATAGCCTTCGGCCCTGAGAGGGCCCTGGACACAGGCCCACAACTGTGGCCAGTCAAGACCGGCAAGGCATATCGCGCTCCCGTTGGCGGCCAGAGGTCCCTGGTAACGGCTGTGGTTCATTGCGGGTATCCGATCCGTGCCAGGAATGCGCCGGCCAGGAGTGCGCAGGCGGCGCGGATACGGGCGATAAGGCCCGGTAACCTGCCTGGCACTTCCGGCTCCGGCTCCACAATCACGCCTACCCTCTCCTTACGGGTGGGTTGCACGGTGGCCGCAGGTGCCGGCTCCGGCAAACTGAGTCTTTCCAGTGGACTGCGCGCTCCAAGGGGGCCGATCTTGAGAATGTGGGTGTAGATCGCGGTTGTGTTGAGGTCGTTGTGTCCGAGCAGCTCCTGAACCGTCCGGATATCCGCGCCGCCCTGAAGCATGTGTGTGGCGAACGAGTGGCGGAACGTGTGGGCGTGAACCGCCTTGCTGATGCCAGACTCGGCGGTCGCGGTCTTGATAGCCTTCTGGAGGACGCTCTCGAAAATGTGATGGCGCCGAGTAATACCCGAGCGGGGGTCTACTGACAAGGCCGTCGATGGAAATACATATTGCCAGCACCATTCCTTTGCCGCGTTGGGGTATTTTCGTTCCAGGGCGTATGGGAGGAAAACACTTCCGAATCCGGCGGCAAGATCCTGCTGGTGAAGGCTCCTCACCCTTTCGATGTGTGCCTTGATTGCGGGCACGAGGCTTGGCGGAAGCATAACCGTGCGATCCTTCTCGCCTTTGCCATCACGGATCACAATGACGCCATTTTCGAAATCGATGTCTTTGACCCGGAGCCGGATAACCTCGATGATCCGCATGCCTGTGCCATAAAGGAGCCGGAGCATGAGGCCCCTTGTACCATCCACCCTGGCTAGTATGCGCTGGGTTTCCTCGGTGGTGAGAACGACCGGCAGGCGTGCCGGCCTTTTGGAATAGACCACATCGCCGAGAGCGCCTACATCCCTGCCAATGACGTGCTTGTAGAAGAAGATAATGGCGCAACACGCCTGATTCTGGGTGCTGGCGGCGACATTTGCGTCGGTTGCAAGGTGGGATAGAAATCCATTGATCTCCGGGGCACCGAGCATTGCCGGGTGCTGCGAGCTATGATAGTTCATGAACCGGCGGACCCATTCCGTATATGTGTGTTCGGTGCGGATGGAGTAATGGCGGAGTCTGATTTCCCGGCGCAGTCGGTCAAAGAGATCCTCCTTCTCAGGGTGCCCTGCTGTCCTGCCCGGAAACTGCTGGGCGCCCGCTGGACCAGTGGTAGACGCTTGCACCTGATTCATGAAGCATTCCTCCTGTTTGTGTGCACCAGCCGGCATTTTGGCCGTATGGGAACTATAGTTCTCACGACAGCGGAGATTCGTCAAGAGTTACCTGCAGAAAAATGCAACATGAGCGGGAAGACACTGTCGGGTTATGGGGCTGGGAGGCTGGGATGGCGGATAACGGCAAAGCCTTTGAAAGAACCAGCTCAAAGCAAAGGCTCATTTTGAGCGTGAAGCGGCCTTTCCGTCCGGCTATACTCAGGTGTGAGAACTGCGTTGTTATTTGTTTTTGTGTGGGGGGTGGCGGAAGATGAGTACGGTTGAGGCGGGAATTGTGCCAATTGCATTGGCGTGCCTTGTACCTGTCTGCGGGCTCGCAGCAAGTGCGCTTGAGACGAGTGTGGCACAGGTAGAGGATGCGACCAACAGGATCACACAAGGGGGAGCAACCATGACAACCAACAGGTTCAGTGTCAGCCAGAAGAATCAGAAGGAACTCCTCAGCATCGCGCGCCAGTCGATGGAGCACTACCTGAAGGAGGGCAGGCACAAGACATTTGAAACAACCGATCCTGAGCTGCTTGCGCGCGGCGCCGTCTTCGTTACACTCACACAGAGGGGCCAGTTGCGGGGCTGCATAGGCACCTTGGAGCCACGCTCATCGCTCATAAAGGCTGTGGCCGACTTTGCAGTCGAGGCCGCTGTAAATGACGGCAGGTTCCCGCCGCTCACACTGAAGGAGCTTCCGGTAACACACATCGAGATCTCTGTACTCTCACCCATGGAGCGGGTGAAGAGTGCCGACGACATCCAGCAGAACATACACGGTGTCGTTGTCAAACGTGGAGGCCGTGGGGGGCTCTTTCTGCCCCAGGTTTGGGAGCACTTCTCCACAAAGGAAGGATTTCTGGATGAGCTCTGCAGGCAGATAGCTGACCTTCCCGCCGACGGATGGAAAGACCCGACCACCGAACTGCTGGTCTTTACGGTCTTTCCGTTCGAGGA
>JBAXKQ010000273.1:0-2891 GCA_037135275.1 bacterium
TGCTCTGGATCATCGCCTCAGCCCTCGCGGCAAACCCCGACATGTCGGCCGACGCCCCCTCCGGGACAGCAATTGAACCGCGCAACTTACCACCCATGGGCAACATTTCAAGCAGATTCTCTATGGGTCCCATCTTTCGCATCATCCTCAATTGGCCGAGGAAATCCTCCAGATTGAAGTTATTCGACAGCAGTCGCTGCTCCGCCTTCGCCATATCCTCGCGATTAAGCTTCTCCTGGACCTTCTCAACAAGACTGACTATGTCGCCCATCTGCAGGATGCGCGACGCCATTCTCTCCGGGTGGAAGACCTCCAGGTCCTCGATATGTTCCCCGGTCCCGCAGAACATGACGGGGCAACCAGCCACCGCCCTGATGGATAGGGCTGCGCCACCGCGCGTGTCGCTGTCCAGCTTCGTCAGGATCATTCCTGTCAGTTTCACCTTCTCGTTGAACCTGCAGGCTACGTTCACTGACTCCTGCCCCATGGCTGAATCCACGATGAGCAGGATATTTGCGGCGTTCACGGCGTCGCGCAGTTCGCCAAGCTCCTCAACCAGCGAGTCGTCGATGTGGAGCCTGCCGCCGGTATCGAAGAGCACGACATCGGCACCGCCATCGCGAGCCACCTGGACAGCCCTGCGGCCGATCGCCGCAACCGGTTCGCCTGGCATTGGCGAAACCATGTCCACGCCCACCTTGGCCGCCAGGATGCCGAGTTGTTCCACTGCCGCCGGCCGGCGTATGTCACAGGCGGCGAGGATGACCTTGCGGCCCTGCTTCTTGAGAAGGGCGGCAAGCTTAGCGGTAGTTGTTGTCTTGCCGACACCGTGGAGCCCGAGCAACATCACGGTGGCCGGCCGCGCGGTCATGTCCAGCCGTGCCTCACCGCCACCAAGCAGCGCCACGAGTTCGTCGTGCACCTCCTTGACAACCTGCTGGCCGGGGGTAATGCTCTCCAGCACCTGCTTGCCGAGACAGCGCACCCGGATCTTGTCCACAAAGTCCCGCGCCACCTGGAAGTTCACATCCGCCTCAAGCAGGGCGACACGAACCTCCCGCAGGGCATCGCCTATGTTGCCCTCGGTGAGCTTTCCATATCCGCGGAGCTTGCCAAAAACCCGCTCCAGCGACTCTGACAGTGTCTTGAACATGATTGCATCACAACGGGATGAAGACGCATGGCGACGCCGCGACGGCAACGCAATTCAAAAGCCAGCGGCCCGCGACCGGAAAGGTGAAAGTTGAACGCGCTACTTTGTTACCGGTTGCTCGAAACGAAGACAATCGACCCCCAGGCGCACTTCCACCGGCTCGGTCCCGGTCAAATGCCCACGCAGAATCTCCTCGGCAAGGGCATCTTCCAGGTACTTCTCCACCATTCTCCTGAGCGGCCTCGCGCCAAGCAAAACGTCGTAACCCTTTTTTGCGAGGAAGTCCTTCGATTCCTGGGTGACAACGAGGGAGATCCCCTTCGCCTTCACCCTTTCGGCGACCTTGGCGATCTCGATATCCAGGATCTTCATGACATCGGGCAGGGTTAGCTGCCTGAACACAATGATGTCGTCGAACCGGTTCAGGAATTCAGGCTTGAAGGATGCCCGGGCAGCCTCGAGAGTTCGCGCCTTGAGCTGTTCAAAATCGCTGCCTTCCTCCGCCTTCACAAACCCCAGCGCGCCACCCTTCCTCGCGAAGTCACCGCCGACATTTGATGTCAGGATTATGACGGTGTTCCTGAAGTCAACCTTCCTTCCCATGCTGTCGGTGAGGCACCCTTCCTCTAGGATCTGCAACAGCATGTGCATCACATCTGGATGCGCTTTCTCTATCTCATCGAACAAAACGACCGAGTACGGGCGCCTGCGAACCTTCTCGGTCAACTGGCCGCCTTCACCGTGACCGATGTAACCCGGCGGCGAGCCCACAAGCTGTGAAACGGTGAATTTCTCCATGAACTCGGACATATTGACCTGGATAAGGGCGTCGGCATTGTCGAACATGAACTCAGTCAGCGCCTTTGCCAGCAGCGTCTTGCCGACCCCTGTGGGTCCAAGGAAGATAAACGAGCCGATGGGCCTCTTCGGGTCACGGAGCTCTGCCCTGGACCTGCGAAGCGCCTTGCATATCGCGCTCACTGCCGGGGATTGGCCGACAACAGTCTTCTCGACCTCTTCTTCCATATGGAGAAGCCTGGCCACCTCTTCGCCACCCATCTTCCTGAGCGGAACCCCCGTCCACTTGGACACGACAAGCCGTATTTCCTCGGCCGTGACCTTGACCCTTTTGCTGCGGCTTTCCTGCTGCCACTTCTTGATCTTCTCATCCAGCGCCTGCCGCTCTTTCCGTTCCTGGTCCCGTAACTGGGCGGCTTCTTCGAATTTCTGCGCCTTGATGGCGACTTCCTTGCGGTGCTTGACCCGCTCGATCTTGGCCTCCCATTCGCGAATCTTCGGCGAACGTGTCGTGGCCGCAATCCTGACCCTCGCCCCGGCCTCGTCGATGGTGTCTATGGCCTTGTCGGGCAGAAAACGCCCGACTATGTACCTGCCAGCGAGATGGACCGCCGCCTCGATGGCGTCGTCGGTATACTCAACGCCGTGGTATTCCTCATACTTCTGCCTGATTCCTTTCAGAATCTCCACAGCCTCATCGTAGGTCGGCTCGTCAACACGCACCGGCTGAAAACGCCTCTCAAGGGCCGAATCCTTCTCGATATACTTGCGGTACTCGGCCAGCGTTGTCGCACCGACACACTGCAGCTCGCCCCTGGACAGGGCTGGCTTCAGGATGTTGGACGCATCCATCGCGCCCTCAGCCGACCCGGCTCCAACTATGCTGTGCAACTCGTCAACGAAGAGAATCACATTCCTGGTTCGCCGTATCTCGTCGAGG
>JBAXKQ010000274.1:0-2874 GCA_037135275.1 bacterium
TTGTTCCGGCGTCGGAAGGTCGATTGGCGTGGCCACGGCCGCGCATTGCGGGCACAACGCGAGCATCTGGTCCTGCGTCCAACAGGGGGTTGGCCGCCGGCACATGCAGCAGCGCTCCAGGATGCTCCCATCCAAGGGTTCGATCGTGATGGGAACTCCGGCGAGCACGGTTTCCTTGAAAGCCTGTGGCGGGCCGCCGTCCATCAGTGCAACGAGATGCTGGCGTATCTGGGCTTGCACCTCCTCAGGTGTTCGGGTGCCGTCGATGACGCGGAACCGTTCCGGTTCCCCGGCGGCGATCTCATCGTAGCCTTCCTGGACGCGGAGGAAGAACTCCCTCTCGGCAGCTTCGAAGCGATCGAACTTGAAAGGGAGTGCAGCATTGCGCCGCCGGCGGCGCTCTTCGCTGACCTCCACGGGAATCCGGAGCAGGAAGGTTAAATCGGGCTTGGTATCGCCTACTGCGGCATCAACAACCTGCCGCACCAATGAAAGACCTAAACCGCGCCCGTAGCCCTGATAAGCGCAGGTCGAATCGTAGAAGCGGTCGCACAGCACGATTTCGCCATGCGCCAGTGAAGGGCGGATGATCTTCCGCACCAACTCGGCGCGGCTGGCGTTCATGAGGAGCAGTTCCGTAAGCGGATCCATGCCCATGCAATCGGGCTGGTGCTTCAAAACACGACGAAGTTCCTCGCCGGTCGGAGTGCCGCCGGGCTCGCGCAGGCTGCAAACCGTGCAGCCGCGCTCCTGCAGCCAGGGGACCAGGCGCTGAACCTGCGCGCCTTTGCCGGTGGCTTCGGTTCCTTCGAACGTGATGAGGAGTCCCCTCATGGTCGCTCCATTGTAGGGCTTTGGAGGGTGTGGCGAGGTTCCTGTTTTGCGGCCATTTCCACCAAGTCCGCCCCGATGCGGCAGAGGGCATTGTGATAGTCCTCGCTCAGATGGTCCGAGGAGTATTCGTGGCCGAACTCATGAATGAGGAGCGTATTGATTCCCTTGCGGTTGCGCGCCAAGGAGAACCATTTGCGCCCAAGCCGGCCGACGTTGAAGGTGAGCCGCCCGGGTCCGTAGGTGGCCGAAAATGGCCAGGCAGCGTCGTTGGCAAAGGTCACGCTGATCTCGCGCTTCAGAACCTCCCGGGCGATGGCCATCGCGTGCTGTTCCACCTCCCGCATCTCGAGTGTGACCTCTTGGAACAGATTCAGCGGCGGCCCGTCGGGGCTGTAGGGCTTGGGTGACGGGGTGACCTGGCCGGCCGGCAGGATGGCCTGAGCGCTCTTGGAATTTTTCCAGGCCCCCGAGCTCATCATTGAGCCGGTGACGACGGTGTAGCCCTTGGAAACGGCCAATTTGTTGGCTTCAGGATCCGAGGGGTCGTACGCCACTCGTTTCTCGGAGAAACGCCGATCCAGGTATGTCTTTACGGCGCCGGGCGCGCAGTCCTTTTCAGCCACGACTTGTTCTATCCACGGGCTGTTGATGTCCTCGGCCGTGACTTGTTCGTGCAGGTGGTTGAACACGGCCAGCCGGAGATCCCGCAGGAACGAGGGGGCCACGCCTTCGCGGTCGAGTGTCAGTGGGATTTTCTGCGCGACATCGTAATGCCATTTGTCGCCGGTCTGCACGATGGGGATGCCCATTTCATAAAGCATTGCGGGCTCACCGGGCAACGGCTCGTGCAGTTTGACCTCGGTTTGGCGTTCCACCCGCCGGAGGAATCCTGCGGCATTGGATTTCTCCGTTTGAAGCCGGGCTTGGAAAGTGGCCATGGGCGGACGGGCCGCGATGCTTTCGCCATTGACCCGGGTCAGAATGCCGGCAGGCGGCAATAGCTTCCTGGTCCAGGCGAGGGCCTCTTCCATCTCTGCCTTGGACATTTGCACCACGCAGCGGATTAACGAACCCCGGTCTCGCTTTTCCGGCAGTTCGCGGCGGCCGGCCTGATCGAACATCAGCGTCCCCCGGGTAGTGCAGATGCGCGCACAGTCGCAAAGGGCGAGCACCAGCTTTTCCCCGACGTCGAAGCGACCGCGTTTCGTTGGATCCGCCTTCTTGTCTGATTCCTTGAACAGTGTGTAGGCGTGGGCCAAGTCGCTGAATCCATTTGGTGCGTTGTCCTCGACGATGAGCAAGGTCCTGCCGCGCGCCGCCGGCTTCAAAGTGACTTCAACCTGGGTGGCGCCGGGCGCGTCCCATGCGTTTTGGATCAGCTCCAACATGGCAAACGCCTTGCCGCGGCGGCCAAGGACTTTGGCCAGGCCATCTTTATCCACTGTAAACCAGTCCCTCATGCTCTTGTTTTGTTCACTTGTGTTTGGCTTGTGCCCCGAACACCGCGGGAGCTTTTGGGTGAAAAAGTTTCTGCTAGCTCCTGCCGATAATCACGCACGGTATCGTCTCGCTTCCCACCTTCTCGTGCGCGCTCAGCCGGTGGTAGCCCTCGAGCAAATCCCAGCCTCGGCGCCGGCAGATGAGCGGCGGCAAGGGATGCCCTTTCCCCAGGACCTGGCGGTAACACTCCACTTTGACGGGTATTTCATAACTGCCCTGCAGGTTGTGCCGCAGGTATTCGAACGGTATCCGCCGCCAGCGGAAGAGCCGGTTGCGTTCGAGGGTGTTCAGGCTCCCTGGACAAGTAATCTCATTCGCTTCGTAATACGATATTGCCCATTCTTTCAGTGCGGCCGCACCGGTCTTTTCATTGAGGTCCCCAAAAGCAGGTTCGCCCGGTTTTGGGCCGAGGACGCCCTTGGCCATCAGGCAAGCGGCCAGCTCCGCAAGAGGCAAATGGAGCAGTTGACGTGTTCTCCGGGCGAAAGCGTGCTCATCAATCGGCTGGCCGCTACGGAAGCGTTCCTGGCTGTGGGTGCC
>JBAXKQ010000275.1:0-2855 GCA_037135275.1 bacterium
GCCGCTGCCGCCGCCACAAACATCCATATACCATGCCGTGTCAGTCTCATATCCGGCCCAGGCCAGCCTCCGTTGCCAGCCATGCACAGCCCCGCGTGGTGGTCTTGCCAGTGCTCATGGTGCCCATTCAGCCTTGATTGCCTGCTTGAGCTCAGCCTCGGTGATCTTCTGGCCGGCTGGCAGCCGTTGATTCACCACCCTGCACAGGGCCCGTATGACCGCGCGGATCTGCGGGTCAATCTGATCAATGTCCATGGCCGCCGTTGCCTGTTTGTTCGACTTCCAGGCGAGGGCCTGGGCCATTATGGCGTCAAGCTCTGCGAAAGTCGGTTGCTGCGCGGGCAGTCTCCAATGTGAGAACAACAGTTGACCCTGTTCATTGCGTTGAATCATGTAATCGCCACCTGCAAGGACAACCTGGTTGCTGTTCAAGTACTCAACGCAGGCGTAGTAGTCGCTGACTTCTCCTGCCAACACGGAACTTCCGACACAGAAACAAACGGCAGCAAGGCAAATGCGCTTCATGTTCACATTCCTTTCATAATGGAAAGCGTCAGCATATCTGCAGTCCCGCATGAATAGACTGTCTCGTTTCCCCCGGAAGACTGAAATACATGCACACTTATTGTTTCGCCCACTTGCAGGTCCACAACTGCGGAGAGATTCTGCGTTATGAGGTTCCCCGACTGTGGATACTGTGACTGTTGCCGCGCTATCAGGGTGCTTCCTTTGACAATGAAGCTCATGTAGTTCTGATTTGCGTTCACTGCCAGCCAGTGCACGGTGGTTGACACCCAATATCTACCGGGGGTCTTCGCGGTGAACACTCCCGTTGTGGTGCTATACTCACCGAGCACGTCGAATCTCTCACCCGTGAACGGCAGGATCTGCTCGGTGATATTTGATACTGTAAAGTCCGTGTTTCTGTATGCAAACACCGCACTCTGGCGTGGAAAGCTGACGCTCCCTTCGGAGGCGTGGATAGTCATGCCTGTTCTGGTCGTACCGCCGTCATTAATACGAATATTGACATCCGAGTTTGACGTACCGAGATTGTCCAGATATGCCGTGGTCCCGTCGAAATAGAGCTCAAAGTCCTGCCCCGTCCCGAGTCGCACCTTCTGGCTGTCGTCCATGCGGATTTCATCAACGTATTCCACACCATCCACATACAGATCTTTCCACTGCTTCGCGGCGGTGCCCAGGTCGTACTGGTTGCCGGTATTTGGCACTACGCCCGCGGCATTCGAGACCGCCTTGCCGCCCATGTCGAGGGTGCCCCCGAGCACGAGGTTGCCGCTTGCTGTATCCGCATAGCTTCCGGTTGTGGAACCGCTGAAGTAGAACCGCTTATTGGCGCTGTTCCAGTACAGGTTGGTCAGGGCGCACCAGTTGGTTCCGTCGTGGTAGAGCATGGCTCCCTGTGACCCCGCCGGCAGGTAGCCTGGCGACACACCATTGGTGGATGCCCCGTTGGTGTAGGTGCCCATGCCGACGTCGCCCTGGCAAGGCAATGTCACGGCCCCGTCCACCAGCACGCTGCCTGCAACGTGCAGATCGGCCGCCGGCTGCGCGGTCCCCACACCTATTCTGCCAAGGAAGTAGTTGGTTGTGCCGCCCATTGTCTGGGCGAATGTATTTGTTACCACCAGGTTATCCACGTAGACCGTGTTCGTGCCGGCCATGGCGCTAGCGCCTGCCGTCAGCCATATCGCGAGCGAAAGCGCGGCCAGTCGCGCCATATAACTATGCCTCATGCTTCCTCCTCCAGTTCACTACATAAACACGGTACCGGCGAAATAGACGTCCACCCCCGTCCCGCGGAAGTCGGCGCTCTCACGGTATGTCCCTGATCCGACCGAAATGCTGTCCCCCTGCCGGACAGTGCGCAGGGCACCATTGATGCTCTTCTTGGGTCCACGACCGGAGCTTTCGGGTGCCGAGGCGAAGCCGTCGTGGGCGTCATTACCTCTTTGTGCGTCCACATAGACCACCTTGCCTCGGGCGCCGCCTTCCGGTTCCTCTTCCGGCGCTGGATTGCCGCGTGAACCTGCCGGGACTCCTGCGGCGGGAGTTTCCGCGACGTCCGGCCCCTTGCCTGCGACGCCGGCCGACGCGGCTTCAGGTGTCCGCCCGCCGGCCGCACGATCCGCAGCCTCACCAACATCAACTGCCGCGGCGGGTATTTCCGAGAGGCGCAAGGAGTACAGAAGCACTTCGCCTGCCCCATGCCGCAGCCGGATCACTTCCACTGCCTGGTTGGTAACGAGGGGCAAGCCAATGGTCAGTTCGGTGGTTGTGGCGCCCGTCTGCAGTACATTTTCGTTGAGACCTGCGGTGACGGTCACCAGGTTAGTATCGAGCAGGTCGACATGAAGCGCGGCATCCGCGGCGGCGTGTCCGACCGAGACTTCCATTATAAGATCATTCGTGAGCGCGGAACGCTCGAGCATGACATACAAGCCGACGGCATTGGACCTGGCAGCTTCATCCCCGTCCTGCCCGGCAGAACCCTCGACATACCAGCCGGGCGGATTGGTGCGGATCACACCACCGTCACAGGACCAGCCGCGCACCCAGGCGGGCCAGGTGACGGGCGGGGTTTCCACGCCGGCTTCATCCCATGGTGTGAATTCGTTGCAGGCGGCGGCTTCGGATTGAGACAGCGCAGCCTCTTGCGCTGTCCCGGAGACTGCGGTTATCCAGAGTGCAGCGCAGCAGACGGTAAGGAGGAGTGTGAAGGCGCAAAAGCCGATCGTCTGGCCAGGCGCGCTGATCTTAGCCATGAGGCCCCTCCCTGTCAGGGCCCCAGTTGCTCAGGGCCCCAGTTGCTCAGGGCCCCAGTTGCTCAGGGC
>JBAXKQ010000276.1:0-2841 GCA_037135275.1 bacterium
TGCCCCAGCTCCATTCGATGCCCGCGCTGCGTTTCGGCCAGCCGTAGTGCTCTGCGTTCCCGCCGTGCGTCCGGTCCACGACCCGCGCCCCGTACAGCCGATCAACGTGCGACTCGATGCAGGCGCGACGGAATTGCCAGCGGTATGCCGTGTCGCTCATCGCGTCACCTTTCCGGCGTGCCGCGCCTCCATGGTGCGGCTGGCGTCGCACGCGCAGTACACGATCTGGCGCACGTTTCAATTCACGCGCCCGCAAGGGGCGCGACGGAGGGGAGTGTAACATCTTCTCTCGCAGGTGGGAACGCGATTGATTCCGCGAACCACCTGTCGAAAGTTAGCATTCCGGTTGTCAAAGAATGAATGGATCGTATAACCATCCCGTGGGCAACATGTTATACTTGCCGCGAACGTTCTTAGTGAAATCGTGTGCGCTTCGGGTTCGCGCTCTTGCAAGCGCGGCCCGCAACCCTCACCTCGGATCGTTACCGGGGGAGAGGGAAAAGACAACGTGTTTCTATTGGCCTTGCCGGCATGCAAGACGCTAAAGAATAAGAGGTTCTTCAACGTCAATCGACGGTTTGGCTCCTTGGTGCTCAATGCGGTGTTTGTAGTTGTTGCCTAAAAAATAGAAGCGAAGGCTGTCGGACTTCGGCTCGAAAAGATCGACCAATCGCGCTTTTAGCGCCGTCCATTGCGCCTGATCGACATTGCATTCGAAAACGGAGTTCTGCACGCGGATGCCGACATTCTCACACGCTTTCGCCACCCGCCGCAAACGACGCCGGCCCGCAAGATCAATGGTGCATACATCATAGCTGACCAGAACCAGCATGGCAAATCTCCCGGTTACTTTAGCAGAAACGGAGGATAGGCGTCGAGGTCGCCCCGCAAATGGCGCGCGAGCAAGAGCGCTTGGGCATGCGGCAATAGCCCGAGTTCCAGCTTTTCATCTAGAAACGGGTGCTGGAGGGTCTCTTGCTTCTTCTTCTGCCAGGTCTGGAGCACGGTCTTGCGCGTGTCGGGGTCCATGACAACCGCACCGGTTTCCGTGGTTTCAAACCCCTTGCCGTTCACCTGATTCAGGTTGATCAGCGAGAGCGCCACGCGATCCGCCAGAATCGGACGAAACTCCTCCATGAGGTCAAGGGCCAGGCTGGGACGGCCCGGCCTCAGAGCGTGAAGAAAGCCGATCTGCGGATCGAGCCCGACGCCTTCGAGCGCGGCTTCGCAGTCATGCGCCAGGAGCGTGTACAGGAACGAGAGCAGCGCGTTCAAAGGATCGAGCGGCGGACGACGGCTCCGCGTGGTCATCGAAAAGACGTTTTTCTGCGAGCGAATCATGCTGTTGAAGGCGCTGAAGTAGGCGCTCGCGGCCTCACCCTCCAATCCACGCAACGTATCGATGTCCGTCACACTCTGGACGCGCAGGAGCACACCGGCGATCACACAGGCGGAATGCGTGAGATCCGGGTCCGGACCATGGTCACGCTGCGTCCGCTGAAGCACCGTGCGGCCGTTGGCCAATTTCCCAAGCACGAAACTGCGGGCCAGTTCGCAGGTGGCGGAGGGCTCATCGGAACGGCGGACCTGCTCTCGCCTGAGCAACACATTTCCAGAGACAGGACCCGTAACCCGTGCCAGGAATTTACCCCATTCAGAGAGGAAACTGACGTGAACGCCGCGTTCGCCGCACAGACCGAGCAGCGGCGGGCTGCAGGCGACCTGTCCGAAACAGACGATTCCCGCCAGCGTATGGATGGGCAGCCGCAGAACATCCGCGCGCTCCACGGACGCCACGACCGTTTCGCCCTCCTGCCGCAGGTAGGCGCCTTGGGTGGTGACGTACAGCGTATTGAGCAGTTTCTTCATGATCGTATCTTTCACGGGGCAGCGATCGGATTGCCACTTCCGGCGCATGTCGCTTCATCGCACGGGCAGATCTCCTCCAGTTGACGGACGAGCCACTTTCGTGCGGACTTTCCAGATCCGGCGGACCGTGGCAGACAGGCTTCCACAAGGGAGCAGGAGGCGCAACGCTTGTTGAAATCGGCCGGCGGCGTGACGCCCGCCGCGAACAGATCTTGAACCGCCCTACAGACGGCTTCGGTCTCGGCACGGAGCGCGACATCGAAGGCTACCGGGGTCCGGTGCTGTTTCTCCCCCAGAAAGAGGGCGCCGTCGGGAATATGGACGGCCAGCATTTCTTCCAGGCAGAGGGCCTGGGCGCAGAGTTGGACTTCGTAGCATCGGATGTCCTTTGACGCGCCGCGCTTGTACTCCACCGGGAACGGCAGCCAGGTGCCGCCGATTCCCGGGACGCGCACACCGCCTTCGGAGGGCGCGAGGCGGTGCAGTTCGATCACATCCGCAACACCCGTGACGCCGAGGCGGAGCGACCGGAGCCGGAGGCTGCGCAAAATCTTCAAGTCGCCACGAGACTCGCTCGTTCCGCTGTGGGCCTTTTCGTGAAGCACGCGCCCCTCGGCGGTGACGGCGTTTTCCGACCACACCCGCTCCAAGTGGATCAACGCGCACCGCCGGGGACAGTGAACGTACTGGCTCACGGCCGAAAGCGGCAGAAGCTGGTCTTCGGTGTACATGGCAGGTTCGGGCGAGTCATAGCGACAGACGAGACACGAGGGCGGCGTATTCTTCCTGGGCGGAGCGGCAGGTGTCGAGGAGGTAGCCCGGAGCCGTCGGAAATTTCGCGAGGCCCCGGTAATAGAAAACCTTGTGCCGTTCGTCAATGATGAACGGCGTCACACCGTGCCGGAGGCATTCCTTGAACGCAACCAGCCTCCCAACGCGCCCATTGCCGTCTTGAAACGGGTGGATCGATTC
>JBAXKQ010000277.1:0-2819 GCA_037135275.1 bacterium
GACATGATCGTGCAATGCGTCGAGAAAAGAACTGGCCATGCGGGATGCGGTGGCACAGTGTTTGCCATGCTGCCGGCACACGGCTGTGGCCCCGCGCCAACATTGCTGCTCTTTGCATCCACTGCTGCCGATACCCTGGACTCCGAACCGTATTGCCTCGTCGGTCGCAGGTTGCATGCGTGCGGCTGGAACGTCGTATCGCTGGATCTGCCCTGCCACGGTGCCGACCGGCGGCCGGGCGAGCCGCCGGAACTCGCCGGTTGGGCGGCGCGGGTGGGAGCAGGGGAGGACATCGTCTCGGCGTTTCAACAGCGGGTGAACGATGTCGTCGACCACCTGGTGGCGACGGGCGTCGCGGATCCAGCCCGCATTGCCGCGGCCGGCACCTCGCGTGGCGGGTTCCTGGCATTTCACGCCGCGGCCGGCAATCCGCGCATCCGGGCCGTGGCCGCATTCAGCCCGGTAACCGACGTTCTGGCGCTCAGCGAGTTTGCCGGGCAGGAAGGGAGTCTGCTGGCCAGGCGACTGGCGCTGGCGAACACAGTGGAAGCGCTGGCCGACCGCTCAGCCTGGATCACCATCGGCCATGACGATGCGCGGGTGGGGACGGACAAGGCGGTTGCTTTTGCCCGGGCGCTGTCCGCGGAGAGCCGTCGCCGTGATCTGGCTGACGACATCACGCTGCATGTCCGGCCCACCCCCGGGCATAGCAGCATGCCGGAATGGCATGACGAGGCGGCGGAGTGGTTCCTGCAGAGGCACTCGGGGACAGTCCCCGATTAGCCCAATGACATGCTCAGCGAAAGGCTTCTATGAGAACTGAAGACGCGAATGTTCCGCTGCTCACCGAAACTTACGACGTGCTGGTCTACGGCGGCACAGTGGCCGGCGTCGCCGCCGCGTTGGCCGCCGCCCGGATGGGGTGTCGCACCGTGCTGCTGGAGCGCGGCCGTCATTTTGGCGGCATGACCGCGTCGGGGCTGGGCTCGATTGACACGACCCGCACCAATGCGTTCGGCGGCATCTTCAACGAATTCCTTGAACTGGTGCGGCGGCATTACATCGAACGCTACGGTCCGGACTCGGAGCAATACCGGCTCACTTACGGCGGTTTCTTCATGGAGCCTCATGTTGCCGGGAATGTGCTGAACGAAATGTTGGCGGCGCAATCAGGTTTGACCTGCATGCGCGGCTGGGAACTGGAACGGGCGCTGGTTGACGAACACCGCCTGCAAGGCGCCGGCTTTCGCGAGCGGTCAAGCGGACGGCAGTTGATGATTCGCGCTCAGGTGTGTGTGGATGCGACCTACGAGGGCGACCTGGCGGCCCGCGCCGGGGTCGACTACCGGGTCGGCCGCGAAGGACGGTCCGAGTACGGCGAACAATATGCCGGCGTGATCTACTACGACTGGCGGTACACCCGGCGCTGTCTGCACCCGGCCAGCACTGGCGAGGCGAGTCCGAACATCCAGGCCAATTGTTTTCGCGTGACGCTCACGGATGATCCCGCGAAGCGCATCCCGTTTTCACGGCCGGAGAACTATGCGGATTTCCTGCCGCTGTATCGGACGCTGGCCGGCGATTGTGCCGCCGGACGGGTTCGGTTCCTGTCCGAGGTGCTGTGGTTGAATCGGCTCGCGAATCGCAAATACTGCGTGAACGGCCAGATCGAGGCGTTGACCAGCCTGGACCTGGCCGGGCCGGCGCGCCGTTGGCCCGAGGCGACCTGTGAGGAGCGAGACCGGCTGTACCAGCTCTATGTCGGCTATACGCAGGGATTGTTCTACTACCTGCAAAACGATCCCGCCGTGCCCCGCATCATGCGCGAGGAGGCGAGTTGTTTTGGCCTGCCGCCCGATGAGTATCCCGACAACAATCATTTTCCCTGGCAGCTTTATGTGCGGCAGGGCCGGCGGATCAAAGGCGCGTATCTGCTCACCGAGTCGGACTCCGTCCCGCTGCCCGGTCAGGTGCGTCCGGCAATCCATCGCGACGCGATCGGCATTTATGAGCACAGCTTCGATTCCCACGCCTGCTGTGACCGCCTCGAACCCGGGGCCGTGGTGCGTGCCGACGATGGCTTTGAGCTGATTGAAGGCGTGATCTGGTTCCGCAGCAGGAACCAGCAGTTCTCGCCCAACCGGCCGGCAACGATTCCGTATCGTGCCATTCTCCCTGAGCGCTTGGACGGACTGCTTGTCCCCTCCGCGCTGTCGGCCACCAATGTGGCTTTCTCATCCATCCGTATGGAGCCGGCCTGGATGGCGACGGGGCACGCGGCGGGGGTGGCCGCCGCGTTGGCAGTTCGCGCGGGTGTGCCGCCACGGCAGGTACCCATCGGCCCGCTGCAGGCTGAACTGGTGGCGCAACGGCAGGTGCTGGTGTACTTCGACGATCTCCGGCTCGACGATCCGGAGTTTGCCGCGATCCAGCTTCACGCGGTGACTCACGGCGCTCCGACATTCGCGGTGGCATCCGCGCGATCCTGAGGAGTTGGTTGTTGGGTTGCTAGAGGCAAGGCGTTCACTTCAACTCAACAACCTGACAACTCAGCAACCTGGCAACCAAACACTTGCAGGTGTCTGTCCTCGTCCGCGCCCTGGAGGGGCGAGCTACGCGAGCCCGTTCTTGACGCAGTCCTGTGAGGGGAAACAAGAGCCCTTGCATTTGACCGGCCGGCATCCTAAAGTCCCGAAATAATGAACATTTGGACTCTCTTCAAACTCGACGGACAAGTCGCATTCGTAACGGGGGGCGTGCGTAATCTGGGTTACGACATGGCCTTGGCGCTGGCGGAGGCCGGAGCGGACGTTGTCATC
>JBAXKQ010000278.1:0-2795 GCA_037135275.1 bacterium
CGCGGCTGGGATTGCGTCACATATTTCGGACCTGCAGGACGTGCCGATCTCGATCATTCCGCAATGGGTTGAAACGCACCGGCGCGGCGTGGCCATGCACATCCCCGATGTCCAGGTGCTCGCACCTGAGAATCCCGTGCGCCAGCTTCTCGAACCCCAGTGCATCCGTACCCTGCTGGCCATGCCCCTGATGGACGCCGGACGCTGCCTGGGGTTTGTCGGATTCGATTTCGTTCGGGAGGTGCATGTCTGCACCGAGGCGGAACGGCGGTTGCTGGCGGTGTTTGCTCAAATGATGGCCAGCATCCGCCTGCGGCGCGAACTGGAGGAAAACCTCCGCCTTCACCGCGGAAAAGCCGAAGCCGCCAACCGCGCCAAGAGTGAGTTCCTGGCCAACATGAGCCACGAAATACGCACGCCGATGAACGGGGTTATCGGCATGACCGGATTGTTGCTGGATACTGCGTTAACTCATGAGCAGCGCCGCTTTGCCGAAACGGCCATGAGCAGCGCCGAGTCGCTGTTGGCCTTGCTCGGCGATATTCTCGACTTCTCCAAAATTGAGGCGGGCAAGCTGACGCTCGATCAGAGCGATTTCAGCCTGCGCAAACTGCTCGACGACGCCATCGCGCCGCTCGCGCTGGCCGCGCAGGACAAGGGAATCGAATTCATCTGCGCCGCCGAGCCGGACGTGCCGGACCGCCTGTGCGGGGATCCGATTCGGCTCCGGCAGATTTTGGTGAACCTCGCTGGCAACGCGGTCAAGTTTACGGATCACGGAGAGATCGCGGTGTGCGTCGAGCGCGTGCATGAGCCCGAAATCGGGAGCACGGCGTCGAATGGCACCGGTCAGCAGGCCGATGAGATACGCCCCCCGAATGAGGCCACGCACGTGTGCCTCCGTTTCTCGGTGAAGGACACAGGAATCGGAATTCCGGCGAATAAGCAGGATCTCCTGTTTTCAAAATTCAGCCAAGTGGACGCATCGAGCACACGCCGCTTCGGCGGCACGGGGCTGGGGTTGGCAATCGCCAAGCAGTTGACGGAGTTGATGCAGGGACACATCGAGTTTGAATCATCCGAGGGGCGGGGCACGACCTTCCGTTTCACGCTCCGTCTGGAGCGGGGGGCCGAGGGGAAGACGAACGGAATCACGTCCGTCGAAGAGACCACCGCCTCGCCGACGGACCTTCGCGGCGCCTGGATCCTCGTTGTGGACGATAACGAGACCAATCGACAGGTCCTGATGGCGCAGCTTCGGGCGTGGGGCTTCCGCCCGCGCGAAGCATCGAGCGGGCCCTCGGCCATCGTGCTCCTTCGCAAAGCGCGCGAAGACGGAATCACCTTCCGGGCCGCGATTCTCGACATGCAGATGCCAGGCATGGACGGCGTGGCGCTCGCTCAGGTGATCCGAAGCGATCCCGATCAGGCCGCCCTGCGGCTGATTCTACTGACCTCGATGGGCCACACCGGTCAAAGCAAGCAGTTTAAGGAGGCGGGGTTCTCCGCCTGGCTCCCCAAACCGGTACGCGCATCAGCGCTTTTTGACGCCCTGCACGAGTCGATCATCGTTCGATCTCATGGGCCGACCACCGATGTGCCCTCGCATCAGCCTGCCGCCGACGCGCCTGTTGACGCGCCACGGATTCTGTTGGTAGAAGACAACGAGGTCAATCGGCTGGTGGCCGAGGGGATGTTGAAGAAGCTGGGCATGCGCACCGACGCCGTGGGCAACGGCGTTGACGCGATTGTGGCGCTGGAACGCGAGCGGTACGATCTGGTCTTGATGGACATCCAGATGCTCGTCATGGATGGCCTAGAAGCCACGAGGAAGATTCGGGCCGAGGAGAACCGCCGTATGGGTGCCCGAAAACAGCCAGACGCAGGCACGGACTCACCACACATTCCGATCATTGCCATGACGGCGCATGCCATGCGGGGGGATCGTGACAAGTGCATTGAGGCGGGAATGGACGACTACATCTCCAAGCCGATGGCCCCCGGTATGCTGGCGGAGGTAGTGTCGAAATGGCTACACCGGGGTACGACGAAAGGAGCGGTCACGCATGAGCCATCCATCGAACGCTGACGGCGGCGATCTGGGGCGATCTGCGGCTCAGAAATCGCGGAAGCCGAGAGGTGCCGCATGACACGCCCCACCTCTCCAGGCGCCGACAGAAACCGAGACGGTACAAACGAGGAGGCGCGGCTCTTCCTCGATCTGATTCCCGATATCCCTGAACGCGCCGATCTCTTCCGCGTATCCATCGAGTTCGTGGACGATGCGGTTTTGGCGGCGTTCGAACGGCAAATGCAGGCCTCTACGCAGGAGTTGCGCACCGCGCTGAACGCCGCTGATGAAGCGAGTATACGCCGCCAGGCGCATTCGCTGCAGGGGATGGGCGGAGCGGCCGGCGTTCCAGAGATATCCGTCGTCGGTGAAGAATTGAGCCGCGCGGCTAAGGCAGGCGACCTCACACGATGCGCGAGCTTGGCGGCGCGCCTCGCGGAATGGTCGGCGTCTCACACCGATCAATCGGCCATGTCTGTTCTTCCGAAAGGGCTGGCCAATGCTCCGGACGTGCCGGGCCGCATTCTGATCGTTGACGACGAAAGCGCAAACCGGCTCTATCTCAGCAAACTGCTCACCGCGCAGGGAGCAACGGTGATCGAAGCCGAAAACGGCGAGCAGGCGCTGAAGCTGGCAAGACGGGAAAAGCCAGAACTGGCGCTCGTGGACGGAAAGTGAAGGGGACAGGGAAACAGCGTCAGGAATGGCGCTCATTCGAAGGCGA
>JBAXKQ010000279.1:0-2759 GCA_037135275.1 bacterium
CGACGCGGCGCAGACCTATCGCCTCCGCGGCCTCGACCCGGTGGCTACGTACGAGACAAAGAACTTCGATGTTGAAGGCACCATCAAGATCACCGGCAAAGAATTGATGGAAAAAGGACTGACGGTTGAGATCAAGGACAAGCCCGGCGCGGCGGTGATGGTATACCAGAAGGTCAGGTAAGCGATGCCGAAGCGCCATTTGGGGAACTGTCACGTCCTGAATTATCAGAAGGAGAAGTCATGAAGATAGTGAAAGTCGAAACGATTCATTTCCGCTGCGAGAAGACGGCAACAAGGGAGGCCGCGCAAGGCGCCCGCCGGCAGGCGATGCCGAATAACCTGTGGGTGCGCATTCATACGGATACCGGGTTGGCCGGCCTCGGGGAGACCTACTATGTTCCCCAGGCGATCGAGGCCGTCATTCACGACGTCTACGCGCCTCTGCTGGTCGGCCGCGAGGCGCTCGACATTGAGAACCACTGGTGCAACATGTTTGCGCTGGTGAACTTCTGCGGTTCCGCGGGCGCTGAGATGCGGGCGTTATCCGCGATCGATCTGGCACTCTGGGACCTGGCAGGACAGGCGGCTGGCCAGCCGATCTACAACATGCTTGGCGGCCGAAGCCGAGATCGCATCGAGATCTACAACACCTGCATCAATTCGGGACCGTACGACGATTACACCCTGGTTTCCGGATGTCGGGCGGGTGAAGTCGCCGAGAGCCTGCTCAAGCAGGGCACTCGCGGGATGAAGATCTGGCCGTTCGATCGGTTCGGTGCCACGCTTGCCGGCCCGACCGATCCCTGCGGGAAGTTCTTCATCTGGGGCGGGGAGACGGCGGCCGGCACGCTCGGCCACACGCTCACCAACGAGGATCTGCGCCAGGGACTCTCCGTCATCCAGGATATTCGCCGGACGGTAGGAGACCGGATCGCGATCGCGATCGAGGGACACGCGCGGTGGGATCTGCCGACGGCGACACGGATTGCCCGCGCCTTGGAGCCCTACGACGTGATGTGGCTGGAAGAGATCATGCCGCCGGATAATGTCGAGGCCTACGTGCGGCTCAAGGCGGCGACGAGCGTGCGCATCTGCCAGAGCGAACGGGTTTTCACACGCTTCGGGTTTCGGCCGTGGATCGAACGCCATGCCGCCGATATTATCATGCCGGACTTGTCATGGTGCGGCGGCCTGACAGAGGGGCGTAAGATCGCCAGCATGGCCGACACCTACTACCTGCCGGTCACCTGTCACGACACGATCGGGCCGGTGGCGCTGTGGGCGGCGGCGCATCTATCGCTTCATATCCCCAACGCCCTAAACCTGGAAACGGTGCGGGGTTATCTCGAAGGCTGGTATGGGGATGTCGTCACGGATCGCTTGCCGGTTGCGGACGGATTCCTTTCGTTGCCCGGCAAGCCGGGGCTTGGCACACGACTGCGCGACGACTTCGTCAGCCGGCCGGATGCGAACATCCGGATCACCACGGAGCGCGAAATCGAGGGAAAGGGTAACCGATGAAGGACTTCATTCTGAAATTCACCGGCGACTTGAGCGACCCCGGAGGCAAGCCGACGGGCGATCTGGCCTGGGATTTACTGGCCGCTGCGCCGCAGGTTCGTTTCGGCTTTCTCGAAGACCAGCAACCCAAACCGGACGATCCGGCCTATCAGGATCTGCTCTACTCCATGGAGGTCAAGCCGCACCACGTGGCGGGCGCCAATGCCATTGTCGTCTGTCGGCCATGGGTAAAGGCATCGGCCTTTGCCCGTGGCGCCGACAACTTTGTGGCGATCGGCCGGGCCGGAATCGGCTATGACAAGATTGACCTGGCGGCCTGCACGGCGAATGATGTGGTTGTTTTCAACTCGCCCTACGGACTGACGCATACCACCGCGTCGGCGGCGCTGCTCTTCATTCTGGGCCTTTCCAGGCGGTTTCCCCTGCAGGAACGGATCATCCGAGAGTATCGTTGGGACTTGCAGAAGGACGCGCTCGGCGACGATCTCGCCGGTCGGACGCTCGGGATTGTCGGACTGGGCCAGACCGGACAGGAACTGGTCCGGTTGATCGCGCCGTTCAAGATGCGGAACATCGCCTTTTCGCCGCATGCCGACCCAGCCCGGGCGAAGGCACTGGGTGTAACGCTGGTGAGCAGTTTGGACGAATTATTGAGGCAGTCCGACTATGTGAGCCTGCATGGCCGCTTGACCGAGCAGACGCGCGGGATGATCGGCGAACGGGAGTTGAGTCTGATGAAGCCCACGGCGTTCTTCGTGAACGTGGCGCGCGGGGAGATGGTTGATGAGCATGCCCTGATCCGCTTTCTTCGCGAGGGACGCATTGCCGGCGCCGGACTGGATGTCTTCGAGACCGAACCACTGCCGCTCAGCAGTCCGTTGTTGAAACTCGACAATGTCATCCTGACCCCACACTGGCTCGCGTCCACGCGTGAGGCGGGCCGAGCCACGATTGTGCCGATTGTTCAGGGGATGCTGCGGATTTCCCGCGGCGAGTTGCCCGACAACATCCTGAACCCGGATGTCCTTACACGTCCGGGGTTCAAAGACAAACTTCGAAATAGGGGGTGAACGATGAGGATGCAACGCACACAGCGCGGCAAACACAGAGCCTCACTAATTGCATGCGTGGTTCTCGCGGGACTGATGTCGGTTGCGGCCCACGAGGCCACAGCGGCCGAGAAGGCGGCGGCGGAGTCGCCAAAGAACGAGGAGATGAAGATGAAGAATCAATGGGTG
>JBAXKQ010000280.1:0-2721 GCA_037135275.1 bacterium
GTTGCTGGGTTGCTGGGTTGCTGGGTTGCTGGGTTGCTGGGTTGCTGGGTTGCTGGGTTGCTGAAGGCACATTCCTCGTCCCAATTCAAGGACAGAGCAACCAGGATCAGGGCGCCTTTGATGAGTTGAATGAAGCCAGGGGAGAGGCATGGCGACGTGGAACACATTTGAGGAGATCGAGGCGTACCGGCTAGCCAGAGAGTGCAGGCGGGAGATGTCGCGGTTCTGTAAGGGTCTTTCCAAGGAGGAGACTTACCGACTTAGAGACCAGCTCATTAGATCATCACGGTCTGTTACGGCCAACATCGCAGAGGGTTTTGGAAGGCATCACCACCAGGAGAATGCCCAGTTTTGTCGTCATGCCCGCGGTTCGCTAACGGAGACGCTTGACCATCTAAATTGCGCTTTGGATGAGGGATATCTGACATCTGACGAATACGATAAGCTTCGAGGCAAGCTGGAACAGACGTGGAAAGTGCTGAACGGATACATTGCCTATCTCCAGCGTTGCGCTAAGGACGGTGTGCCGACGCGGTCCGGCGTAGTTGACGCTTGCCAGGTTGCTAAGTTGTCGGAAGTCTCACCCGCATTCTGCAACTCAACAACCTAACAACCTGGCAACCTAACAACCTAACAACTTCTTCTCCCGATGAGTAACGACACAATCATCTCCGTCGAACACCTCTCGAAGCGCTATCGCCTCGGGCAGATAGGCGCCACTACTCTCCGCGACTCCGTCGAGCGCCTCTGGCACCGGATGCGTGGGCGCGATCCGGCCGAGCATATGGGCGTCGTCGGTGCGGCTGCCAGGTCGCAAACTGCGCAGGTTGCAAAGTTGTCAGGTTGTCAGGTTGCTAAGTTGTCTGAAAGCTCGCCCTCATCCTGCAACTCAACAACCCAACAACCTAACAACCTAGCAACTCCCTCTTCTGCCCCCGACTCAACAACCCAACAACCCAACAACCTAACAACTTCCTCCCTCTCCCCCGACCTCTGGGCTCTTCGTGACGTCTCATTCGAGGTCAAGCGCGGCGAGGTGCTGGGGATTATTGGGCGGAACGGGGCGGGGAAAAGCACGCTCCTCAAGATACTCAGCCGCATCACCGAGCCCACCAGCGGCAGGGCGGTCATCAGGGGGCGTGTTGGTTCGCTCCTCGAAGTCGGTACGGGCTTCCATCCCGAGCTCACCGGTCGCGAGAATATTTACCTCAACGGCGCCATCCTCGGCATGCGCCGCCGCGAGATCACGGCCAAGTTCGACGAGATCGTGGCCTTTGCCGAAGTAGAACGCTTCATCGACACCCCCGTAAAACGCTACTCAAGCGGCATGTACGTCCGCCTCGCCTTCGCAGTCGCCGCCCACCTGGATCCTGAAATCCTGCTGGTGGATGAAGTGCTGGCGGTGGGCGACGCAAGCTTCCAGAAGAAATGCCTGGGAAAGATGGGGGAGGTGGCGCACGAGGGACGGACCATCCTGTTCGTGAGTCACAATATGACTGCGATCCGCAGCTTGTGTCGCAGTGGACTTTTGCTTGACCACGGTTGCCTGGCTGGCATTGACGATTCGCAAAAGATAATCGATCTCTATATTGGCGGAGATAACTTTGCGACTGTCAGAAGGACTTGGTCGTCGCCGCAGGATGCGCCGGGTTCGGAGGATTTCCAGTTCAAGACTGTTGAAATCATGGTGGACGAGCCCCACCGGAGAGAGTTTCTCACAGTTAAGACGCCTTTCAGAGTGGCGATTGAGCTCTGGGCCATAGGCTCAGGTTCTGTCAACATCAGCATGCAGTTGAATCAGGCTGGTGGCGGTGCAGTATTCGCCGTCGGTTCGCAGGCAATTCAGGTTCGACCAGGGGGTGTCAGCTACGTATGCTTCGTCCCAGCGGACCTTCTGAACGATGGGACATACACCTTGGAAGTAATGATCGTTGAGGGAGGTGTATCGCGATATGTGCTGCATGATGCCCTTGTGTTTGAGATCCATGATGTTCCCCGAGAAGGCGGATGGTTGGGCAAATGGCCCGGCGTTGTGCGACCGACCATGCAGTGGGAGTGCAGGCAGACTGGATTGAATGGAGTGCTATGACTAATTCTGGTTCATTTCTGGCTCAATACCTTGTTGAAATTCGCGACAGCTACAGGCGCGAGTACAAGGACAATTATGATGTGGCACGATTTGGGCCTGCGAAGAAACGATCGACTCGGATCAGTACTGTCTGCAAGACAGCCGGAAGACGTGCACTCTTGTGGGTTGGGCTTGGAAAGGTACTTTCAGTGCAAGAGCACATGGAAGAAGCGTTCATGTTTGTCGCCCCGTGGCTGCAACGCCTGGAGAAGCTCTACGCTCAACTCTGTGACGACGAATCGAAACAAACGCTTGTCAAGGTTGCCGCATTTAGAGCGCTCGGACACAGAAAGGTTAAGTTGCCTTTCAATAGCAAGAGACTTTGGAATGACATTGGTCTGCTGAAACATCTGTCGTCGACTACCGACATTATTGCGACCCCGTCGGTCCACACAGCCGCTGTGCCGTGGGAGCTCAGCCGCATGGATCTATCATCACTTAGGATTCCCATCACCGTATACTCGGTGCCGATCGCGGTATACGGTCTATTTGTCGCCCAAGAGTATCGCTGCCCATGCCTGCCGAAGCCTGTTGAGGCTGACCTTCCCCCTTCTACTGGACCACTTCCTGAGAGAGTCCTGAGGCTTTAAGGA
>JBAXKQ010000281.1:0-2716 GCA_037135275.1 bacterium
CGGTCCTGTATGGCACGACGAGGTACGCACTCTAACGCCACCGTGACGTAGCCGCGTACAAATAACATACGTCTTCGCCTTGGGTTTGCCGCGGCTTCTGCATATGACTCCACATGTGCTGCGTTCTCGCCATACGGAGCTGAGCCGCTCCCGCGAGCAACAGATGCTGAAGCAGACCTGCGCGAGGGATGGACTCCTTGCCCAACGTCGTGCCCCTTGAGATCGCGACATTGACTGCCGGGTCGCATGAGCCGGGCCAGAAGATGTGGAAGATCCGCCTGTCCATAGATGCGAGGCCTGATCCAGTTGCGCGATGTATTTCTGGTCGGGCCAGCCGTAGCCGTAAGGGCTAGACGGAACCCGTTTGACATGGTGACTAGCCCCGATGCTGCTGGCGGAGTCGCCACAGATGTCTCGGGGTTGAGAACGAAGAAGACGCCTGCATTCGGCCTGAGCCGGCGAGGGCGTCCACACTAGTGCATGTGTCCATCGATGGTAAGAGATGGAGCCAGCCCGAGCGGGCTAGAAAGGCGAAACAGGACATGATATCTACCATACACGCAAAGCAGGGAGGCCCGGTACGCGTTGCCGCGCATCCGGTCCTGCGACCAGGAGCGCACTCTAACAGGATAAGGGGGCGGAGCGAGGCAGTTCGTCTCATGGCACCGACGCAAGCATTCGTGGCGCTATTGGTCGCGGTGGCGATGGGAGCGGCACAAGCCCAGGCGAGTATCATTCTCTTTGACGACACGGTGGCAAGTGGCACCACGTCTCTGCCGTGGTACGAGACAACCGAGACAACCATCGTCCATTCGGGCACGGCAGCGCTGTCGGCCTCCAACGGGCAATTCGTCTTTACGAATTCTTCCGGCTGGAATGTGGGCAACGATTACTGGCTCGAGGCGTGGGTGAACACCAGCACCAGCACCATGTCCTCTGTATATTTGAAACTGTCCTACGCCGCGCAGACGGCCATCTCGTTCCTCAATCGGAATGTGCCGACGAGTTATTGGCTCGATGGTGTCAAGGTGGCCTCGGGTACGCGTGGGGTTACGACCGACAGCGACACGCACACCTGGCAGTTGTTGCGGATCGACTTGACGCAAATCACCTACACTAGCTGGCCGTACCAGTTGCACCAGTTTGATCCTGCCACTGATCTGGTAACAGAGGTGGCTTTCGTCGCGAGCATCAGTAACCTGCTGCTGGACGATGTGCGGTTGGTCTCCTCCGATGAGGCCACCGTGTGGAGCAATGTGCCGGAGCCGGCGAGCATTGTGGTGCTGGCGCTGTGTTTGCTGCCAGTGCTGAAGCGAAGGCCTCACCCAAATCGTGTCCCATCTATTTGCCGCAGGATCGTGCATTGCAAGGAGAACACTATATGAGTTACCGCACACATAATCCAATGGCCTTGGTTCTGGCACTGCTAACATGGTCGGCCGCTTCGGCATCCCCCGCCGCGATGGTTGAGCATCTGTCGTTCAACGAGGCCCACGGGACGGTTGTCCATGACTCCTCAGGATACGGTAATGACGGGACGTTTCAGGGCGCATCCTGGATAGAGGGTGTTGCCGGCAGCGCCTTGGCATTTGATGGAGAAGGCGGTCATGTGGAGATTGCCAATAGCAACTCCCTGAACATTCAGGGCAATGCGATCACCATTGCCGCGTGGTTCAAACGCACTGCGTTGAATGATGACGGCGCCTTCGTCTTCAAAAACAGCCAATATTGTCTGGCGATCAATGACCAGGGGCGATTGAGCTTCAGCCTGTACACTCCAACGTGGTATTCGGTCGTAATGAACTGGCCTGACCGCCTCATGGATACCAAGTGGCATCTGGTTGCCGCCGTCTACGATGGAGCGACGATGGCCATATATCTCGATGGCACTGAGATAGTGAGCGGGGCGAACACCGGCAACATACAGCAGCAGACATCGAATATCTGGGTCGGCTCACAGAGCGAAGGCCTCAACCAGTTCGGTGGCATCCTTGACGAAGTCTCCATCTACGACCATGCCCTGTCGGGCACGGCACTAGCGGCGATGATTCCTGAACCGACGACACTCGGCTTGGTTGTCTTGGGCGGCATCGCGGCCCTGATGCGTCGGCGTCGCCGGGCCTGATGCGATGAGCATCAACGTTAGGGTCATGCCCGACCGGGCGGAGGACGCAGCAATGCCTCCGTCCGGCTTGGCGGGCCACAGAGTACGCGGCCCTGACGAACTGTCTTGTGAACCTGTGGCTGAGCCGGCGGGGGCGTTTACAACGTTGAGCCGGCCCAATCCGGAGAGAAAGACGAGGAAGCACAATGAAAAGGACAATGGTAACACTCCTGGCGGCGGTAACGATGCTTGTGGCCCTGAGCGGGTCGGCACGGGCGACGCCGATTGCGACAATCACCATCGACACCGTCCCCGTGAGAAATGCTGGTAACGCTGCTGCCAGTACCGGCTATGGTACCGTCTCCTACGCCTACAACATCGGCAAGTACGAGGTTACGGCGGGACAGTACAAGGAGTTTCTGAACGCCGTGGCCAAGACCGACACGTACTCCCTGTACAACACGAACATGGCGAATGGAACCTACGGCAGTGGAATCACACAGAGCGGGGTGTCGGGCAGCTACACCTACGCCGTGAATGCCGCCTTCACCAACCGGCCGGTGAATTACGTGAGCTACTGGGACGCCTGCCGTTTCGCCAACTGGCTGGGTA
>JBAXKQ010000282.1:0-2714 GCA_037135275.1 bacterium
CCTCCGCCGCCCCCGCCAGCATCATCGTCCTCGTCCATTTCCTCTGCCAGGACGCGGATCAGAACGGATCGCAACACTTGGGGAAGAATCAGCCACTTGAAACGCGGATCAGAGGTCAGCAGGCGCTTCACCTCCGGCTCCTGACGGTTGAGCTCCAGCACGGGGCCGCTATCCCATGCCAGTCGCCATATTTGACTGCCCAGCGAGTCCACAACGCGCACAGGTAGAAGGGGGTCGCGTTCCCGGTCACTATCTGGAGAAAGCGGCACAATCCGGTCCGCCTCCGCCAAAATCTTTCCGCTTTCACCGTCGGCGGACACGGCTTTCACGCGGAACAACACACGCGCACCACGGTAAAAAGCCGTGAGGCGACGATCTCGGGGGCTCACGACTTGCCCGACCGTGCCGAAGTCGAAACGCATCCAATCCGACTTATGATAGGCCTCAACCAACAAGCAGGCGGAGTCAGGCAGGTCGAGTCCAGCGCAAGAAACGCGGGCGTCGAACTCCTCGGTATCGCCGCTCCGGTAGATGGCAATCCGGATGCTCTCGCGCGGAATACGCCGCCGTCCAGTGTAGTTTAGCCGCCGGATCATTCGCCGTCCCTCCCCTCCTCCACACGCACCTTCAGATCCCGGTGCACGTCGAAGCCCGACACATCCACCTCAAAATCAGCACGTGTAGCGGTGAAATCGAGGCGATTTGCGGCACAACGCACATCAGACACGCCGGTGGCCTTGACCGTCACCGGGTCGCGATCGAGCCGGAAGTCGTTGGGGTCGTATTTCTTGAATGGATTGCCGCGCCGAATCTCATACGCCACGACAACAGAGACAGGCAAAGGAGACGGGTCAGATCCGAATCCAGGTCCAGCTCTCAGTTTGAACCCGCCTTTGGCCGGCACGATCAGCAATCGTGGGTCCTCGGCGCTCGCCGGGATAGCGGCAGGGCCTGGCGGTTCGCTTTGCCGTGCCTTGTCGTCCCGTTCCGCGCGCCTGGGCGTGAAGAAGACTTCTGACAAAGCATGATGGTCTTCTTCGGTTGACAACTGCGTCAGCGTGTCCAGGAAGCTGACCATGGCATCACGGACGAACCGCACCGTTTCACTCGGATTCCGGTATCGACTGCCGAGACGTGGGGACCGGGGATTCCAGAGCGTATGCGCGGGGTTTTCGGCGTCGCCAAGAAAACGACAGACCGGTTGGTCCTCCGCGAGCAGAATTCCAAGCGCCGGGCGACTGCCGAAAACGCTTTGTCCGGACAACGTAATCCCACTGCGAAGGTAGTAGTCGTGGCCTCGACTCAATAGAGGATCACGCTTGAGTTATAGGGTGATATACGATGACTTGGGCGGCTCCGTCTTGGGCTCGACCAACACGGGCACGCGCAGGGCAATCAGTTTGTCACCGTGGAAATCCTCCCGAAGTTGCGCCAAGTGTTCCGGATGAAATGCAGCGGACGGCACTCGGGACGTGCCGCTGTTCAGAAGCGCGGGCACATCCACCGTCTGGATTGAATCGGCCGGAAAGCGCTGAATCTCAGCGGCGAAGGCCAGGGCTTTGGCAATGTCGCGGAGTCGGCGGCTTTCAATACGCTCAGCCATCGGAAGAATGGATTTGGCATCCAGCGTGCGCTCGTTCACACGGACGACCAGTTGACCGGCGAGAATGGGGTAGAAATAGTGCTCAATGGCGGCTTCGATGAGGTTGTTTTCGGTGATTTCGGCGTAGGGGAAAGGGATTACGACCGACAAGCCCGGCTCATCCGTCCGCTCCAGTTTGAAATCCTGCCGGAATGCCCGGAGTTTCTCGGGATCCTCAAACGGCAGTTCGAACTCCCTGGCGGCGGAACTCTGGTAGAAGGCATACGGCAGGTAAGTGCGGCCGGAACTCTCATGGGTCTTCAGACAGGTCTGCCCGAACAGCAGCTGGCGCCGGTCGTCGCTCCGAACCGTGTATCCCAAGAAGGCCGAAACCTGTGAGAAGTTCGGGAAAACGGTCTTCCCCAGTCCCCATCGCCCTGCCTTCTGGTCACCCTTGCCCGACCGGCCGACGACATGCCAGAAGTAGTAGAAGTCGCTTGGATCCTTCGTGCCAATGCGCCCCCGTAGTCCGTGCGTCCCGAAGTCTTCGGCAACCAGGAAGCGAGGATTATTCAGGATCGAGGCATCCACCTCCAGCCCGCACGCCTTCAGGTGGGGAAAGAGAGCCGCCACATACTCCTGGATCCGCGCACTGTCCAGAAAAAGGGCGCCTTCATGCAGGTGGAGGCGAACCTCTACCGTTCCAACATCCTCACGGCGTGCATCCAGCGAGTTCTGGATGGCTTCGCGCACCAGTGCACTGCTGCGGTCGATCTCATTGTTGACGAAGAATTCGCCCTCGGTCGGGTCCGTCTCCACACCGAAATCATGACGCTCGTTAAACACCCACATGAGTCGAAATCCCCACTATACAAGCCACTGTATCTTGAACTGGCCCTCAAATACGCGAAAGGCCGAGTCGCCTGTGACCAGAGTGGCTTTTCGCGCCTTCGCCAACGCACCGGCAAATGCACAGGCGGATGCAAGTTTGTGTGTTGCCCGATAGATGGCGGCCTGGCGTACCACGTGCGTGGGGGCGCGCTGGTTGATCATCTCACGGATATCGTTGTCCACGGGCATGAGTTCAAAGACGCCGATACGGCCCTTGTAGCCGGAGTTGCGGCAGTAGGAG
>JBAXKQ010000283.1:0-2711 GCA_037135275.1 bacterium
GGAAATTCCTACCACAAACACAGGTGCCAATTGCCGCCACTGTGCCAGCAAAAACTGCTCCGAAGGAAATGACATTAATTCCCGCTGGAAGCTTCGAATTTCAGGTAGAAGGTGTTATGGTCGAAGGCTGGAACCAGGTGGGTGTGGATGTACAATATCCATGGGAATCTTCGCCACGCCGTTACCATCGCCAGCCACTCACCATGAAATCGTTTTTCATCGACACCTATCCGGTGACCAACGTCCAGTTCAAGAAATTTGTCGATGCAGCTAAATATCATCCGGCTGATGATTACAATTTCCTGAAGGACTGGAAAAATGGCACCTATCCAAAAGGCTGGGGCAACAAACCGGTTACCTGGGTATCAATAGAAGATGCCCGTGCATACTGCGCCTGGGCAGGCAAACGACTGCCGCATGAAACCGAATGGCAATATGCTGCGCAAGGTACTGACGGAAGACTTTATCCTTGGGGCAATACCATGAATGCCGAGGCAATTCCACCAGAATGTAAGGATAAAAATGTTCTGAGGCCGCCTACTGATGTGGATGCCTTCCCAAAGGGTGCCAGTCCGTTTGGCGTCATGGATATGGTGGGCAATGTCTGGCAGTGGACTGATGAATACCTCGATGAGCATTCACGCGGTGGAATACTTCGTGGCGGAAGTTATTTCAAACCGCAGGGATCGGTATGGTATTTCCCTAACAAGATCGAGTTGAACACCCACGGCAAGCTGCTGCTTATGGCCCCCAGCAAGGACCGTGCTGGAACTTTGGGCTTCCGTTGCGTGGTGGATGCGGGGGAATAAATAACTTCAAAAAAACTCAATCACAAAAAGAAACTTAAAGAAAACATCATACCATGAAATACAACTTCACACTCCTCACGACCCTGCTGCTGGCGCCGCTGGCCGCAGTGAACGGTGCCGATGAGCCGAAGCCCGCGCGCAAACCGAACATTCTCGTCATCCTCACAGATGACCTCGGCTACGACGACGTCGGGTGCTACTGGACGCCGGTCAATCGGCCGGGCTTCGAGAAGATCCGCACGCCGAACATCGACCGGCTCGCCGCCGAAGGCGTCCGGTTCACCGACTACTACGCACCGTCCTCCGTCTGCACCCCGTCCCGCGCAGCACTCATGACCGGCTGCTACCCGGAGCGGGTGGGCATGTCCAGATTCGGACCCGAAGGCATGGTCGTACTCATGCCACGGCACATGGAGGGGCTGAACCCCGACGAGGTCACCCTGGCTAAGATCTTGAAGGAACGCGGCTACGCCACCGCCTGCGTTGGGAAGTGGCACCTCGGGCACCTGGCCCCATTCTCCCCGCGCCAGCATGGCTTCGACGCGTTTTACGGGCTGATGTTCCCCAACGACGTGAACCCCTTAGTCCTCTACCGCGACGAGACGGTCATCGAGCCGCACGCCGACCAGAAGACGCTCACCGAGCAGTTCACGGAAGAGGCGGTGAAGTTCGTGCGGGCGAAACGCGACCAACCGTTCTTCCTTTATCTCGCCTACAGCGCACCGCACATCCCGTTGCACGTCCCCGACCGCTTCCGGGGCAAATCGGCGCGGGGCTTGTATGGGGACGTCGTCGAATGCATGGACTGGGGCGTGGGCGAGGTCCTGAAGGCCCTGGACGAAACCGGGCTCGCAGACCGGACACTCGTGGTCTTCACCTCGGACAATGGGCCGGACCCGCGCGGACCCTACGACAAGCGCGGCCAGGCCTTCCCCCTGCGGGCGGCCAAGGCGACCACGCGGGAGGGAGGCGTGCGTGTTCCTTGCCTTATGCGTTGGCCGGGACGGATCCCCGGCGGCCTCGTCTGCCGCGAGATCGCCTCCGCGATGGACGTCCTGCCCACCGTGGCCGGTATCGCCGGAGCGCAGCCTCCGCAGGACCGGATCATCGATGGAAAGGACATTCTCCCGCTGATGACCAAGCCTGGTGCGCCGAGTCCTCACGACGCGTTCTTCTACTACAACGGGGAGAAACTAGAGGCGGTCCGCAGCGCGAACTGGAAGCTCGTCTTCCCGCGCACTGCAATGGACGACACCCCGTATGAGCGGAAGCAGGGAGCCGCGAAGCCTGCACTTCTGCCCGAGGCGCTCTACGATCTCGCGGCGGACGTGGGCGAGACGACGGACGTGATTGGAAAACACCCAGAGGTTGCGGCGCGCCTGCGCGCCCTGGCGGAGCGGATGCGCGAGGATCTGGGAGACGCCGCCACCAATCAGAAAGGCAAGAACCGCCGCCCCGTGGGCCGCGTGCCTGCTTCGGGGCAGTGATGCTGCCTCTCGACAACCTAACCAAGAACGAACCGATGAGACGAATACGCCACTTACTTACAGCAGGCATCGCTGCCCTGACACTCGCAGGAGTTTCCGCGTCGGCCGAGCAGCGCCCCAATGTCATCTTCATCGTCGCCGACGATCTCGGCTACGGCGATGTGGATGTGGGATAAAGGCTTCAGCCACCAGTTCTGGATCACCGGCATCGACTTTACCGCTGATGGCACAATTTACCCCACCGGCGGGGTTATTCAGAAATAAAGCAATGAGAAACACCTATAGGCGACTCTTTCTGATCCCTCGTGCATCGTCTCCTCTAACCTGGGTGTCCACTCAAAGCAAACTCTTGCTCATGGTACCCAGCAAGGATCGCAAAGGCTTCCTGGGTTTTAGGTGCGTAGTGGATGCGATT
>JBAXKQ010000284.1:0-2707 GCA_037135275.1 bacterium
AATGATCGCTCGCGGTCACCGTAGATATTTGGCGTGTAGCTCATCACCGCCATGACGCCCACCACGCGCCCATCGCCCACCAGCAGTGGCACACCGAGCCAGGCCGCCGAGCTGCGCTCACTGCCGAACTTCACCGGCGTGAATCCGCGCTCTGCCTGCTCCTTCGCCAGATCCTGAAACTGGAGCGGCTGGCGCGTGCGAATAATATGGGCGGCCATGCTCCCCTCGCTGGGGGCGTGCGCCACGCTATCGATCGTGTCGCTGCCCTCGTCTACCTTGTACGCGAGGACAATCTCGTTGTTCTCGTCTTGGTAAATGAAGGTGAAGAAGGAGTCCATCGTCAGCGAAACCGCAAGCTGGGTGTAGACCCGGTGCAGCATCAGGGGCAGATCCATCGTTGAACTGGTGATCCGACCGATCTGGTTGATTACATCAAGCTCGGCGATGCGGCGCTCGCGGAGGTCAAACGACACGACGGCGAACAGCACGAGCCACGCACCGACGTACAGCTCGGCGGGCAGGAGCGCGGGCACGGCATAGCCGGGCACGGCAAAGATGACGTGATCGGCTTCGTGAGTGACGCCGGCAGTGGTCGTCATCCGGGCGGGGCCAGCGGTGGCGGGCGTGACACGCTTGATTGCCGTCGCGAGGTGGATGTGCCCGCCGTGGCGGGTGATGAAGTCTGCCAGGCGGCGCAGGGTGTTGGTCTCCTCGATCAGGTGCGACATCTCCAGCGTCACGCCATAGTCACGGTTCACCATGTCACGGAGCTGTATCAGCATCAGTGAATCAAGTCCCAGCTCGAACAGGTTGGCGTCAACGTCAAGCTCTGCTGCCTCCATGCCGGAGACGGACGAGACCATCGAAACTATTGCTGCAAGCGCGTCCTGTTGGCCGCCATGGCACAGATCCACCGTAAGCGCTGCCGAAACGGGGCGGGAGGAGCTACGGTTGAGCAATACCATCGGGTCGAGCCAGTGCGGTTTGCGCGTGAATAAATGGGTGCCCTGCCGTGAAAACGGGAAAACCGTCCCGTCACCCGCGCGGTATTCCTGGACGATCAGATGGGCATTGGCACCGCTGAAGCCAAAGGAGCTGACCCCTACGGCACGCAAACGACCGGTATCCGGAAAGGGTCGCGATTCCTGAATAACCTGCACCGGCGTATTGTCCCAGGGAATGTGGCTGTTGAGCTGCCGGGCGTGCAGGCTGGGAGGCAGCATGCCGCGATTGACCATGAGAATCGCCTTGATCGCCCCGGCCACACCGGCAGCCACCTCCAGATGTCCGATATTGCTCTTGACCGAACCGACCGGCAGTTCAGACCTGGAACCGAAGACCTTTGTCAGCGACCTGACCTCGATAGGATCACCCAACGGGGTGCCGGTGCCGTGGGTTTCGATGGCATCGATCTCATCCGGCGTCATGCCTGAATGAAACAGAGCGCTGCGGATCACCTCCTGTTGGGAAAGGGCATTGGGAGCGGTCAGACCGTTGCTGCGACCGTCATGATTCATGGCCCCGCCCCGTAACACGGCGATGATCGGGTCACCGGCCCGCTCCGCGTCCTCCAGCCGCTTCAGATACAGGATTCCGCACCCCTCGCCACGTACATAGCCGTTGGCGTTGTCACCAAAGGGTCGGCAGATGCCGTCAGCGGACAGAGCGCTTATGCGGGAGAGCGCCACAAAGGAGCCGGGTGTCAGGATCAGATTGACGCCGCCGGCCAGTGCGGCATCGCAGTCACGGCTAAGCAGGCTCTTAATTGCCAGAAGAATGGCAACCAGCGAGGATGAACAGGCTGTATCCAGGGAGAGATTGGGGCCGTGCAGGTCAAGGAGATAGGAGATTCGGCCCGAGGCGACACTGGGGAGGACGCCGGTGAAGCTGAACGGATTGATGCAGCCGGGATCACCGGAGTGCAGCCCACCCTGGGCATAGTCGGAACCGCAGATACCGACGAACACGCCGGTTCTGCTCCCACGCAAGCTTTTCGGTTCAATACCGGAGCGCTCCAGCGCTTCCCAGGAGGTTTCCAGCAGCAAGCGCTGTTGCGGATCGAGAGAGGCGGCCTCTATGGGAGATATGCCGAAGAAAGAGGCATCAAACTCCTTGAGTTCGTCGAGCCCAAGAAACGCTCCCCGCTCTGTATAGCTCTTGCCGGAAGCAGAGGGATTGGGATCGTACCAGTCAGCAGCATTCCAGCGATCAGCCGGAACCTCGGTTACGGCATCGACACCGTTTTCAAGAAGTGCCCAGAACGCCTCCGGCGAATCGGCTTTGCCGGGAAAACGACAGCCGATGCCGACAACAGCGATCCGCCCCGTACCCTTCAGCTCATTCACCTGAACCATCAGTTCCTTTATCCTGGAACTGGCCTTTGCCAGGGTATCCCGATATTTCTGTTCCTGTTCGCTGGTCATAAGTTCCTGTCCGGTAATAATCAGGCTGCGCTCGCAGCATAATTCTTTACAACCTGCTTGCCTTCGGCATATTTTTCCTTGAAGTAATCTCTGATGTACCTGTTGTCTTTACTGATAAAGGTGCCTCCCGACTCGTAATGACTCTGGAATATCTTGCCCACCGCATAAACCGCCGCTCCTCCGGTCAAGGAGAGAAGGCCGACATACACCGCATGCCCGACCAACGGCACCCCCTTCAGGGCGGAATGCATCTTTGTGGAAAAATAGACCAGGCCGATACTGCC
>JBAXKQ010000285.1:0-2692 GCA_037135275.1 bacterium
GTACCCTCGCAGAAACCACAGTGACAAGTGGGTGGCACCGCTCCCGCTGATCGCCGGGTTCATCCGGAATTCAGTTGCGATTCCGGGCGTGCCGAGTGCTGGCTTGACCAGGAACGCTCAAGAACAGCGGCGAGACGCCGCTGCCACTATATTTCGGATGCACCCTGATGGGGGTGCATCCGGAATTCAGTTGTGATTCCGGGCGTGCCGAGTGCCGGGGTGACCCGGAACGCTCAAGAACAGCGGCGAGACGCCGCTGTCACTATATTTCGGATGCACCCCTGACCCGGCGCGGTGAAGCGTGGATAGCAAGCGGTGGAGCCAGGCGATTGGGGCGCGAACGGTGATCGAGTGCGCCGGGCGGCACCCGGGACTGCCCAGCAGTAATTCACGGCCAGAAGAACCGTATGCGTTAACCCGACTTTCGCACTTCCCGAAAAAACATGCCGATTCAACGCCGGTTTTCCGCGATATCAGCGTGCCAATGCGGGTGGTGTCGCCAAAACCGGTGTGGTGAAGACCTACCCCCTTGAAATGGCCCCCGGCGATCTGAGATAACAACAAAATGTTTCTCCGCCACACCACCCGCAAGAAGAACGGAAAAGTCCACCGCTACTTCAGCGTCGTCGAGAATCGCCGCATCGGCCAGGGCCAGAGTACGCAGCGCCAGGTGATGTATCTCGGCGAGATCAATGACAGCGCGCAAGCCGCCTGGCGAAAAACGCTGGAGGTCTTCGATGAGGACCGCGGCCAGTATTGCTCGCTGTCGTTGTTTCCCGACGACCGCGTGCTCCCGGCGGACGCGGCCAATGCCGTTTCCGTCAAGCTCACCGAGATGCAGCTTCGCCGCCCCAGGAGCTTCGGCGACTGCTGGCTGGCCTGCCTGATCTGGGATGAGCTGCAACTGTCGCAGTTCTGGAAACCGCGACTGCACGACCCGCGGGCGGGCGTCGCCTGGGAGAAGGTGCTGCAGCTTCTGGCCGTCAATCGCCTGATCGATCCCGGCAGCGAATTTCGCGTGCATCGGCAGTGGTTCCTCCGCAGCGCGATGGACGAATTGCTCGGCGTGAGTTTCGCCGCTGCCGGCAAGGACCGGCTCTACCGCTGCCTGGATCACCTGACCCAGCACAAGGATGAACTGTTCCAGTTCCTGCAGCAACGATGGAAGACCCTGTTTGATGCCAGAGTTGACGTTCTTCTCTATGATCTGACCAGCACCTATTTCGAGGGCCTGTGCGAGCAGATCCCCAAGGCCAAGCACGGTTACAGCCGCGGGATTGCCGGCAGGTGGTGGTTGCCCTGGTGGTGACTACGGACGGCCTGCCGCTGGCCTACGAGGTCTTGCCGGGGAACACCTCGGACAAGACCACGCTCAAGGCTTTTCTGGAGAAGATCCACAAACTCTATGGAAAAGCCCGGCGTGTCTGGCTGATGGACAGGGGGATTCCCACCGAGGCGTTGTTGCAGGAGATGCGGGCCGAGGGCGTGTTGTATCTGGTGGGCACGCCACGCAGCCTGATGTCGAAAATGGAGAAGGATCTGGCGGACAAGCCCTGGGCCGTGGTCCGCGAGTCGGTCAGCGTCAAGCTGCTGGAGAAGGATGGAGAACTGTACGTGCTGGCCCTGAGCGAAGACCGGCAGAAGAAGGAGAACGCCATGCGGCGGCGTAGGCTCAAGGATCTGCTCCGCGGGCTCAACGCCCTGCGGCGGCGATTGCCGGATCGGGACACGCTGCTGGGCAAAGTGGCCGTGCTCAAGAGCGAGGCAGGCCGGGCGGGGCACCTGATCACGGTCCACTTTCCGGCGGCCGGGGAGCCGGTGACCCGGCAGACATTCACGTATACCTTTGACATCGAGAAGTTCCGGCACGCGATGACTTGGGACGGGCACTACCTGCTGCGGACGAACATTCCCAGGCAAGAGCAAGCCGATCCGGCCGCTGGCGCGGAGCGGCCGGCGACCTCATCCTCGCCATACGTTCCGGCCTGCCGCAGCGCTGCCGAACTGTGGGAGATGTACATGCAACTGGTGCGGGTGGAGGAGGCCTTCAGGACGCTCAAGAGCGACCTGGGCATCCGGCCGATCTATCACTACACCGGGCCACGGGTGGAGGCGCACATCCTGGTGGCGTTTCTGGGCTATTGCCTGTCGGTCAGTCTACGGATGAAGTTATCGCAACACGCCCCGGGTTTGAGTTCCCGGGCGGTGCTGGAGCAACTGGCGACGATCCAGATGGTGGACGTGTGCCTGCCGACGACGGATGGGCGCTGGCTGGTGATGCCGCGTTACACCGAGCCGGAGCCGGACCAGTCGGCGCTGCTGGAGAAACTGCAACTGGCCCTGCCCGGTCAGCCGCCGCCGCGAATCCGCAGCGGCAAACTGCTCCTCCCCGAGGAGCCGCGAAAGGAGTCTGTGGTGAAGACCTCGTGACTATTTTCCGCGTTTCCAGCGTCCTATCGAGGTTCTGGGACGGGAAGTGCGAAGGTCGGGTTAACCCCGCCCCGCCGTGCCAAGACAATTCAGGTTAAGCAACAGACTATCCGTGAAAGATGTGCTGCCGGTGATGTTCGAGCGCAATTGCGTCGGGAGCAAATCGCGTTGGCGCAATTAGTCGTCGGCCCTCAATTTCCCGTAGCGAACAAGAAATGTCGGCAGACTCGGCTGCCTCTTTGATACGCCGTGACACAATTAC
>JBAXKQ010000286.1:0-2664 GCA_037135275.1 bacterium
CAAACGGCTGAATCCACGATGTTTTCCACTGAGAGGTTCAGCCTGGCCCGGCCACTTCACCCACCCCACCCTCTTGGCGCCTCAATTCAAACCGCTCCGGTCAGCCCTCTCCACCATCCCTACGCTTCCTCACCCAATCGGGCCTGTCCCTATTCTGGAGCCGATTGGGGCTCGGATTCTGATCGGCTTTCCGAGGCGCGTCGGCTGCGGGCAGTAACGTCGAGAGCATTGACCGAAGTCTGGCCAGCGTGTACGGCTTCTGTATACAGCCCACCAATCCCTTTCCGGCGAATCGGTTAGCGATGTCGCTCTCGCTGTAGCCGCTAGCCAGAATCACGCGCACATCGGGATTGATCTACCGCAACTGCCGAAACGCTTCCTCGCCATTCATGTGCGGCATCGTTAGATCGAGCAACACCACGGCGATGTCGGCTTTGTGGTCGCGGTACAGCGCCACGCCTTCCTGTCCGTCCGTCACGGTCAGGACGTCAAGCCCCAACCGCTCCAGCAGTTTGCCAGTTACGGCCCGCACCGTCTCTTCGTCATCCACCAGCAGAACCGTCCCTCGTCCGCGCCATTGCGTCTCGGAGGGCAACTCGGTCCCGCCAAACTCGGTGTCGCTCGTCGCGGGAAACAGAACCTTGATCGTTGTTCCCTTGCCGAGTTCACTATAGACACGCAAGGCACCACCGTGAGCCTTCACGATTCCCAGGATGGCGGACAACCCCAGCCCCCTCCCCGTGAATTTGGTCGTGAAGAAAGGCTCGAACATACGCTGTATCGTCTCCCGACTCATTCCGCAACCCGTGTCCGACACCTCCAGGTACACATACAACCCGGCGTTTAGCGGGTGGATGATGTAGTGCTGCTCGAGATACTCCTTCGAACAATCCGCCGCGCCAGTGGACACTGTGATGCTCCCGCTGCGATCCCCGATGGCTTCCGATGCGTTCATGACAAGGTTCATCAGTATCTGGCGGATCTGGGACACATCGCCATGCATAAGGAGAACTTGCTTTTCGAGGTTCAGATTCAGCACGCACTTCTTGGAAATTGAGGTTCTCAGCATGTGCAGCAGCTCTTCGACCAGATTGCTCAGACAGAAGTCCTGCTTCTCCAGGCGGCCTCTTCCGGAATACGCGAGCATTTGGATGCACAACTCCGCCGCTCGCATCGCCGCCGTCTTGATCTGCTCGAGGCTCTCACGACCGGATGCCAGCGGCGACATTTCGTCCAGCGCCAGGTCCGCATGCCCCAGAATGGACGTCAGGATGTTGTTGAAGTCGTGGGCGATTCCGCCGGCGAGCACCCCCAGGCTTTCGAGCCGTTGCGTCTGATTCATGCGGGAATCGAATTCCCGACGGTCAGCCTCCAGTTTCTTCCGCTCGGTGATGTTGCGCGATATCTCGATGGCGCCGATCACGTTGCCCTGGGCGTCGTGCACCGGAGAAGCCTTGATGAGCCACGATCCCTGCGTGACCGGCCAATGCGGCTGATTCTCCGGCGTCAGTTCGGCTTCGTTCGTCTTCCCGGTCTCAAGCGCGATGCTGACCGGGCAACCGATGCAGGGCTTGGGCAACTTCCAAGCCTCGCAGCAGTGGCGTCCTCTCACGTCCTCCATCCGGGCGGGATTCCCCGTAATGCTGCCGATCCCGTTCAGGTAGGCCTGATTGGCCCAGACAAGGCGCAGGTTCTTGTCGTGGTACGCGATGATGTCTGCGATGCCATCCAGGATCAACGCCTTCTCATGCTCGCTGGCCCGCAATTCATCTTCCGTCTGCTTGAGCATGGAGATGTCCGTATGGATGCCGACTAGGGCCGTGATGCGTCCGCTCGAGTCTTTGTTGGCGTAAGCCCGCAGGAGGATGTCCACGATGCTCCGGTCCTTGGCATACATCTGCACCTCACCCGTCCACTGCCCGCCGGCCATGATGGTCCGGAACACCTCGCGACCGACGGCAGGATCGACATAGAGCGATTCCCCAGGATTCTCGCCGACTGGTCCGAAAAGCTCGTCGAAAGCCTTGTTCTGGTAGTAGTGCTTTCCCTCCGGCGTGGACATTCCCACCGCGTCGGACAAGTTCGCCATCGATCCCATGAAAAGGCGGGTCTCCTCCTGCGTCGCATGGAGTTGACAAGCCCTGAGTTCAGACTCCGCATCCTTGATCGGCGTTTCATTCGTATGAACGCCGAGCATTCGGATGGGTTTTCCCGTCTCATCGCGGATCGCAAAACCGCGACACCTTATCCATACCGTGGATCCATTCTTGTGACGGTATCGAACCAATTGATCATAGGGGTGCCTTGCATCCGCACAGTGTTGCTTGAAGTGCTCGGTGGCAACCTTCAGGTCATCCTCAAAGATCAAGTCCTGCCATTCGGAGGCCAGGTGCTTCTTTTCGGCAGGATCATACCCAAGGATTTCCCAGAACCTGGGGCTCAGCCATTCATCGGTTGGCTTCTCCAAATTCCAGTACCACACCCCGTCCAGGGATCCGGCCTGCAGAAACTCGAAGAGCGAATTGTCCTTCCGGAACAGTCCGTACAACTCTTGCTTCAGATAGTGTTCGTCCATGTTCAGATCCCTTTCTTCAATTGCCCCCAACGTCGCGCAGCAGGGGCGCGAGCTTGCGAGCGTACCGTGCCTGCGCCAGTTGGCGAATC
>JBAXKQ010000287.1:0-2647 GCA_037135275.1 bacterium
CTGATCAGTGACTGTCATGCTACTGGCTTTGTTCTGGGCTTGCCTTCCTATTCCTCTTCTTGTGGCGGGTTGCTCGGATCTTCCCAGGGTACCGTGGTTAGGCGGCGGTAATAAATAAAGGTATCAATTTGACTTCCTCACATGAGGCCGAATTGCATAGTTCCAGTCCCCATGAAACTTGCAGCGTTCCAGATTCACTTGTTCCATTTCCTCGTCCGTCACTTTCCGGCCGGTCGGATACTTTCGCCTGTCCAAGCGACAGGTCACTTTCAGACCCTTCGCGGTAGTCGTTCGCGCAATCAGTTGCACGATCGTCTCGTAGTCGCGCAACGGTTCGCCTCGCCAGTTCGAGGAGATGAACGAGAAGAGGCGGTGTTCGATCTTGTTCCACTTGCTCGTTCCGGGTGGAAAATGGCAGACGGCGATTGCCAAACCCGTTTCGTCCGCGAGCTTCTGCAACTCCAGTTTCCAGAGCCGCAACCGAGACCCATTGCTGCCGCCGCCGTCGGCCGTGATGAGTAGGTCGCGCGCCTTTGGGTACAACTTGCAGCCTTCGGCCCGCCACCAGCCGCGAATGGAGGCCACGGCGAACGCGCCGGTGTCGTGGTTGGTCCCCACGTTAACGAAGCCCGTGTTGCGCTCCACGTCGTAGATGCCGTAGGGATACGCGCGGGGAACGTCGGGACCGGGGAAGTCATGGCCGTTCACCTTCAGGGGCTTCTTCGCAGGCAGCCACTGTTGGCCAGCGTTGTCGTAGTTTCCCAGCAGTTCCTTCTTCTTGGTGTCCACCGAAATGACGGGGGCGCCCTGAGCCAAGGCCCGCTTGACTTGCGCGTTGATATGGCGGAACTGCGCGTCGCGGTCGGGATGGTCCTCGCCCTCTTCCGTCTTGCGATTGCTCTGCAGACTGTAGCCCAGGTCGCGGAGTATCTGCCCGACCTTCACGTAACTGACCGGGTGCTTGCGGCGCGCCAGTTCCCCGGCCAAGGTGCGCGTGCTCTTGCAGATCCAGCGCAACGGGGATTCCGGATCGCCGCGCGTTTCCGGGTCGATCAGCCTTTCCAGCGCCTCCAGCAGCCCGGGGTCGCGAGCGAGAACCTTCTTGCGCCCCGCCCCCGGTCGGCGAATGCGTCCGGGCGGCAGCGGTGTTCCCTCCTCGATCTCCCGCATGCCCTTGGCGATGGCCTTGCGCGACAGGCCGCAGGCGCAGCTGACCAGCGAGACGCCCCCGTGCCCCAACGCCCGAGCTTCGTTGGCGGCCGTGAGCCGACGTGCCCGTTCGTCGAGGAGTGGCCAGAGAGGGGCGAACTTTCGCTGAAGGTGGGCGAGGATCTCCATGCCCTGATTTCATACACACTCCTCGATAAATATGCTACCTTTATTTATTACCGCCGCCTAATGGCGAAGCAACGAGCGTATGCAGCCATTGAGCCTTCCGGGGTGATTGGGGACGGCGCGTGCGGACAGATCGGTCGAGGAACCTGGGAGGTCCGCCGTGGCGGAGGCGATGACTCCGTCCCGCGCCGGGAATACATAACCGGCGCGGGGCCGCGGCGGAAGTCGGAGAGGCCCATAGTAGCGAGGAAGCGGGTAACGACCGTGGAGCGAAGGGGCCTTGCCGGAGTAGTGCAGACGTAAGAGGGGAGGAGTGCCGATTGGATAATCCTACTACGGAAGAACCGGTGGTGCGCGAGAGCGGACTGTCGGAGAATCTCTCTTCCCTGAGACGGAAGCTGGGCCAAAAGGCCAAGCAGGAACCGAAGTTCCGCTTCTACACGTTGTACGGCCACATCAGCCGTACGGACACGTTGGAGGCGGCATGGGGCCGGGTGCGCGCCAACAAGGGCGCTCCGGGAGTGGATGGAGTGACGCTTCAGGCCGTGGAGTCGGGCGAGGGGGGCGTGGTCAAGTTTCTGGCGGAGATTCGCCAGTCGCTTCTCAAGCGCACCTACTGCCCGAGTCCGGTTCGCCGGACCTACATTCCGAAGGCCAACGGAAAGATGCGTCCTCTGGGTATCCCAACGGTGCGCGACCGGGTGGTGCAGATGGCGGCGTTGCTCATTCTGGAGCCGATCTTCGAGGCGGATTTCGAGGATTGTTCCTATGGGTTTCGTCCGGGCCGCTCGGCGCATCAGGCGCTGGAGGAGATCCGGGGGCACCTCTCTCGCGGGCTCTGCGCGGTGTACGACGCGGACCTAAAGGGTTACTTCGACTCGATCCCGCACGATCGGCTGATGGCGTGCCTTCGCATGCGCATCAGCGACCGTCAGGTGCTGACGCTGATCCGGCAGTGGTTGGAGACACCGGTGGTGGAGCCAGCCGAGCCGGGCGGCGGCGGGGGACCGCGCGTGACGCGGCCCACGCAGGGAACGCCACAGGGCGGGGTGATTTCGCCCCTGCTGGCCAACCTGTACCTGCACTGGTTCGACCGGCGCTTTCACAAGCCGGAAGGGCCGGGGACGTGGGCGAAAGCCCGCTTGGTGCGCTATGCCGATGACTTTGTCGTGCTGGCTCGCTATGTGGACAGACGCATCACGGGCTGGATCGAGGGGACCATCGAGGGATGGATGGGTTTGGAGATCAACCGGGAGAAGACGCGGGTGTTGGACATGAAGCAAGAGGGCGAGACGCTGGGCTTTCTCGGCTA
>JBAXKQ010000288.1:0-2645 GCA_037135275.1 bacterium
TGCCGAAGGGGATCACTACTTGAGTGGGTATGGAGATCTCCGACTCCGGATTGGCGGCAAGCTTAACGAGAAGTCCATTTACGGGTATGTAGGCCGTCGGCACCGTCAGGACACCTGTGGCGGAGGAAGGTCCCCACCCTTCTGCAACCACCTCTGGAGTGACAGACAGGGAAGCCACGGGGACCTGCTGGGAAACCTGAATACTCTAGCTAAAACAGTAAGCTACCAGATCGAGCGTACACATGCGCTACTCCACGGTATTGTTCGCTTCCAGGGGGTGGCCGACGGATTTCAGGAAGAAGCAGAGAAACGGGTGGTTTTGGACTTGTGAGTATATGCGATAGTATATATTTTAGGGTTATGAATACCACTACGCCTGCGAAACTTCTGGAACAGATCGCCACCATCCAACGGATGGAGCCCGGGAAACTGTGCGTCATACGGACGGGGCCGGACGGGCCGTACTACAACCTGCAATGCCGTGAAGGCGGGAAGAACCTCAGTCGCTATGTACCCCGCGACCAAGTCGAGGCGGTCACAGCGCACACGGCCAATTACCAGGAGTTCAGGACGCTCGTGGATGCCTACGCCCAGCAGATTATTGAGCAGACGCGTTGTGAACGTCTGGAGGGGGCAAAAAAAAAGACCTTACCGGGTCGCTTACCCTGGCGCAGAACGAAGAAATCCAAGTCTTGATAGACCGGTTTACTGCCGCCGCGCCCTCTGGGGAGGCGGTGCAACAGTTGGAGGGGTTGGTCAGGACGGCCATTTTCAAGCCGGCGGCCGCCCTGGTGGGGGTTCTACTGCAGGGAGCCGCGGAGCGGATCGAGGCCGCCTACCAGTCCACCCCAGGCGAGGAATACAAAGGACACTTCGACTTGCAGGTTCAATGCCTGTTCGGCACGTTTCCGCTACGGCGCGCCTACTATTATCATCCCGGCAAGAAAGGGGGCCATTATCCGGCCGATACCGGCCTGGGGTTGGAGATCCATTACACGCCGGCCTTGGCGCGCCTCATGACGTTGGAGGGAGCCGATGGAATCTATGACAAAGCCCAACTCCATTTGCATGAGGCAGGGGGAATTGAGGTGGAGGCCCGGCAGATTCAGCGCGTGGTGCAACGCGTCGGCCCGGCGGCTCACGCCTGGCAGCAGGAACGGGAACTCCCCGCAAAAACTGAACCCATTCCGATCATGTACATTAGCGCCGACGGTACCGGCATTCCCATGCGCGCAAGCGACCTCATCGGTCGGAAAGGGAAACAACCCGATGGTTCGGCCAAGACCCGCCAGGTGTATCTCGGATGTGTCTTTACCCAGCATGACCGCGACGAGAAGGGACATCCGGTCCGCGACTACAACTCCACTTCTTACGTCTCGCACCTGGGTCCCATAGGCGAGTTCGCGCCCCTGCTACGCCGGGAGGCCCTGCGTCGCGGCATGGGCAATGCCACCCAGGTCGTGTTCCTCGTCGATGGGGCGGAAGGCTTGGAGTGCATGGGCCGGGACTACTTCCCCGGCTGTACCCAAATCGTGGACTTCTATCATGCCATGGAACACGCCAGTCACGCGCTCGTCGCCTGGCTCGGATCCAAGGAGCATCCCGACTTCAAGGCACGATCACACGTCTGGGCTAAAGGCTTGCTCAAGAACGGCGTGGATAAACTCGTGGCCCAAGCCCGCCTTGAATCAAAGGGAACCGCCAAGGCTTCCGCCGTGGAAGAGGCTCTGGGCTACTTCATCCAAAACGCACCCCGCATGCAGTACCGCACCTTCCGCAAAGCCGGCTTCTTCATCGGCTCTGGCGTCGTCGAAGCCGGCTGCAAAACCGTCATCGGGAGCCGCTGCAAGCAATCTGGCATGCACTGGGGGGTGCTCGGCGCCCAACATGTCCTCGCCTTACGCTGCATCCACGCCAGCAACCGCTTGCCTGACTTCTGGTCGCACCGCCTCAAAACCCGCGCCCACCCACTCCCTCGCGCTGCTTAACCGAAGAATCGTGTCTGTCACCCCAAACGGGAATTCAAGGTGGACGAGGCGTCTCGCCTCGTCGGAAACGGCGAGACGCCGCTTCCACACTCACAACCCTTCAGGCGCCCCCGTGAGTCGCCGAATCTTGATGTTCCGGATTCGGAACTCGTGACGCCCGGCGCCCTCATGGTATTCCGCAAAGGCCAGACCGCCCCCGCCAATCCAATCGTCATTCACGGCGCGCCGGTCCACGACCTTGATACCGTTGACGAACACGGTCAACTTCTTGTCCCAAAGCAGGAGATGCAGACGATTGGTGGCCGAGTAGGCGCAAATGCGTTATCCCGCGCCATGGCCTCGTACATCTTCAGGGCTTCGTCATGTTGGCCCTTCTTCGCCAGGGCCTCCGCGTCCGTCCCGGCCTCGGCCAGGTGTTGCAGCCGGCGTTTGTCGATCTCGTCCAGACGGTGGTGCAGGGCCTCGATCAGCGCGGCACGCCGACCGGGATTATCGAGCAGGTCGTCTTGCAGATAGGGGTTGCGCGACACCACCCAGATGTCGCCCAGAACTTCGTACAGCATGCGCGAGGAGCGCCCGGTCTTGCGCTCTGAACGCAGCTCGCGCAGCGTCTCCCATGCCTTTTCGCCCAGCAGGCGCAATACGATCTCGCGGTCG
>JBAXKQ010000289.1:0-2637 GCA_037135275.1 bacterium
CCCGAGAATGAGCCGGAAAAGTGGAGCTGCCGCCCCGATTTCGGCAAGAGCGTTGGCCGCAACAGCACGGCAACCCACAAGACCCTGGATCATCTCTCGGTACGCAGCGCCGTCGTCGATCAATACCGCCGCGACGGATGGATCATCGTCTCAATGAGGAACGCCAGGGAGTCCAATGTTTAGCTTCCTGAAAAAGAAGCGCTTCTTGTTGCCTTTGTCCACGGAAAAGAACTTTCACGGCGAACTCGACAGGTTCAACACAATGCTTCAATCCGGCGAGAACTTCGCCCTGGTCCGGTTCGGCGACGGCGAAATGACGGTGATAAACGGCGACCCCATCGACCTGTCGAAGAAATGCAACGGAGAGCACAGGTATATCCCCGGAGAGGCAAAACACGAGGAACAACGCGAGCGGCTGAAATACTCCTTGCGCTACCAGGCCGCCAACTACTACGTGGGCATCGCTTGCCCCTGTTGCGTGGGTGAGCAGCAGTTCCTCAACCTTAAACGGCAGGCCATGCAGCCGGAAACGCACCTGACGTGGGCAAACATATTTGTGAATTCGAATTTCGAGCGCTTCAGGTCGCTTGTCGTGCCGGCGCTTGCCCGGAGGAAAGTTGTGCTGGTCTGCCACAGGAAGGGCCGGCCCGCCGGATTGCCGTTCACGGTCGTCCGCCATTTCGGCGTTGGCCCCAACGCCTGGCTGAACGACTACGACAGCTGCCTGAATGAGCTGACTTGCTTCATCCGGCAGGAAAATATCGCGAATCATGTGTTTCTGTTCAGCGCTGGAGTCCTGTCGAACATATTGATCTGTGAATTGCACCAACACTTCCCCAACAACACATATCTGGACATCGGATCAGTGTTCGATGTCGAGTTGGGCCTGGGTATGACTCGCAGATATCTCAAGAACAGCCGCAAACAACTGTCAAAAACCTGCGTTTGGATATAGCTGGCCATGAAGCCACCAACCCACGATCATTCCTCCGCAGAATCGTTGCCGCTGGTCACTGTGGGAGTCGCCCTCTATAACCACGAACGCTACATAGAGACGTGCCTCGAGTCCCTGCTGAGACAAACGTACCCCAACCTGCAGATCATTGTGATTGATGACGGGTCAAGTGATCAATCGTTTGAAACCGCGCGCAACTATATCGGGAAACACGCAAAGGAACGCGACTGCACCATCATGACCCGCAAGAACCGGGGCATGTGCAATACCCTCAATGAGATTGCAGGACGCGCGACCGGAGCCTACATCTCGTTTATCGGCTCAGACGACTACTGGATGCCGGACAAGATCAGCGACCAGGTGGCGTATCTGGAGGCCCACCCCGAGATCACCCTTGTGCACTCCAATTCCATCAAAGTCGACGCCGTGGGGCGAAACCTGAAGAACATTGACTACTCCAATCGCGTCAACAGCGGCAATGTCTTCGCGGCGATCGTTCAAGGCACAGGCGGCATCAACACCCCGTCTCACCTCTACCGCACCAGCATATACGGCGAGATCGGATACTATGACCCTTCTTTCACCTTCGAAGACACGGATTTCTGGTTGCGCCTGACCAGGAACCACCTGGTCGGTTTCATCAACAAGTTTCACACCTGCTACCGCTGGCATGGCAGCAACCTGAGCCATAGCCGCAATGCGTTGGCGTTCTACCACGAACAAGTTATCCGCATCTTCAAAAAGAACATCGACGACCAAACCCTTCTCAAACAGGGAATCAGGAGAATCCTGAGGAAATCCATCTCGAAGTCCCTGAGATTATGGCGACTGAAGGATGCCTGGACCTTCTTTCTGAGATTCGCGAGGCCAGGCTAGTTGTTCCTTCTTTACAATCTCGCACGCCACCCCGCTCTTCAATCCCGGAACCTTCGCGGCCTCTCATCCGCGAACAAATCATCCCCGCTATTGGACCGCACCGTCACATGGCAGATCGCACCAGGGTATTCAAGATACTTGCTTTCCTGATGTTGTTGCGGTAGCATCCGAACGTGAGGGCGTCGCAACGCTCTACTGCCGTGCACGGAGTGGCCCATGAATGACGTGATCCGGAAAGTCGTCCAGGCCGAGGATGAGGCGAGGCGCCTCGTTGAGGAGGCGCGCGCCGCGGCGGATTTGATCGTGGCCGGCGCCCGCAACAAGGCACGGCAACTCACCGAGGATACCCGCCTGCAAACGAAGACCGGGGTGGAACAACTTCTTGCGACAGCCGACCGTGAAGCGCGGCTTGAGAAACAAAGGCGCGTTGACGCCGTGGCCGCCGGTTTGGACGGGCGGTTTCGACCAGACATCGCCGCAAGGCAAGGCGCAGTGGATGCGGCCGTCCGGTGCGTCTGTTCCGGCAAATGGAGGAAACAGTTATCCGACCGAGGATGAGGCCGGACACACCAGGCAATCAACTCAGGAGCCTAGTCATGGCACTGACAACGGTTAACGATCTGGACTACATTGCCGCCCGTCTCCACGGACGCCGGAGCCGGCTTATGGAGAAAGAGCGCCTTGACACCCTGTGCCGCCTGCACTCCGTGCACGAGCTGGCCACGGCGCTCTTCCCAGGCACCAGCCTTGCATCATCTGCCTCAATCCAGCAGCGGCTTGTTCAGGATCTGATCGACGAACTCCAC
>JBAXKQ010000290.1:0-2617 GCA_037135275.1 bacterium
AAAGGACTACGAAATCCTCACGGCGGAAATCTCCAAGGCGGCATTCGGAGTCACGCCCAACGAATACAAGAAGTTGAAAGGTTTGAAGCGCGAAAACCTTCGCGATCACATGGACGATTTCGAGCTGATCTTCACGATGCTGGGCGAGCGTGCGACAACGGAAATTCATCGCACGGAGGATTCCAAGGGCATGCCGAAACTGGAAAACGATGCGCACGCAGGCGGCACCATTGCCGGGAACGCCAGAAAGGCGCTGGAAAAGCGACTCAAACGCCCGATTGTTTCCCGACAGAACTATCTCAACGAAAGAGAATCTCAGAAGAAACTGCGCGACCCGAGATGACCTATTCTGAAGATGATCTTCTGCCTATCTCGGCGCTCCAGCACCTGCTGTTCTGTGAACGCCAGTGCGCGCTGATTCATGTTGAACTGGAGTGGGCTGAGAACAGGCTGACGGCCGAAGGCAGCATCCTGCATGAGCGCGTGCACGAGCAGGGCGGCGAGTCGAGGGGCGATGTCCGGATCGCCCGAGGCGTGCGCCTGCGGTCGCTACGTCTGGGCCTGACCGGTGTCGCGGATGTTGTGGAATTCCGCCGCGACGAAGGCGGTGTGGAAGTACCCGGCATGCCCGGCCGCCGGTTGCCGACGCCGGTTGAGTACAAGCGCGGCAGGCCCAAGCCCGACGTTTGCGACGATGTCCAACTCTGTGCGCAGGCGATGTGCCTGGAGGAGATGCTGAATTGCACAATTCACGAGGGCTTTCTGTTTTATGGAACACCGCGCCGCCGCCATCATGTGCTGATCGATGCGGTGTTGCGCGACGCGACGGAACGAGCCGTGCACCGGCTCCACGAACTCGTGGATGGAGGCGTTACCCCGCCGCCGGTCTATGAGAAGAAGTGCAAAGCGTGCTCGCTCTTTGCCCAATGCATGCCGAAGACAGCGGGCGGCAGGAAGTCGGCGAAGATGTACCTGAAGTCGCAAGTGCCAGATCTGCAACCGTGAAGAAATACCTGAACACCCTCTTCGTGACCACACAGGGCGCCTACTTGAACAAGGAAGGCGAGGCGGTGGTTGTAGCAGTGGAGCGTGAGGTGCGGCTGCGTGTGCCGATTCACACGCTCGGCGGCATTGTATGCTTCGGCAACGTGATGTGCAGTCCGTTCCTCATGCATCACTGCGCCGAGAACAACGTTCTGGTGAGCTTCCTGAGCGAAAACGGACGCTTTCTGGCCCGCGTGCAAGGTCCCGTGAACGGCAATGTTCTCCTCCGCCGGCAACAATACCGTTGCGCCGACGACCGCACCGCCAGCGCGCGGATCGCCAGGGCGGTGGTTATTGGCAAGGCGGCCAATGCGCGGACGGTTCTCCAGCGTGCCACGCGGGACCATGAGGACAAGGATGGGATTGACGGGGTGGAATCGGCCGTGAACCGCCTGGGTGCGCTTATCCGCCTCCTTGAGGACGAGCAGGACCTTGATGCCATTCGGGGCAGGGAAGGGGATATCAGCCGCGTGTATTTCAGTGTGTTCGACCGGCTGATCACGGCACAGAAGGATGCATTCTTCTTCACCGAGCGCAATAGGCGCCCGCCGTTGGACAACATAAACGCGCTGCTTTCATTCATCTACACGCTCCTGGCCAACGACTGCGTCGGCGCGCTGGAGGCGGTGGGCCTCGATCCGCAGGTCGGTTTTCTGCATCGCGACCGGCCCGGCCGCCCGAGCCTGGCGCTTGATCTCATGGAAGAGTTTCGGCCGTTCTTTGCGGACCGACTGGTTCTTTCTCTGGTGAACCTGAAACAGGTTCAGGCGGCCGGCTTCAAGAAGACCGAGTCCGGCGCCGTTGAAATGACGGATGACACCCGGAAGGCCGTGCTTACTGCGTATCAGAAACGGAAGCAGGAGGAAATGATTCACCCGTTTGTTGAGGAAAGCGCCGCTTTAGGCGTCTTCTTCCACCTGCAGGCGCAGTTGCTAGCGCGGCATGTTCGTGGCGATCTTGACGGATACCCGCCGGTGATCTGGAAGTAGGCGGTGGTGAGCCGGAACACGAGATCGGAGCGGGGAAGGGGGAAATGTGCTTGTTCTTGTCAGCTACGATGTGTCGACGAAGGATAGGGCCGGCCGCGGGCGTCTGCGGCGGGTGGCGAAAGCGTGCCTGGACTACGGACAACGGGTGCAGAACTCGGTCTTTGAGTGCGATGTGGATCCTGCGCAATGGACAGCGCTGCGAAACCGGCTCGTTGGCATGGTCGACCCAGCACAAGACAGCCTGCGGTTCTATCAACTTGGCGCCAATTGGCAGCATCGCGTGGAGCATGTCGGGGCAAAGCCGACTTTGGACATTAGAAACGATCCGCTCGTGGTTTGAGAAGCATCCCGCGAACCGGTAGCGAACATCGGCCCATAGGGAGGTTCGCGGAAGCTCCTAAGTTGTTCTTTGACAACTGAATACACTGCTCTCCGACGACAAGCGGGCCGTGCGGGGTTGGCAGTATGAGGCGGTTTCGCGCAAACCGTCTGTTTGCATCAGTATTTGCAGTGTGCTATGGTCATGGGGGTCGCTCCCCGCGCGGGAGCGTGGATTGAAACTGTTCCACGCCTCGCGTACGGCG
>JBAXKQ010000291.1:0-2614 GCA_037135275.1 bacterium
CCCGCTTCCGGTCCTCGGTAAAGTCGAAGAACCGGTGCGGCGGGCCGCAACCGCCTACGTAGACCCACAACCTTGCTGTCTTTGTTCGTCCCAACCCGTTCTGCAACATCGCCACCGGCGTATCATCGGTGAAGATCACCGGCCGGCTGAGCACATCTGCCTTCAGTGCTTCATAGAGCCGTTCCAATGCCAGTATCGGTTCTATTGCCCAGGCATTCAGCGTCGAAGAGGCCACTTCGATTCCTTCGCGCTTGAATATCTCCCCCTGCCGGTACAACGGAAGATGATCCACATACTTCTGCACCGCCACCAACGCCAGCACACTGTTGTCTGCCTTGCACTTCTCCACCGGCGAATCCGGCATCGAACACATAAACACACCAGCCTGCTCGCTCTGGCTGTCCGGATGCACATACACCGGCCGGATGAAGCGCCTCACATACCATTGCCCAGGTTTCCAGGCCAGCTTCTCGCTGATCTCATCTCGCAGCTTCACCAGCACCTTGCCGCTCAGGGGATCGATCTTCTTATCGGCGGGCAGATCCAGCACCTCGTCTACCCGTTCGATATTTGCCGGTATGTCGGCCCGACCGTGTGGTCTTGCCTGCCGGCGCACCGTCTCCTTTACCGGAATGCTCGGCAGTTCTGCGGGCAGATCCGCGATCTGGCTATCCTTGAGCACTCCATCCAGATACATCTGATCGGCCTCATAGCGTTCGCTCCTCGGCCCATACAGACGTCTTTGCAACTGCTCGATCTGATGGCGCAGCCCGGCAACCTCGCCAACGAGCTCCTCGTTCTGACGGACCAGCGTTGCGATCTGCTGATCCTTCAGTTCCAGCGTTGCCATCGCTTCGGGCAGTTTCATTATTCCTGGTTCCGGCCGTCTATTACCCTGAGCGAAGCCTTTGTCTTCGCACTGCGGCGCTTCTCCGCCCCGTAGAGCCTCACGATCTGTTCGTTGATCTGGCTGACGAGCTTCAGCAGCTTCTTCACGCGCTTGTGCTCGTCATTCCAACTCCGCACTTCTTCCCGCAGCTCCCGCGGTATGTATGTCGCGTAGCTTTTGCCCAGGACCTTGCGGCACAGTATGACAGCCTCGTGCGGCTCCCCCTGCGCACACCGGCAACCAGGCGTGCCGCATTTGCGTTTCACGGTGGCCAGGGAGCCTTCAATCAGTGGCCCCACGGTCCTCAACTGACGCAACAACACCGATCGCCTGGCTTCCAGTTCTGCCTTCGATATGTTTTTCATACCTCAACTATAGTCATATAGCCAAGGCTCTGCAACAAAAAAGAGGGCACAAAGATGATTTTCTTATGCCCCCTTCCGCCCCAGGCCTTCCCCGGCTTCATAGCGCCGTTCCACCCGCAGCGGCGTGATCCCCTCCAGCAACATCGAGAGTTCGGCCGTCGTGAGTTCCGCGCTGCTGCCTTCACTCTCAGGCAACCTGAATTTCCCCCGTTCCAGCCGCTTATACCACAACGCCAGGCCGCCCCGGTCCCAATACAAGATCTTGACCCGATTGCGGCGGTGGTTCAAAAACACAAACAGCGCTCCCGAGAACAGACTCTCGGTGAACTGTTCCGCAACCATACCGCTGAGCCCGTCGAAACCCTTGCGCATATCTGCCGGCGGCCGGTACAGGAAGATCCGTGTACCACCGGTTACTGGGATCACGCCCCCACCGCCGACAACACTGCCTTGAGCGTCTGGCAGTCGAATCCGCGATCCACCACGACACTCACACGTTCCCCGATGCGGATGCTGACTCCTGCCGTCCCTGTCTGGCCGCCACGCCGGATCAGCTCCACGAATCCCCCCTTGCCGGCCTTCTCAGCATCCCTCAGCTTCAGTTCGCGCCGCCATCCATAGAACAGGTTCTCGTTGAGCCCTTTCTCCTCGCAGAACTGCCGTACCGACTTCCCGCTCCCTCCGTGTTCCTGCATCAGAGCCCGCCAGAGATTTTCCTTCTCACTGCTCCGCCGTCCCTTCCGTGCTTCTGCATCCATACCATGCCTCCTGGTCTTCCGCACACGCGGACCATCCGCGTCTGCTTTCGTTGCCAGGAAGTCTCGCACAGCTGTGCGTCAGGCGGAACACGGGTTCACAGGGTGCTTACGTCCATGGGACCGATACATAGACACCGCGACGATCATCGACCGCGGCACATTCAAGGTCGGCACCGTGAAGTACCCGCGTCTCGTCGCCCGCGACCCCGCCTCCGCTGCCAGCCTGGCCAAGCGCACGCTCACGAACCTGTACAACCAGCGCCCCACCTGGCTCGCCGACGCCCACCGCCGACTCGATGCAGCCGTCTTCGCCGCCTATGGCTGGCCCGTCGACATGACCGACGACCAGATTCTTGAGAGGCTCCTCGCTCTCAACCACGTGCGGACGACAACGGCCGCTCTCATTCCTGAGCCCGTAACCCATCCTGCAGCTTCTCTGTAATCCGGTCTTTCAGGCTCTTGGGTGACAGCACTGTGACATCCGGCATCCAGGACAGGATCCAGCGGATCAGTTCCTTCCGCCCGGTGGTCTCCAGCCGCATTTCGACCCGGCCATCGCTGAGAACCTTGAATTCCTGGGTGGCATGCCATTGCCGCTCGGT
>JBAXKQ010000292.1:0-2603 GCA_037135275.1 bacterium
ACGCCGACATCGACCCCGCGACCCGCGAGCGTCTGGGGATCAACGCCAGCCTCCTTCGCCTCTCGGTGGGCATTGAAGATGCGGACGACCTCATTCGCGATCTTACAGACGTCCTCTGAGGCTCGGAAAAAAATAAAAATTCCCATTGACGGCTTTGAATCATTATGAGATACTCTACTTTGTCACTAGGCAAACTAGTGTATGAATTAACAAAACAAAGAGAGGAAGCACAAGCTATGAAGAGGCAGGGACTGAGCAAGTTTGGCAGGAACGGTTTGGCAGTTGGAATCGTGGGATTGTCGCTGGCGTATGCCGCGCAGGGCGGCGTGCCTCTCAACAACCTGCAGGGCGTGGGAGGCGTGGCGTTCAACCCGCTGGCGTATCCCGCAGGACAGAACAAGGGCAGCAATAGCTGGGAACAGGTGATATCGAAGCCGCAAGTGGGGTCGTGGTATGTCCATCTCAATGAGAGCGACATAAACTGGAACGCCATCGGCGGCGCCGTCAGCCTGTTTGATCGGCTGGAGCTGTCCTACGGCTACGAAGCGATCGCCATCAGCGGCGGACCGAGCATCGACAAGAACAACATCGGCGCGAAGCTGAACCTCGTGCCTGAGAATGCGGGCGGTTACGGCTTTGTTCCTGCGCTATCGGTTGGCACGATATGGAAGCAGACGTCGAAAGTGCTGGTGCCGGGCGCGGATGATAAGGCCTTCGACTTCTATCTGGTCGCCACCAAGCTCATCACGCAAACCCCGCTGCCCGTGCTGGTGTCGGGCGGCTTGCTGTCCAGCAAGGAGTACGTCACGGGTGTGGCGGGATTTGATTCCGACAGCAAGATCACGGGGTTTGCCAACGTCGAGGTCATCCTGCCGTATGGTTTGGCTCTGGGTGGTGAGTTTAAGCAAGGCGAGAAGTACGCTACCTTTGAGAATGCCAACTACTGGGATGTATCTCTCGCCTGGATGGCCACTAAGAATCTGACTCTTGCGGTGGCCTATGTCGACACGGGAAAGAACCAGGCCAGCCCATTCGGACTGGGCAGCGGAACCGTGTTGAGCGCGCAGTACGCGTTCTGAAGCGGACACCGCAGAAAAAGGAGCAGAGACTATGGCTACACAGGGCATCAGCACATTGGCATTACACGCGGGTCAGCGGCCTGACCCGACGACCGGGTCCCGTGCGGTCCCGATCTATCAGACCACGTCGTATGTGTTCAAGAGTTCGGAACATGCGGCGAATCTGTTCGCGCTGAAGGAGTTCGGCAACATCTACACGCGGCTGATGAATCCGACGACCGACGTCTTCGAGCAGCGCGTCGCCGCGTTGGAAGGCGGCACGGGCGCGCTAGGGGTGGCCTCGGGCCAGAGCGCCATCACCTATGCGCTGCTGGCGATCACGCGGCTCGGGGACGAGATCGTGGCGGCGAACAACCTGTACGGCGGAACGTACCAGTTGTTCCATCACACGTTCCCCAAGCTGGGCCGCACAGTGACATTCGTGGACTCGCGGAATCCGGACGCATTCAAGCGTGCGATCACGTCGAAAACACGAGCGATCTACGCGGAGACCATCGGCAATCCCAAGCTGGACGTGCCGGACTTCGAGGCACTGGCCAAGATTGCGCACGAAGCCGGTATCCCTCTGGTGGTGGATAACACCGTCGGCATCGGCCTAGTCCGCCCCATTGACCATGGGGCCGACATTTTGGCCAGCTCGGCGACGAAGTACATCGGTGGGCACGGGACGTCCATCGGCGGCGTGATCGTGGATTCGGGCAAATTCAAGTGGAACAACGGGAAGTTCCCGGAGTTCACCGAGCCCGATCCGAGCTACCACGGACTGGTCTACTGGGACGCACTCGGCAACGTGCCGGGCCTGGGTAACGTGGCCTTCATCCTGAAGATCCGCGTGACGCTGTTGCGCGACATCGGGGCGGCGCTCAGTCCCTTCAACGCCCACCAGTTCCTGCTGGGACTGGAGACGCTGCCGCTGCGGCAGGCGAAGCACTCGGCCAATGCCCTGGAAATCGCGCGTTGGCTCAAGCAGCTCCCGTTGGTGAGCTGGGTCACGTATCCGGGGTTGGAAGACGATCCCGGCCACGCCGTGGCCTCCAGATACCTGAAGAAGGGGTATGGAGGGCTGGTTGGCTTCGGCATCACGGGCGGGTTGGAGGCTGGCAAGACGTTCATCAACTCCGTGAAGTTGCTGTCGCACGTGGCGAACATCGGCGACGCGAAGACGCTGGTGATTCACCCGGCCTCGACCACCCACCAGCAGTTGACCGCTGCGGAACAGCAGGAGACGGGAGTCACGGCAGACTACATCCGCCTGTCCATCGGGCTGGAGGATGTGGAAGACATCAAGGAGGACATCGACCAAGCGCTGAAGCAAACAACCGTGTAACCGGCTGCGTCCGGAACGATAGGAGGACCCAGACGTGACCACCCGGGACATTGTGGTAAAATGCGAATTTTTTAATTTGACGGATCGCGGACGGCGTGTCACACTCGCACGCAACGGTTGAAGTTCGTTTCTAGAACGGCGTGTCACACATAAGGATGTTAGCCATGACGATTCGTAATCATCAGGGATTCACCATC
>JBAXKQ010000293.1:0-2598 GCA_037135275.1 bacterium
CTCGTCAATGCCAGACGCGCCGATCAAGTTCAGCAGCGCACCAAAAGGGGACGGTGCCTCACCCCCTGCCGGCCGGGGATACTCCCGGATGCTGACCAGCAATCCGGTCTTTCCGCCCACGGAAACGGAGGAGACGGCCAATGCCATAGGTACCGTCTTATTGCCCTGCCTCAGCATGAGGGCGTCAAAACGGGATACCCCACGCCCGGTTTTGAGCCATTCCGTCAAGGCTGCGGACCCGGGAACGCCGCGGGCCAGAAACTCCATCAAAGGCCGTCCCCGGCAGAGTGCTTCATCCACCCCCAACATGGCCAGGGCAGGTTTATTACAGAACAGGATGCGCTGGTCGGCAACCAGCAGGATGCCTTCCGCAGCAGACTCGACCAGCAGTCGGTACCGGGACTCGGACTCCCGGAGTTCCTGCTCCGCCTTGCGCCGCCTGCGTTCGATGCCGTAGCTCTGGCGGCCGATCACGAACAGGAGCACTCCCAGCACCGCGGAAATGGCTAGGGAAAGCCGGGTCAGACGCCCGGTCAGGCGCCGGGTTTCCGCCCGAACATCGTCCAAATAGACTCCCGTACCGATAATCCATTCCCACGGTTCATACAACTTCACAAACGAGAGCTTGGGCTCGATCCGCTTCGGATCATCCTTCCACTGCCATTGGTAGGCGGCATAGCCTTCGCCTTGGGTCCGGGCAATTCGGACAAACTGGGCAAACACAGATTCACCGTGCGCATCACGATATCCAGAGACGTCCGTTCCATTGAGTTCAGCCCGGTAGGGATGCATGACCATGATGGGGCGAAGATCGGTGATCCAGAAGTAGTCCTTGCCCTCGTTGCCGTAGCGAAGGTGGCGGATTTCTGTCAGGGCCAGCTGTTGGGCTTGTTCGCGGGTAAGCGAACCGGACTGCTCCTGGCGCCCGCATTCCGAAAGGATTCCCCACGCGGCGACCGTTAGTTCCCGGATCATCTCCTTTTTTCGGTCGGTGATCGAGGTTTCGATCGTGGGTGTGACAACGCCGAATATCACCAGGACAAAGAGCGCCAGAACCAGGATGGCGGGAGAAACGATCCCCAACCCGAACTGACGCCAACTGTAATGTGGATGTCCCATGACGCGCCTCCCTGAATTCTGAAAGGCTTATAGCACCTGAACACTCCACTTGACAAGCCGACCCTGCCTGATGGTATGGTTCCACACTTTTAAATTCAAAAGACAACAGGAGAAAGACATGAGCGATCCGGACGTTACCTCTTCACCGCCGCCACTCACCGGTATGCGCCGAAAGGTGCTTGTCAACTTCGGGCTTTTCGCCCTGTTTTTCTTTTTCTACCTGGGTGCCGCCGTCGTGCAGACACCCGCCTGCAAGAGTGTCGCCGCCCTGCAGGTTTTCGGAATGCCGTTCGGGTTGCTTGTCTCCCTAATGATCTTCCCGGTGTCCTGGTTGTTGATCGGAATCTGGTTCAAGAAGGCGCGGTGATCCCCATGTTAAATGCTCTACCTGCTTTTTTTGTTTCTCCTGTTATTGCCGCGGCGACTCCGGTTGCCGCAAAGGGCAGCGCCTTGGACAAGGGCATTGTCATCGGATTCATCCTCTTTTTCGTGGTGGCGAGCATCGTCATCACCTGGTGGACCAGCCGATCCACCAAATCCACGAGTGATTTTTACGTGGCGGGAAAGGGGGTTCCCTGGGTTCAGGTGGGTATCGCGATGGTGGGCAGTTATCTCTCCGCTGCAAGTTTCCTGGGTTGTGCGGGTGACATCGGCGTATTCGGCATCGACTCGATCTGGCTCTCCATCGGTTTCTTTGGCGGCTACATGGCCGTCCTATTGCTGATTGCCGGCCCGCTGCGCAATGTCGGTTCCTATACGGTGGCGGGCGCCCTGCACCGGCGCTTTCCGGACGACCGCGTCAAGCTGGCGGTGATGGTTTGTACCATCGTGATCTCCACCTTTTACCTCGTCCCACAGATGCTGGGTGCCGGCCTGTTGTTTGAGATGCTGCTGGGCTGGAACTTTGTCTGGGTGACCATCGGTCTCGGTGTGCTGATGAGCGTCTACATCATCTTTGGCGGCATGAAGTCCACCCTGTACAACCAGGTCGTCCAGGCGGTGTTCCTGTGGATCGCCATGGTGGTGCTGACGGTGATGGCCTATTTCATCGTCGGGGACGGATCGTTCTCGGCTATTCTGAAAACCGCCTATGAGGCGGTGCCGCCCATCCTTGCCGGTAAGAACCCGGACGCGGTGCAGGCGATCGCCGGAATGTCGGCGGACCAGGCGATTTCGACGGTCCGTCAGTTGATGCCTACTGCCGATAGCGCCATGTCCATTGGCGTTAAGACCGACAGCACTCTGGCCATGATCAGCACCGTCATCGCGCTGGTGTTCGGTACGGCAGGACTGCCGCATATCCTGATCATGTTCTTTACTGTTCCCAGCGCACGGGCAGCCAAGAAGAGCGTGACCCTCTGCATCGTGGCTTTGGGCATCTTCTACCTTTGCGCCATAATCCTCGGTTTTCTGCTCTTCCCGGCCATCTATCCCAAGTTGGTGAACTGGATCGCACAAGGAGCAAGCGGGGTTGGTTTG
>JBAXKQ010000294.1:0-2587 GCA_037135275.1 bacterium
GTTCGTGTCCAGACCGGTAAGGGCTACGTGTTGATAGGCTCCCGTTATCATGGATGTTACCGTCTGTTGAAAACTGTGGTTTTCATCATAATAACTCGCCGTGGCGTACTCTACGGTGCCAGACCCCGCGTCTGTCCCCCGCCAATTGATTGTCGCGGAGTTTGTCGTCAACTTCGTTACCCAAGGCACCCAATAATCCGTGGCGGCAGATAATTGCTGCCCCTTGAGTTTGAAGAACTGTCTCTGCGTCATCTCCTCAGTGTTCGTCCATACATTGCACGTGATCCACCATTGGGAAGTAGGCTGAACAGGCGACCATGCCCCATCAGACAAGTTGGTGCAGAATTCCACGGTATACGAAAGTCCGGTCGTGCTGGCGGCCCAAGCAAGCACCAGATTTGTACCCGCACGTTGAATGCCGGTGATCTGCACTTCAGGTTGTGAAGACTGCCGCAGGTCGTTGCGGTCAACCGCTGTTCCGGTCCGGGCATAAAACGCTTCGGCAACCACACACACAAGTGATACAAGCAGTAATTTCGATATGTTCATCTATACTCTTTTTTGGCTATTTCCATACGCCCGCGAATTATGGACAAGAAATTGATTTTATAAGTTCTCCGTAAATGGATAAGAGCGACAAGTAATTGCTTTTTTGCGGTTTCGGCACGGGCGCCGCAGAACAATGTCGCAGGGCACCTTTCTGCGACAGTAAGAGCAAAGCTCAATGAATGATCCTTTCTGGTGCCCGATGTCATGGCCCTTTTACGTGACATAACGTTTCTTAAATCCTTCCTGATTTCTCGATGAATGGATGCTGCTCCGTTGGCCAGATGATGTCAACGGCGAATTTTTAGGCGTCGGACGAATCGGACGGATGGCGGGACAAGAATGAGTAATTACGAATTGAGGGAATACAGAGGGGATTTACTACGAAAGGCGTCAAAGGCGCGAAAGGGGTTTGACCACGGATTTAACGGATGGGACGGATAAGGCTGTGGGAAGTGGAGGATTGCGGGATTGCTTGATTGCGAGATGGTGGGAATCTATGCCGTCAAAGGATGCCGTGTCGCGTGATCGTCCGGCCTCTCGCTCCGCTCGACCTGCCTCCGTCAGGCACGGCACACGACCGATCACGCTTGCTTGCCTGCCCTGAGCCTGCCGAAGGGCCTGCACTGAGCTTGCCGAAGGGCTCACCTTACTGACCTGGAGGCAAGACAGCCCGAAAGCCAAAGTAGAAGTAGGCGAGGTCCGGGTAGCCGCTGAAGCGAGAGCCAACCTGGCAGCCGTAGGCGTCGCTGTTCCAACAGCCGCCGCGAAGCACACGTTCCGAGCCTTCATAGCCAGGATGCCAGTCCGTACACCACTCCCACAAGTTGCCCGCCATGTCGTACAAGCCATAGCCGTTCGCAGCGAATGTGTCCACCGGACTCGTGTATGGCTCGCCACCTGTGTTAAAGCGCGTGTCGTATCCGTAAGACCCAGTGTCGTAGGCGTAACCGCCGGAAGAGGCTGGATACCCCCAGTAGTTTGCCTTGGTGTGATCAATTGTGTCGCCCCAAGGAAAGCGCTTGCCGACCAAACCGCCTCGGGCGGCGTAATGGAACTCAACGTCCGTCGGCAAGCGATATCCGGCGACATTTGTGGCGCAGGTGACCGAATTGTCGGCAACACCACGGTAGACGCTGCCTCCCACGCGATAACTGACCGGGCGGCCCTCTTTCTCGCTGCGGGCATTGCACCACTTCGCGCAGTCGTGCCAATTGACCGTCTGTACCGGGTGGTTGGTGGCCTTAACGGAACCGGCGTTGGTAAAGGAGTAACCGTTGGTGAGCGCCCAGATGTAAACCTCGTCCCACTTCGCCTTGGTCACCAGGGTGCTGTCCATGTAAAACGCGCTGACTGTCAGGGTGTAGGCGCCGAAGTCCGGATCTGACCCGCTGTTGTTGCCGGCGGGGATCAGGACCATGCCGGAGGGTGCGGGCTGGTTAAGCGCCACACGGTAGAACTTTACCGGCACGCCGGTCACGGTGTCCGTGTAGGCGTTTTCGGGGGGCGTTGCGAGGATGTCGGCCCGTAACGTCGAGAATCCCAAAGGCAGGTTCACAGAATAATCAAGTTGGTAGACTTTGTCGGTGACGCTTGACCAACGGATCACAATCCCCGCGCCATTGATTTCAGGTGCGATGCTGTCAAACCCCAGAAATGAACTCCGGTTTGTGGGATCCGTGCCGGCCAGATATTCAGTCCAGGCCTGCATGTCGTCGCCATCGGTGTCGTTCACGGCTGCGATCTCGAAGTTGTTTGTCCACCCGTATTGCGCCAGCCACCATTCCGGCGTGCCCGTGTTGATGGTCAGGTTTTCCGCAAAGGTCGCGGCGAACACACCGCTGGCTATCACGTTCGCCCAGACAGAGGTATACACGAGTTGATTCGTCGCTGCGCCCACACTCACGCCATTGGTCAACAGACTTCCAATGTGGTAGTAGGCGTCCGCCGTAACCACAAAGTTCGTGCTGCCGCCATACGCCACCTCCACCACGCCGCTCGGCGCCACCACTCCGTGCATGCCCGCTCCAGCCGTAATCAC
>JBAXKQ010000295.1:0-2575 GCA_037135275.1 bacterium
CGCACTCTGCGATGAAAAGGTTTCCTACCCAAACCTGAGCCTGGGCAGCTTGAATCTCGCTGGCGTTGGCGGCGCTGGCTGCTTATCTGTTGTTGATTCTGGGCGGTTTCAGCCCGGCCGGCCCAGGCTGGTCGCATGCCGCGCCGGCGGAACGCATCATCAATCCCGGCGGCCGTTTCGGCGCCTGGCTGGCCGATCTGCTGTTGTACCTGTTTGGCATATCGGCCTGGGGGTGGGTGCTGTTCCTGCTGTTCGCGGTGATCTGGGGCTATCGCCGCCTCGACGGGCTGGGCTTCATGTCCGGCGACCGGCGTCCGTTCATCATCGCCCTGTGCGGCTTCGTGCTGCTGCTGATTGGCAGTTGCGGCATCGAAACCATGCGTTTCTACAGTCTGAAGATCCCCTTGCCGCTGGCGCCCGGCGGCATGTTCGGTTACGAGATCGGCAAGTTTGCCGCCAGGCAACTCGGCTACAGCGGCGCCACGCTGCTGCTGTTGATGTTGATCGCTGCCGGCATGAGCTTGTTCCTGGGGCTCTCCTGGCTGCGTTTTGCCGAGGGCGTCGGCACCCTGCTTGAGCTGGCCTGGCAGGGCACCTGCCGCTTGTGACCTTCGATCAGGCTCTGGGTAAGACAGAGGGGGCTCAGTTGCTTGGTGGAGATGAATGAGGCCACTAGGCAGAGAATTCGGTCCTCCATCGGCGCATCGGCGGTTCCTTCCATGGAGTTGCCACCACGACATGCAGAACCCTGGGCTGGCAGTCAGAAGGAATTATGCCGACGAAAAGGGGACAAAAGGTGTTTGAATAGTCGGCAATAAGCCTATAGTTAGGCTGTGGAGGGTCTCATGCGCCTGACGCCGATGCGTGAATTTCAGAAAAAGGGACTTGAGGCCATTACGGCCCCTAGGAATGAAGTGGTGCTTCTGACTGGGCGCTCAGGACCGTCATTCTTCTTGGTGCCAGTGTTTGACACTGATCTGGCATTTCAGGCAGAGCAGCTGCAGCGGGCCATCGCACTCTCAAGTCTGAAGGAATCACAAAACGCAGCCGAGCGCGCCGGACTGAGTGCCATCAGCATGGATGAGATCGACGCGGAAATCGCCCTGGTCCGATCCGAACGACGTATGCGGAAACAAAACCCCGCATGATCCGAGCGGTCTTGGATGCGAATATTCCTGTCTCAGCGGGGATTTCGGCGGGCGGGGCTTGCAATCAAATTGTCCAGGCCGTCTCACGATGGATGTAACCCATGTCGCGTGAACGATACTTTGGGACCCCCCTGGACTCATCCCTGGTGAGCAGCCAGAACCCGGCTAGGCAGGCCCGCGGAGTGCGCAAATGGATCAGAGGGAAAGAGCCGCCTCGACGATGGGCTTTGCCCATTCAGGTGTTTGCGCTAGCACGGCTCGGTTGGGTCCCACGACCTTCCCCTTCCTTAGGTGCAACAGAAGTCTTGGCCGAGGGGCGAGGCCTTGGTGAGGATCAGCCTCGACAGAGTTGTCGAAAACAATCAGCTCCGCAAGCCGTCCCATGAGGCGGATCAGGTTCATGCGACTACGGTCAAATCGCAGGCGAATGGTGTCCGGGGAGATATCGTGGCCGCCCTTGGCGACCCGGGCCTGCACGCGGGCGATGTGAAGGTCTGCACTTTCAAGTCCCACAAACCAGACACGTACATCCAGGCCAGCGTTCAGCGCTTCCTCAAGAGTGGCTGTGATGGTGTCCCCGCCAAGGGTGGTTTCGAAGTTGAAGTCTTTGTGAAGACGAATCGCCTCTCGGAGTTGGCGCAAGCCCACTTGCCAGGCGAGGCTGTTGGCCTCCTTGGAGGGGAGGCCAGTGTTCTCCTCGAGGATCTCTCGAGCAACCGCATCGGGATTGAAACAGTATGTGCCTGCATCCCATAGCGCCTCACCTCCAACGCTACTCTTCCCCGCTCCATTCGTCCCAGCTAGGACAGTTATCGTTGCTTTAGCCACGATGCTTGGCGCCCTTCACGGATGCACGCCCGAGATCCTCGGGGGTCGCAGCAAAGAGGGCACGAGCTCCCGCCTTGGCCTCAGGAGTCTGCATCCCCGCAAAGCGTTGATCAAACCGGTCACGTAGCTTGGCCAGAGGGTCGGTGCGTTCGCAGACGAGAGATTGGTAGGTCTCTGCTGACAGAAGGACGGCACTCACCTCATCGTGGCGAGTGATGCCAACCACTACACCCCGCTGGACCCTTCCCAGAACCCTGCCGAAGTGGTTTTGGGTATCTGTCGAAGTGATCGACTCCATGGTGTGACCGGGAATGGGGGTGAGCGCATGAATAGACATAAGCACCTCTTCTTTTGTCTATTATAGCTATTTTAGGGATTATCGCTACATGGTTTTCAGGGCCTCGATGGCCTGATCGGACACCCGGGACAAGGCGGTCCTTACCTCATCGCCACTCAGTCCGTGAAGGCGGTTACGCAAAGGGGGGTGCGCTCCTGGTTCCGGATCTCGGTGATGCGGTTGCGGTCGTCCACAAAGACCACCTTCGGGGCCACGGTCTCGGCTTCCTCGGCGGTCATCCAGCCATAGGCGGCGATGATGA
>JBAXKQ010000296.1:0-2569 GCA_037135275.1 bacterium
AGTTCAACACAGAGGTAGACGGCCAAAAGTGACAACTTAGAATCAGTACTTGACCAAAGAAGTAGGTGTTGGATGGCGTAGGATCGTCAGGTCCATGGCCTGTGACCTCCCACCTCCCACATCCGGCGACTTCTGTCGGCACCGCATAACCCAGTGCTACCGCGCCGTCGTGCTTGCCCCCGCGGCTCTGATCATCCAGCAGCACATCAAGCCAGGCGCGGGTGCTGTTCTCGACAGATTTCGGAAGCAGGAGAGATGTCGCGCCAGGCCGGTTCCAGGAACCAGACCGCCCAGCAGCACGCCGGAACCCTGCTCCCTGCCGGTGTGGTTCCGTCCGGCAAGGCGTCGCGTGCGGCGCTGGACTCGTGTCCGCGCCGCATGCGACAACGCAGCCGGGGACCGGTCTGGTGCGAAAGGTCTCCGCCGAAATGTGTCGAGACTCCCAGCGGAGCGAGGGGATCGTAGAAAGTAGAAAGTTGACCGTAGCTACCCCAAGAAGGTGAAGAAAGAAGTAGGTGTTGGATGGCGTAGGATCGTCAGGTCCATGGCCACCCCACCTTCCACAATCTTCTACGCGCGCATTACTCGCACGTCGTACTTGGGGATCTCCGGGTCCTTGGTCACGAGGGTCAGTTCCTCTACCTGGCACTGGGCGACGAGCATCCGGTCGAACGGATCGCGATGATGATGGGGCAGGGACTCGAGTCTCAGCGCGTGTTCGGCAGTCACGTTCAGGCTCTGGAATCCCTCCCGGGCCAGCACTTCCGCGAAGGAAGTGGGAAGCTCGAGTTTGCCGAGGGACTTTTTGATCACGATTTCCCACACGCTGGCTGCGCTGACGAAGGTCAGGTTGTCGGCATCTCCAATGGCGGATCTTGCCTCTTCCCCGAGCGTCGGATCGTCCGCCAGCCACCAGAGGAGCACATGAGTGTCCAGGAGAAGGTTCATTTCTGGAGTGCTCCGAATGGCTCGGCTATGTCGGCCGGGAGCGAGTCGAAGTCGGGTGCGATCCGCACCTGCCCGCGCAGAGCTCCTGGCTTCCGTGTCCGGCCCGGCTTATGGTACGCCGATAGAACAGCAACCGGCTTATGCGCCCTGCTTATTATAACCTCTTGGCCGGCAATTACCTGGGCAATAAGTGCCGAAAGGTTGCCCTTTGCCTCCGTAACTGAATTGACCACGATCATAAGATCTCCATTTACAAGACCAGACCAGATCTGGTCGGCAAGAGTATACTAACTCGAGCGTTATTCCTTGTCGAGTGGAAATCGGCATCTGGCGATGCCACAACCGCCTGAACGACCTACGGAAGAGGCAGATGAGAAAGACTTCAGGAGTCCTCCGAGGGAAATGCTTTCTGTTGTGACGTGACCCGTATGGCTCTAACGCTGGGACGGCTCGCGGGGACCCGTGCTTCGCCAGAGGCTTCGCAGGGCAAGCCGCTCGCCCTCCAGTTGGCGGGCCGGTTAGCGGTCATTGGAGGGCGAGCGTCCCCGCGAGCCGCTCTTTGCTTCCTTCGCCACCCTCGTGTTCGAAGCAGGACTTTAGCACCAGGAAACCCAACAATTCCTCACCTACGGACGCGGCTCGTCAGAGCCTCGCCCTCCAGGTGAGAACGTCGAGGGCACCTTGATTGGGACAACCATTCACCATTCACCATTCACAGCTCTTATCCCCTCAGGCCGGTCATAGGCGGCTGGTGCAAAGGTGTGAACATTCCATCAGCGCAAGCTGGAGATCCAGCGCACGCGATGCTTGGCGATGATTACGAGCTGATTGGCAAACACGGCGGCGCCGTGACTCTGCAGAAAAGGGAGAAGCACCAGCAGGATTGAATCAGTGGCTGTGGAAGCTGATTTGATCCGGAGGACGCCAGGGTGTTCACCAAGCTTCAGGAAGGTCCAGTCCCCGAAATGCTCGTCGAGCGTAACCAGCACTCGCGCGTCCCGCACGGCATACCGCAATATCTCCTGGTCGCTTGCCGTGGCCATCCCCAGATCGGAAACCCTCACAACGTCATGGCCGAGCAGGCGGACGGCGGTTGCCACCTCAACATCCAGCATTTGATCAAGAAGCAGTCGCATCAGGACAGCACCCTGTCACACCGGCATCAACTCAAGGTCGCTGTGTTCGATCATGGCATGACAATACCGGAGCACGGCGACCACCTGCTCCCTGTCCAGTTCCGGATACTTGCCGATAATCGTATCCACAGAACCACCGGCCGCCAGCTGATCCAGGATCACTGTGACGGGGATACGCGTGCCGCGTATTACAGGTTTTCCACCACAGCGCAGCGGATCTATCTCGATTGCATCCTTTCCAGCCGCTCTCATGATCATCGCCTCCATTCCGCCTAAAGCTACCACACTCCCGGCCAGCCTTCAAGATATTAGACTAAGTCCTCCGGGGACGGGCCAGATGCGCTTTCTGTTGTGACGTGACCCGTATGGCTCTAACGCTGGGACGGCTCGCGGGGACGCTCTTTGCTTCCTTCGCCACCCTCGTGTTCGGAGCAGGACTTTAGCACCAGGAAACCCAACAATTCCTCACCCACGGACGCGGCTCG
>JBAXKQ010000297.1:0-2560 GCA_037135275.1 bacterium
CCCTGACGCAATTGCGTCCCTCTTCCTTTGCACGGTAAAGGGCCTTGTCAGCCGCCCCGAGGACGTCCTGCGGCACATGATTGTGGCCGGTGCATTCAGCGACCCCTATGCTGACCGTGACGGTTATGCGTTCCGCGTGGTCACTGTTTCCGCGCGGCCTGGGCTGTGTTGGTTTCTTTCCTGGACGGTTACGCGAACGTACCACAAACGGCCGATCCGCAATCTTGCTGCGCAATTCTTCAAGTCCGGCAACGACATCCTCGAAGGGAGTGTCTTCGACCACTATCACGAACTCCTCTCCGCCAAACCGATAGGGTTTGCCGGTATGGTGTTCCTTGAGGCGTGATGCGATGGACCTGAGGACCTGGTCGCCCGTGCTGTGGCCGAACTTGTCGTTGATCGACTTGAAACGGTCGATGTCCAGTATTGCTACGGAATAGGTTTGATCGAGGCGGGCAAAGTGCTGCTTCATGGAGCGTCTGCCCGGCAACTCAGTAAGTTCGTCCACGTAGGCTTCGTGCCACGAGTTTACCAACATGTTCCATACAAGGACAACTGCTGCGCCCGAGGTGAACGCCAGGAAAGCTGCCCATCCCTGGTGACCGGTCCAGAGCGATGATCGACAGTTCAATGCGGCGGCAAGGAACAGCAGGCAGAAGGCCATGGCCGGGCCGATTCGCGGGTTCTCGTGCTCCCGCCTGACAAGCAGAACAGGGATGGCTATGCCAAAGGCTACAAGGCCTATCCCGGGTATCCTGAGAAGGCCGGGTGGCGGATTCAGGAGCGAGAGGTCTGAAGCGGATATGCCCGCGGCGAAGAAGTCCATTTCAGGAAGCAACACAATCATAAGCGCCGAAGAGAGCACAAGAATGCCCCGTCCTCCGCCCTTGGCCGTGCAGATGCCGGCCTCATGGAGATACCGCAGGATTGCCGTCAGCATTGGAACATAGATTGCGGCCAGCAGAACGACCGAAGATCCTCTGTTCTGGATGTCGCCGCCAAAAGCGCGGCCGCCGGCAAAAACCACAGCGACCAGCAGAAAGCCGACAAACGCTATGCGACTCTGGCCAAACGCCATCCCGAGCAGAATTGCCACGGAAAGGAGTATGTACGGCATGCTCTGCACAAAAGCCGATGTCGGCCAGTCATTTACGCCTGGGCAGAGGACGAGGAGGAGGAAGATCAGGAAGAACAGCGCCAGTGGCGGTCCCCATATGGTCCAAGTTTTCATTGTGCCGGAAACAAGTCCGCAGGCGGGTCGTACCTGGAACGGCTGCAGGCCGACCCGAAAGCCGCAGCCAAAGCGTTGACAATGTCGTAGATCCTGTGCCGTGCGTCAATGGTGAAGTGCGCGTTTCCAATTGACGCAACGGGGGCTCGGGCATAGACTCCGGCGGTTTCCCTCTGATTATAAGGTGATGTAATTATGCCGACATACGAATACGAGTGCAGCAGTTGTGGCTACTTGTTTGAGAAGTTCCAGGTGATATCAGCTCCGGCGCTGAAGCGGTGCCCGAAGTGCAGGCACAAAGTGCGTCGCCTCGTGGGCACCGGGGCCGGGCTGATTTTCAAGGGGAGCGGGTTCTATTCCACCGACTACCGGAGTGACAGCTATAAGACCGCACAAAGGGCGGAAAAGACAAGCACAGCCTCCGAGAGCTCCAAGTCGACGACAAAGACAAAGACCGGGACTGACTCACAGCACTCCGTGTCTGGTAAGAAATGAAAGGCTCATCGTGAAGATATACTGCCAGAGCTGCGACTACCCAAACGACCTCGGCCACCTGTTTTGCATCAAGTGCGGAGCAAAGCTGGTCATGGAACACGTGAGAGAGGACATTGAGACTGATCGGATGGTGGAGCGTACCAAGAGCCGCTTGCTGGTTCTCCTTCTTGCTGCGGCGGCAATAGCCATAATCCTGGGTGTGCTGGCGTTGTGGCCGCACAAGCCTTTCAGGCGCGATGCAACAGCGGCTGGCAATCTTGACAGGGTTGAGATGGCGATCTCACGGTTACAGACCGCAGCCGAGTCGAGCAGGACGCCTTTCACAAATGAACCAGTGAGCGAAGCGGACCTGAACAAGTGGCTTGCCGCGGCATGCGGCCGGCTGAATGCGAAATCCATGACTATTAGACTTGATCCGGGTTTGTGCAGGATGCGAATTGTGTTCGAGGCCGGTCCGTGGAAACTGTTCAAGAGCGAGAAGACGTTTGGACCAGTTGCGTATTCCCGCGAGTTCACGTGCGGCGTTACGAGCAACGGGCTCGTGGTTGTCGGTGCCAAAATGGGGCACATGCCGCTATTTGGCCCATTTCTGCGCTACTCGATTTCCAGAACGGCTGCGAAGTTCGGTGATTTTGAAAAAGAGAGGATGATCCTGTCACGCGTTGAATCGATGACCGTTGATGACGGGAAGATCACCATTTCAGTTATGAGTCCCCCATGAGCAAACGAGGCACTTGCGTACCTTGGGCGGCCATGTGCCTCTTTCTGGCTTTCTCTTCAGTTGCTGCCGAATCCACATCAAGTCGCAGCGCATCACGGAATTTCCGCGTTACC
>JBAXKQ010000298.1:0-2559 GCA_037135275.1 bacterium
GAGTGTACTGGTGGCGGCTTGTGGCAAGGGGATTCGGACTGGTGGATGACAGTGAGCCAGGCAGATGGCGGGAACGCCCGGCCTACCATGCCCTCAAGGTCTTCATGGAACTGCTTGGCAGTGGCACGTTCATAAGAAGGATGCAGTCCCCGGACAATGTCGGCTTGTACCTCTTCGGCGCCCCGGGAGGGGCGCAGATGGTGCTGGCGTACTGCCTGTCAGGAACGACCAGAATGAACATGCCGTTTGCGTTCTCACGGCAGCTGAACAGCTTTGGCGAAGAGGTGGCGAAACAGGCGGGTGAAGTGACGCTGTCAGGGTCGCCGCTGTACCTTGTGGATGTCCGTGTGTAGAATCACCGGCTCGTCAACGGTTCGGGCGCGGGAGGCGTGCGATGGATGTTCAAATAGACCTCGGTAATGGCTGGTTCTTCCGGCGCGGTCGGGCCGGACGGGGTTGGGCGAAGTCGTATGACGACGCGGACTGCGTGACCGTTGACCTGCCGCACTCATGGAATCTCGACGACACGTTCCAGGAGGGTGTTGACTACTACCGCGGGCACGGTGCATACAAGCGCACGTTTATCCTCCCGACCGCACCCTGCGGCTCCGTGCGCGATGGCACATGGGTTCTCGAGTCGGAGGGTTTCTACGGCACCGGCGACGTCTGGCTCAATTCCCGCAAGGTGGCTGATGTCGACGGTGAATTTCTCGGTTTCCGCCTGGATGTCGGCGGATTCGTGCAGCCCGGGACCAACCTGCTTGCCGTGCGGCTGACCAACAACTGCCGGTCGTTCGTGCTGCCGGGTATCAAGATGCCGGACTTCCTGCTCCACGGCGGACTGGCCGGGAGAGTCTTCCTGAGGTGGGAGCCGGCGGTCAGCCTTGTCATGGACGGGATCAGGATCGATACAGCCGTCATGCCAGGCCAGCCTGTTATTGCCGGCGTAACGGTGCAGGTTCGCAACACCACAGCGGTGTCCGTCGATACGGCTGTCAGATTGACCATCATTGATCCTTCGGGGAGAGAAGCTGGTTCCGCCACGATCCCGGCCACTAATGTGCCGGCAGGCGGAACTCTTTCCCCGGCGGAAACAAGGTTTGAGATTCCGCGGCCCGAGCTCTGGTCGCCGGGCCGGCCATCCCTCTACGTATGCCGGTGCGAGCTGCTTCGAGGTTCGATGGTGGCTGACGTGCGCGAAAAGAGGTTCGGGCTGAGATCTGCCGTGTTTGAGCCCGGCAGAGGTTTCTTCCTGAACGGCGAGAGGGTTGAATTGCGCGGCTGCAACAGGCACGAGAATATGCCCGGATTCGGCGGCGCGCTGCCGGTTGCCATGCACCGTGAGGACGCCCGCCTGCTCAGGGAGACGGGCTGCAACATTGTGCGACTGTCTCACTATCCCCAGCACCCGGCGTTTCTTGACGCGTGCGACGAGCTGGGATTGATGGTCTACGCGGAAATAGCGTCGTGGAAGAGCGTCCGGACGGGCCGGTGGCTGCGACGTGCTCTCAGGCAGATGGAACGCATGATTCTCAGGGACAGGCATCGGCCGTCAATCATCCTTTGGGGGATGGGAAACGAATCCAGGTCAAGAAGGGCGTACCGGGAGCTTGGAAGCCTGGCCAAGTCACTCGATCCTGCCCGTCCCGTGACGTATGCGGAGAACCACCTGTATCGGGCGGTGCGCGAAAAAACCCTGGACCTTGCCGATGTGTGGGGATGCAACTACGAGATAGAAGCGCTCGAGGCCGGCTGCGCGGCCAGCAGGTTGAGAGCAACCATAGTATCCGAGGTGGGAAATATGCCCACGGCCGCCCGCGGGGATCTGCAAGAGGAGCTCAAGCAGGTCCAGGTGATCGAGCAGGACCTTGCCCGCATGGAGGGTAAGGAGTTCAACTCCGGCTGCGTGATATGGTGCATGAATGACTATGCGACGATGCGCAAGAGGCGTTACTTGCGGTATTCCGGGATATTCGACGCCTGGCGCCTGCCAAAGATGGCCAGGGCGTTTCTCATGGCCCGCTGGGCGGACGATCCCAATATCCATGTCTATGGCGACTGGGCAGCCCGTGCGGGCCGGGATGGGCCTGGGGGCGGTCGTGAGATCCATGTCTTTTCCAACTGCCGGAGCGTTGTCCTGCTCAGAAACGGACGGGAGATTGCGTCGGCTGAGGGAAAGCCTCACCTTGTGTTCTGTGTCGAGTTTGAGGAAGGTCAGCTTGAGGCGAGGGGAATCTTCGGTGGTCAGAGCGTGTCAGACAGCCTGCGGTCGCCGGGTCCGGCCTGCAGGATTCATGTGACCGGTATCGAGATTACCCCGCGTACCGGGGGCCGGCCGCTTTGGGCCGTTGACATAATGATGTTGGACTGCGCTGGTGTGCTTTGTTCCGACTGGCACGGTACAGCAGTCGTCAGCGTGGCCGGGGATGCACGTCTCTTTGCGTTCACCCCTGACGGAGTGATTCCGGTCTCGGGCGGAGTTGGAAGGACATTTGTGCTCGGTTCCGGCGGTGGCAGCAGTGCAACCGTGGAAGTGGTTTGTCAGGCCGTTGCGGCCGG
>JBAXKQ010000299.1:0-2536 GCA_037135275.1 bacterium
GCGAGAACGACCAGGGCTGGGTGCCTTTCGGTACTCTCAAGCTTCTAGCCAAGGGCGCCAGCGGCAAGACCATGGAGTTCGCGTACAACGATTTTTGCGTGGCGCAGGTGGCAGGCCTGCTGGGGCTGAAGGAAGACCGCTGCCGCTTTGGCGCGCGCAGCGAGCGCTGGAGTGAACTCTGGAATGCCGAGACCGAAAGCCGCGGGTTCAAAGGCTTCATCCAGTCGCGGGGCAAGGACGGCAAGTGGGTGCCTACCGAGCCTTACCGTGCCGGCATTCACCCATTCTGCGAGCATTTCTACGAATGCGACTCATGGACCTACTCCCTCTTCGTTCCCCACCAGGCGGAGCGGCTGATCGAACTCTGCGGCGGCCCCGAGACCTTCGTCGCACGCCTGGCAAACTTCGGCGACGTCAACGGGATGGAGAATGAGCCGCATTTCCTGCTGCCGTATCTGTTCATCTACGCCTCGCGGCCGGACCTCACGCCCACGTACACGAAGAAGATCCGGTCGCGGTTCAACAATGGCAATACGCCCGGCGAAGAGGATTCGGGGGCCATGTCGTCCTGGTACCTGTTTACGACGATGGGGTTCTTCCCCAATGCCGGCCAGGATGTGTATTTGGTGAACGGACCGCGCTACCGGAAACTCACCCTGCAGATGGAGGGTGGCAAGAAGTTGATTGTCGAGGCCGGGAACGCCGGGCCGAACAACATCCATGTGCGTTCGCTGAGTATCAACGACAAGCCGTGGAATCAGGCCTGGTTCACGCACGACCTCATTGCCAACGGCGGCAAACTGACCTTCGTGATGAGCGACCAGCCGACCGACTGGGCCAGAACCGCCCCGGTGCCGCCCTCGTACCGTTTCGCGCCGGCCGGCAGCGTATCAACCGCGCCTCCCACCGCGACGAAGGAAGAGGGCGGCGCGGTGAAACCGTTGCCGGCGGAGGAAACGGCGGCGCCGATCTTCCGTATCGGCAAGCCGGACGGCTCGGCGATGGAATTCGCCCTTGCGGATAAAGGGGCTGCTTGCGAATCCGCGTACTCCAATGCGTTCCCGAAACCGGTCGTCGTTACGGTCGGGCCCGGGGATGCGTCATCCTGGCCGTTCATTCATCCCGGCAGCAAGGACGTATGGGCGGGGGCAACCTCCCATGTGTACACGATCCGGTTTAACGCCAATGCGCCCGTGCCGCGGAAGTTGAAACTTGTTCTGGGCCTGATCTCCACCTGGCAACAGAGCCGCGTGACGGTTACCGTCAACGGCAATCCCGCTGTCGAGCAGCTTCTGCCGGATCACAATAGTCAAGGCGGTCGCATCACCACCAGCGGCGCGACGCGCCCCTTTGAGATCCTCCTGCCGGATGGGGCCGTGCAACCGGGCGAGAACACACTGACCATCGGGCTCAGCGGCGGCAGTTGGATGGTCTATGACTACGTGCTGCTGACGGAGCGGCTGCCCATCACGATCAGCATGCAGAATCCCGTTCACAAGATGGCTGGCGGTATCGGCGCGTCATGGCACGCGGTCCGCAAGGTGCTGCCCGGGACGATGCGCGGCATCGCCTACGGCGGGAATCCTCCGCTGGAGAACACGAAGGCGTGGAGCAGATTGGCCGGCACGCCAAGTGGTTGGGACTCGACTGGATACGCGTCGAGTTCGATCAGAGCATGTACGAGCCGGAGCGAAACACGTTCGACTGGGACAACGAGGAGATGCGGACGCTGTACCGCATTCTCGACTGGTGCGAGACGAATCGCGTGGACGTGTTCCTGACCCAGCAGTGGACCGGCGTCGAGTGGAACAAACTACCCGGCCGCGACGCGATCACCAGCGCGCCGAAATCCGTGGAAGACTTTGCCGAGGGGCTCTCGACCCTGACGGGTCATTTGCTGAACACCAGGAAGTACACCTGCATCCGGTGGCTCTGTATTGCCAACGAACCGGAATCGAACTGGTGGATGGGCGGGTGCCCAATCCTGGACGGCATCAGGGCCACGCGCAAGGCGCTCGACGCCAAGGGCATTGCCCTGCCTCTGTCCGGTCCCGACTCGGTCAATGGCATACCCTACAAGGGCTTGCCTCCGGACGGCGAGTTTGACAACTACGTCGGCGCCTATGACACGCACACGTATAACAACGTCAAGGATCGCCACGCCCTTTTCGCAACGTGGTCCGCGGTCGCTCATGCGCGGAAGAAACCGTTCTTCCTGAGCGAATTCGGCATCAATCCGCCGTGGGGCGACAGACCGAAGTCGTATGACGCCGTTCTCCATGGGGCGGAAACCGTGATGGGCGGGCTGGCCGTGGGGGTGGACGGCTTCAACCGCTGGAGCTTCCTGAACCGTGGTGACATCGACGGCCAGTGGCAACTCGTCAGGACCTGGGATATCGGGAAGACGACGTATCTGGCCGAAGCGGTTCCCGAGCCTGTTCCCTACATGGGTTACGCGATGCTCACGCGCTTCACGGCCAAGCACTCGGAACTCCTCGATTGCCGCGTGGCAGGGGACGCGCGGGAGCGGAAACAG
>JBAXKQ010000300.1:0-2524 GCA_037135275.1 bacterium
AGCAGGACTTTAGCACCAGGAAACCCAACAATTCCTCACCCACGGACGCGGCTCGTCAGAGCCTCGCCCTCCAGGTGAGAACATCGAGGGCACCTTGATTGGGACCACCGTTCACAATCCTTTTTTGCGTTCTTGGCGACATAGCGCGTTCCATCACTGGCGCTCCTCCTCGCCGTTCCGCTGGAGCCGGGGTGCCCTCACCCCGGTGTCGAGTCATATGCCAGTCCTTGGACGCCGGGGTGAGGGCACCCCGGCTCCAGCAGGCGGCACTCCGCCGCTGCCCTTGCTCACATTCTACATTCTACTTTCGACGTTCTGCGCTGTTGACAATCGAGGGTGATAATGGTACGTTCAATACATACTGAACGTACATGTGGGTGCATAATCCACGGGGACGGAGTCTGAAGAAGCCATGTAAAAAGTAGAGTGTAGAAGGTCGAACGTCGAAGGCTCGCGTTCCCTCTCTGTTGTCTTCTTCCACATCCCACATCCCACATTCTACGTTCTACTTTCCGCATTCTGCACATGTCCAAAGTCTTTGCCTCTCTCAATCCACTGGTCCGCCGGTTCATCCAGGATGCGGGTCACATGACCCAGTCCCTGGGTTTGGGTCGGGTGGTGGGTCAGATCTACGCGTACTTGTACTTCAGTTCAGGCCCTCGCGGTCTTGCGGACATGCAGCATGCGCTTGGCATCAGCAAGGGCAGTGCTAGCATGGGGGTCCGGCAGCTTGAGCAGTGGCATGCGGTGAAGAAGGTCTGGGTGCGTGGCGACCGCAAGGACTACTACGAGGCGAATGACTGGTTCGGCCAGATCGTGAAGAGCGCCGTGGCCGATACCATCGGCAAGAAGCTGGGTGCATACTCCTCGCTGTTGGACGAAGTGGAAGGGGAGCTGGCGAGCCTGGACAACGGCAACGGCGAACGTGACTTCCTGCGTGGCCGCATCCAGCATCTGCGCAAGTTTCAAAAACGCGCCCAGGGCGTGTGGAGCAGTCCGCTGTTGAAGATGCTTATGAAATAGGTTGTTGAGTTGTTCGGTTGTTAAGTTGCTGAGTTATCGGATCGGAGCACGAGCGGTGTTCGCATTCGGAATTGTTGAAGAGACATACTGCTTGCCTGCGGGAGTGCGCCGATTGCGGTATCCGGATATAATAGTCCAACAATCTTGCAAGTTCGGAGCATAGACGATGGCTTCATTCAAAACGTTTGAGGAGATAGAAGCCTATAGACTTGCAAGGGAGTTGAGAAAGGAACTGTCCATATTCTGCAGGAGGTTTCCGGCCGAGGAAAGATACAGGCTGGCGGATCAGATTGTACGCGCATCGCGGTCTGTAACCGCAAACATTGCCGAAGGATTCGGCAGGCATCATCATCAGGAGAATGTCCAGTTCTGCCGGTAGGGCAGGGGATCACTGATGGAACTTATGGATCATCTTGGTTGCGCGTTGGACGAAGGCTATGCCACACGCGAGGAATACGAACACCTGTGCGGCTTGACTGGGAAGGCCTTGAAAGTCTTGAACGGCTACATCGCTTACCTGCGGAAGTGTGCCAATTCCGGTGTTCCGACCCCAACAACCCAACAACCTGACAACCCAACAACTTTCCATGCCTCCTGAATTCATCATCGAACCATCTCGCTCCTGGGTGCGTATACCGTGGCGGGAGCTGCTGCATTACCGGGATCTTCTACTGCTGCTGGTGCGGCGGGATTTTGTTGCAAGGTACAAGCAGACCATCCTCGGGCCGGCGTGGTTTGTGATCCAGCCGCTGGCCACGACCCTGGTCTTCACGGTCGTGTTTGGCAGGATAGCGAAGATTTCCACCGACGAACTCCCGCAATTGCTGTTCTACATGTGCGGGATGCTGGCCTGGCAGTATTTCCAGCAGTGCATGCAGGGCACATCGACGACGTTTGTGGCGAATGCCAACCTGTTCGGGAAGGTCTATTTTCCAAGGCTGGTGGTTCCGCTGTCGGTGGTCATATCGAACCTGGCCGCGTTTGTCATACAACTCGTAACGTTCCTGTGTTTCTGGGTGTTCTACAAATTCTGTACGTCGGTTGGCGGGCAGTTCAACCTGACTGTCTGGGTCGTCGCGTTGCCGTTGCTGGTGTTGCAGACGGCGGCGATCGGGCTGGGGGTTGGGCTATGGATGTCGGCCCTGACGGCGAAGTACCGGGATTTCGTGCATGTGGCGGGTTTCCTGAGCCAGTTGTGGCTGTATGCCACACCGGTGGCGTATCCGTTGTCGCTGATCCCCGAGAAGTGGCGGTGGGTGAGCGCATTGAACCCGATGACAGGTATAGTCGAGGCGTACCGGTATGCATTCCTGGGCGCCGGTACTGTGAGTCCGTTTTACCTGGGTATCTCGATGCTGACCACTGTTGTCCTTCTCTTCACCGGCCTCCTTATCTTCAGCCGCACCGAGCGGACGTTTATTGATACGGTGTAGGAAGGGTTACAGAGGGTTGCTGGGTTGCTGGGTTGCTGGGTTGCTGGGTTGCTGGGTTGCTGGGTTGC
>JBAXKQ010000301.1:0-2505 GCA_037135275.1 bacterium
TCTTCTGTTTGCGCCACCTCGCTCGCCTTCTGAGCAGCTCTGCCCAGGTCACGATCTTGGTCTCGACGGGACGAGGAACAAAACGTTGATCGTTTTCAGCGCAGATTCCCGACGACTTCTTGTGTTTCCGCAACATTACTGCACCTCCACTTCGGCAGTCGGTTCGACCATAATCTCTCCGGCTTGTCGTTCGATCGCTTTCCTGTCGTCAAAGACAGCCTTCGCGATGACGGCAAACATCAGCTCAAGGCTCGGGAAGTTCCCCGATACCCAGCACAACAGGAGCCACGTCAGCGCTCCTGAGACAGCCAAGAATGAAAACGCGTCGCCATGGTCGCGGATTCCTGTAGAAAGCAGCGCCGCGGCCACATCAGTCAACAATCCCCGGAACAACAGCAGGTAAAGAATTGCCCCAACTATTCCCGTAACGGCGAGAACCGTCCAGAGTCCAGCTTCGTAAGCGCCCATTCTAGCGGCCATTTCCACTCGCATAGCATGGCTGGCCCAGGTGCGGGTGAATGTCTCGTCATAACGATGTACCCGGTTGCCGAAGATAAACGTGGCAGGTGATGTCAGCCATCTTTCCCGGCCGTGTCTCATCCAGTCCGAGTGCCATCGGTCCCTACCGTCGACCAGTTTGTGTACGTCGGTGCCCCCGCTCTCGATAATGAGGATGCTCAGTGTTCTCTGGACACGAGGGTCGGCATTCTGGATGACTGAAGGGTCGCTATTCAAGACTCCGATCAGGAGGGCGAGAGAGACCGTGACCACACCCAGTAGCACGAACTTGCGCTGAAGAAGTGCCCAAAACAGTATGATGCCGAAGTAAACGGTAAGACTGATTCTGCCAGCCCCGAGGAGAAGCAGATACCCGGCAGGAATGAGCACCAGAAGGTGCGCTGCCTTGGCTATTCCTGACTTTGAAAGGCTAGAGTAGCACAAGGCCATGGAGGACAGCAGGAGGGTCGAGGCGCGCAAGTCCATGCCTTCTGAAAAAGTGCCTGGCAATACGTAATTTATGAAAGGGATAAAGAGCATGTTGTGCGGTGCCAGCAGCGAGATGATCCCCAGGGCAACCCTGCCAAACAGGGCAATATACATGGCTAGGAGGACATATCTTAAATGTCTGGTGGAGCCATATCTCAAAAGAATCATTGCAAAGATGAGCGGCCAGAGCCCGTGCATGTACACCCTCAGGATGTTGCCCATTCCACCCATTCCATCTTTGATGCAAATGTACTCGCTCACAAGCAGGTGGACAGATAAGTAGCCAAACAACAGGTATGCTGTGACAGGCAAAGGCGAACGTTCGCTCTTCTTCACCTGCGTCATGGCTATGTACGGCAGCAACGCAAGGATCGCCATCGCCAATGCAAGTTCATGGGTAAAGATCTTGAATCCGAAATACACCATGCCGCCAAAACTGCAGGCGACGGGAACGATAGTCCACCACTGGCTGCGAGCAAACAGGATCCATGACCCGAAGATGAATGGCATGACAATCACGATACCGACGACTATCCCTTGAAACACCATGAGCTGCAGCAGATAGGTGGCACAAATCACCAGCAGTATAGTGGCGAGCCATCCAAGGAACAGCCTCCTGGACGAGGAGGAACTTTGGAATGCCGGCTTCAAGATTCAGGTGGAGCGGGATCAGGAGCAGTTCATTGAAACCCCAGCGCCCTTGCGCTCGTGCAGCCCCGAGTTGCGCGAGGAACTCTTGCGCACCCTCCTCGATGTCTTGCGTCGGTCGCTGGCCGTCAAAGTGGATGTCCTCGATCCGCAAAAGCAGCTCGACTTGGTGGAACAAACCATGCCGCGGCTCCTGGAAGATACGGTTTGGTATCTGGAGGACGCGCGCGAATTGGTCAAATCCGTCGTCGCCTACCCGCGTCCCAAACAGCAGCAGGATCGCACCGGTTTCTTTGTCTCCTCCTACGGCGGTTATGGTCGCTACCTGAAGCGCTCCTTGGCGCCGCACGTGCCGCCAGGTCAAAACTTCGGCCGGCCGGAAGCGGACCAGGCCATTCGTTTCCTGTTTCTCGCGCTCAAACGCTACGGAATTGTCGAGCAAGTCCGCAGTGGCGACGTTCCCGGCTACCAGATCAATGCCGACGCCTTGCGCTGGTTGCCGGCGGACGGCGAGATTCGTCCGCTTGACCGCACCCGCTTGCTGGAGGCGGGCGAAATCCCGCCCGACGTCAACCGCTACTTCGTCGAGTGCTACCGCAGCTTTGTTGATCTGAAATGTGTCCTGGAAGCGCGCGAGCATACCGCCCAGGTCACAGCCGAAGACCGGGAAGAGCGCGAAATCCGTTTCCGCACCGGCGACCTCCCGCTCCTTTTCTGCTCCCCGACCATGGAACTGGGCGTGGACATCGCCCAGTTGAACCTCGTCAATCTCCGCAACGTCCCGCCGACGCCCGCCAATTACGCCCAACGCAGCGGCCGGGCCGGACGTGGCGGCCAACCAGCGTTGGTCTATACCTATTGCGCCGGCCG
>JBAXKQ010000302.1:0-2498 GCA_037135275.1 bacterium
AACCTCACCGGGCCCTCGCCGCATGAGGCCATGGGTTTTGAGGGAGGCGTCAATATTCACGGGCCGGCGGCGACCATGCACTCGACGAAAAAGGGCAGGGCGCCCGGAACTGACGTCGTTGGCTCGGAAATATGCCGCCAGAAACTCACCACGTTAACCTGAGGGCGCATATCGCAGGATGAACGTCCCAAAGGAGGGGGGTGATCCGATCGCTGATCCTGAGGGCTTACAGCGCGCCTCTCGACTTCGAGCCGGATAATCAGCGGCGTCGGGTTCAGTTGGAAGGGCTGAAAGTGGCCGTGCTGACGCTTGCGCCCGAGACAAGTGGCACGGCCGATGACAATGACGCCCAAACGTCAGCGGAAGAGATACTCGCAGGACGACCTCAGGAGGTAGCGATTATGGTTGAACAAGCCGAACGGAAGAAGTGGGATCCCGCCACGGACCAGCGTGGATTGGAGTGCCGCAAGTGCGGGTGTAGGCACTTTCTCGTGGACCACACCCGAAAGGTCAACCGGATGATCATCCGCTATCGCCGGTGCCGACACTGCGGGACGAGGATGACGACGTGTGAACGGCCGGCAGGGCAGGGCTAAAGATATCAGAGCCAATAGCCAAAGTGAATCGTGTCGTGCGACCCATCGAAGCTGTGGTCGATGGTCGCCACCGAATGGCCGGAGTCGTCGCGAACAGTATCGTGGAAGCCGTCAAAACCGTGGTCTACGGTGGCAGTGGTGTGGCCGGCGGAGTCACGGATCACGTCATGCGAGCCGTCGAAACCGTGGTCGACCGTTGCGACCGTATGACCAGAGGCATCGCGAATCGTGTCGTGATGACCGCCAAACCCATGGTCCACAGTTGCCGTTGTATGCCCGAAAGCGTCGCGGAACACGTCGTTCCAACCGCCAAAGCCGTGGTCGATGGTCGCTATTGAATGTCCGGCATCGTCGCGAACGGTGTCATGGAAGCCACCGAAGCCATGATCTATCGTTGCCGTATGAAGACCCATTCCAAGAACACTACCGACCGCATCCCCCCCCCGGAAGGCTCCAACAACGCGATGAGCATGTACCGCCTATCCTGCTGGCGAGACTCATTGGCCGCAATGTGAATCACGGCCAAGTGTTCAAATGCGTTCATACCCTGCGCTCCTTGTTTCTGCCGATCGCCTCTACCACAGGCACGGGGGCAATCTCAGTAGACGTAGCGTGAACCAGTTCAATGAACGATTGGATCACTCTTCAATGTGGTAATCGTACCGCCCAATGTCTCTTTTCGCATGACGAACTGACTCGATTGCCCGCGTGACATCGTCCAGCCTGACGATCCGGTCTGCTCCATCGCGATTCGCGACCTCAGACAGGCACATGATGACAGCGTTGCGTATCTCTCCGCCGACCAGTCCATCAGACACTCGAGCAAGTTCTTCAAACGGGAGGGCATCTCGGCCAGGCACCTTGGAAGACACCATCTTCTGCCACAGTAGCAGCCGCCCTTTCTCGTCGGGCGGAGGCACCTCGATGTGTTGCAGAATACGACGAACGAATGCGCCGTCGAAATTCCTGGCCAGGTTTGTCGCAAACAGCACAATGCCCGTGCTTTCGTCAAGCTGCTTCAACATGACCGCACGCGACACGTTTACGCCGTGATCGGCTGCCTGAGTCACGTTGGTCATCCTGCGGCCCAGAATAGAATCCGCTTCATCGAAGAAAAGAATGGCGCCAGACTCCTTTGCCTTCTTGAACGCGGCTTGGATGTTCTTTGGAGTTTCGCCGACGTACTTGGACTCGATTTCTGCGTAGTTTACCTCTATGATGGGATTGCCCAGGTGAGCAGCCAGTGCCTCCGCGCACATTGTCTTTCCGGTCCCAGGCTGTCCATAGAAATTGACAGCGACCGACAGGCCGCGTGGGTCTACAGCCTTCAGGTTCCACTCTTCATACAGCAGGTGGTGGTTGCGGATTCGACTCCTAAGGACTTCAATCTGCCGGGCTGTAACCTCAGGCAGGACGATATCGGCAAAAGTGAACTTTGGTTGTCGCGCTTCAAATGACTCAGTGAGCCGCAGCCCTTCCTGTTTCTCCTGTCCATTGCGTTCCTTGCTCGGTAGAGCGGCTGGGGCCTTGGCCTCCGTAACAGGCCGCCCTTTGAGTTCGGAAATCGATTCTTCAGGAGGGATTCGTTTGCCTATCTGTCCCATACGGCCCATCCTTGCCATCAACTGTTGTTGCCGCGGCACGGCGCTACGCAGGCTGCGAGCCGAAGCATGTGGTTATTCTATTGCAGGTATTCGTCTAGGACCACAGAAGGCCGATGATGGGCGAGCTCCGGGAATTTCTCACGAAGCTCCCCTGGATCGACCTCCTCCGTACACACGGTGTGCGTGCGTTGGCGGTAATCAACGGCCTGCACCCGGAATGTAACTCTGTCGCCGACACGCTTAGCACGTATAGTGCGTAACGTGGGATGGTTAGTAGTTGACTTGACAGGACAAGTCG
>JBAXKQ010000303.1:0-2485 GCA_037135275.1 bacterium
CACATCCTGAAGGCCGTTACGCGAGAAGCATCCCCGCAAGAGTCGTCCCTCGCCAACTGCAATGATCGCTCAGCCACCTGGTCTTTCGTAAGCCCCGGATATCGCCCGGCCAGCGTGTTCATGCCGATCAGGGCGGTCCCGGCGATGGTGTTCCTTGTTTCGGTGGTCGCCTGCCAGTATGCGTTCGTCACCTCCGCCCATTCCGGGTCATCGCCTGCTCCAGATCCGTCCTTCCATTTCGTCTGAGCGTACGGACCGAAGTGCTGCACACAGTAGTCCCGCCACACCTCGTTCTGCTCGGGATCATTGTACATCTTGAGTATCTGCTTCCCGAGGTCGGACGGCAGTTCCTTCTGGCGCAGGAGCGCATCGAGGGTGTCGTTGCGTATGGACTCAAACTCCAGGAGTTGCAGCTCGCCATGGTAGTCCTCGTACTTGACGGAGAGGAAGGCGTAGATGCCGTCCAGCTCCTTCCGACTGAGTTCCCGACCGAGGCTTTGGACCGCCTTGGTACGCATCTGATAGCTCTTGTCCGGCGTCAGCCCCGCAATGGTCCGGATGTTCTCCGGCAGGTCCATAACTGCGAGAACCTGCTGCGTGGTGAGCTTGGAATTGATGGGGATCGCGGGAAGAGGTGACTTCTGCGTCTGCAGAGTCTTCTGCCCGGCGAGTGGTGGCTGAACCGGTTCTTTAGGATTCCCTTCCGCCTCTACCAGAGGGGCGAGCCCGCCCGCCTGCTTCTCAGCCCCAGCCTCCGGCTTCGTTCTGGCAAACAGCAGCCACGCTAAGGCGGCTAAGACAGTACAACCTAGCAGAATCACAATGATCTTCTTCATTTTCAACGACCATGATTCGCACGCTTCAGATCTTGGCCCCGCTCAGTGCCAAAGCAGGACTTATCCTCAACTAGTTCGTTCGTTTCTCCACATCCAACTCGCGCAACGGCCGCCCAACGCCAGTTGGCAGTACGGTCACTTCGCCTTTCTTCTTCTCTCGACAATCGTGCCGACCACGGTTCCGATCCACCATGGCAAGATTGCTCCCACGTCGGCAACACAGTGTTCCCTGGAGGTCGTAAGGATGCAGAATACCCAATAGATCCAAATTATCGCTACAACAGACATACAGGCGACCCGAGCGACCGGAGCCCAGCGTGGAGGGAACATCCACGACAAGATGCTTTCCCGGGATGGTGTCGTTCTTGGCGGCCCAGGCATTGTGCATGGCTAATGCGCCGAAGTCCGTGACGTAGTCTGTCTCGGACCTGACATTGTCGAAAGCAGGCTGCACGGCTGCGTTCGTCAGGGATTGTCCAGTAGGCGGAAATGCGATCTGGAACGTCCAGCCATTGACGACCCTGCCAGTCCATACATCTGCCACGGAAGTGGCAGTTGTGCCCAGCCAGAGGATTGCAGAAAGCACAAGGAAAGCCGTCAGTCTTCTCGAGACGGCACCTGCTGTCACGAACACGCATCCGACCGCAGCATCGTTTCAGTCCGGCTCTTCGTTGCCATCGACCGAGCATAAGGTGGACTGGATCTGCGGTCCCCACTGATCAGATTACAGGAGGCATTCTATGAGACAGATTCCTTTACATAGTGTCAGGCCAATCATGGCGGCTTGTTTTCTTCTCGCAAGCATCACCGGTTCGTATGCGGCTGACCTTATTACCACGGTCCCCGGAGAGGAAATCCTCCGGCAGACCTTCGGAATGCGCGCTGAATATGATGGAGTCACACGCTGGGGTGTTCGCTACTCGATGCTTCACGAGACGAAACCGATTGGTCGTGTCATCATCGGAGTCTTCTCATCGTCAGATCATGCCAAGAAGCTCTTTGATGACCGTATCCGACATACTTCGGTGCCTCCTACAAACGTCGATGCAACGATCGGGAATCATGAGGCGGAATGGGATGACCGACGTATTGTATTTGTTCGGGACAACGTCCTTGTTGAACTCCAGTTGCCAGGCACCGACATCAAACACAAAGCGCGTATCATTGACGATACCCTCCGCGATGGCGTCATGGGTGTCAAGAAGGGGAGCAAGGTGAACGGTCCGATTTTGGAGGGCTTGGAATATGGCGCGTCCGGTTGGAAAGCGACTGTGATTTCCGGGGTTCCCGGTTACACCGCTCTTGCTGACAATTCCGGAAATGACACGCGGTCAGAGCACGTCGCTACCGAAGTCAACTTTGCAACCGAGGGTTGTGTCATGGCAGAGCCGCTAAAGTGCGACCGTTCCTATCTTTCGGCAAAAAGGGAAGCCGCGAAAATCAAGGATAAAAAGGATAAAGAACTCGCGCCGGAGGCGAAGCGACGACAAGTCGAGGAAGCCACGGCAACACTCCGCGACAAGGCGTCATCGCCTTATCACCGCAACAAGGCCGTTGTTGCGCTCGGAAACTCAGGCGACGAGTCAGACGTTTGGGCCCGACTTGCGGAACTGGAAGGAGCGAGCGACCCGGTCGTAAAGCAGAACACG
>JBAXKQ010000304.1:0-2484 GCA_037135275.1 bacterium
AAACGCGCCCGCGTTCGGAAATTGAGAGACACCAGGTCAGCCCATAACTGCCTGTAGTTGTGCAACAGTCGCGCATCAACTGCGGCAACCATCGCCTTCTTCATTCGCTTCGCCTTCATATGCTGATTACCTCCACGTTACCCCGCTTACGGGGCGCTTGTTTTGCCGCTACCGGTGCGGCGCCTGATCCCATTCCCAAAGCTGCAAGCCCGGCGCGCGCGTATTTTGTGGCGTCGAGTAGGTCGTTACGGACACCTGGGACGTTCGCCCACTTGTAAAAGTCGCCGGTCTGCCCCCGGATGTGCTCCACGAGGCGTTCCCCGCAGATTTCGTCGCCGTACCGCCTGTGTTCGCGCTCGGGGGCTTTGTAGAGCGAGATGCTGCCCGGATTACTCGGAGCTGCCAGAAAGGCGCGCTGGGTGGCTTCCAGCCAGTAATCTGCGTCAATGACGACCACTTGCCCCTTGCGCTCCCACGTAGCAAGGTGCCATCCCTCCCCGAATCGCTTACAATCCTTCTGAACGCGGTATTTCTGGGCTGGGGATCCCCGAACCGGTATTACCCGCATGGGGAGGCGGACCGAATTACAAAGCGAAAACACGACATCCATCTCGTAGCCGCAGTCGGGCATAAACAGGTCGATCCGGCGCGCCTTGTCGCCGCACATGATGACCGTATCGTTCATCTGCCTGATCAGGGCGTTCCCGGACTCAAAGATCGCCTTTTGCGAATCAAACCCCGTGGCTCTCTTTCGGTCGACCAGGTTGCGGCCCTCCGGGTTCTTTCCCCAGGCGACGTTGTAAACTGCACCCGTGCTGGTTCCGGCCAGGATCACCCAGTTCCACCCGACGTAATTCAAGTCCGCGCAGGCGCAGATGCTGGTGACGTTTGCCGGGGCCGTCAGCCGCGGGAAGTCATTCACCCTTGAGGTGATGATCTGCGGGGTGACCTCGTACTGGCTCTGGCTGACGCTGGTGGGGTTGTTCTGGCATTCCGCCTGGAAAGCGTCCTCTCCGTCATCGATCCGGATGTTGTAGGCGCACTGCATCGCGGAAAGCTCACCCGGGCGTTTGCGGTGGATCCAGCTCACCTTTCCGCCGGCATCCATCACCTTTCGGTTCTTACGGTAGAATCTTGTCGCTTCCAAGCCATCGTCACCGCGGCGCATGCCCTCTTTGCGCAGTTCGGCGTACTGGTCCCAGAGATCCTGCCGGGTCGGCCATTCGTAAACCATGGCGCGCCTGGTGCCGTGGAATTCTGGGTGTGTTTCGTTATCCAGGAGCTGGTCCGCCGCATCCCCGGCCACGATCACGGTGCAGTTGACGATCGCGGCGAGGTTCTTGTCGGGGGCGGACATCTTCTTTAGGCCGGCCTGGATGATGTTCAGGCGTTCAAAGCACTGGGTTGGGCTCTTGGCGCTTTGGCGGGTCTGGAAGTCATCGATGATCAGCAGCTCCGGGCGCAGCGTTTCCCCGGAGGGAGTCGTGTGACGTAACCCGCGCGAGGCCTCCAAGATGCCGGCGCCCTCAATCACGCAACCGGCATTGATCCCTGGCATCTTCTCGATGGTCGGGAATACCAGCTTGGTGGTCGCGCATTCCATCCGGGCGGGCAGACCATTGACCGTCAGGTACTTCGAGCGGTTCGGGCGTGAGAACGCTTCCCTGATCGGGATGCAGATCTCGGGGTAATCCTCCCGCAGCAGCTCGTTGTCCGCCAGTTCCTGGGTAACTTCTACGATCAGCCGTTTGCCCAGCTGCCCGGTGGCGGCGAGCGCGGCGATGTAGTGCGCGTGCCCGGACATGGCGGCCCAGATCACGCCGGCCTTTGAGCGCTGCGTCTGGCCGTCACCCCGGCGTTAACCGTGGCTGCAACGAGCCGTTCTTTACTCGCTGAATGGCCGCTCGGCACGGCGCGCCAAAGCGGCGATCAGTGGGATTGGGGCGGCTTGCCGCTCGCCGCCTCCGGCGAGATCGAAGAAGCTACGCCGCGCCTGCGCATCGGTAACGATCCTGAAGTCTACCGGCCCTACAAAGAATATATCGACGGCGCCTGGCGCTACAGCCTATCGCCCCTCGTCGCCCGCCCCCTGCCGGCGCATAGCCGGGTGTGGACGGTGTCCGGCAGCTATTCGATCACCCTCAGTGACGGCGTGACGGACGGAGCCAGCGAAACGTTTGCCGCCACCACGCTCTATGACTTGCTGGTCGCGCTCTCGGGATCGGCGCTGATCGATGTCTCCGGCGTCGTCGCCGCCGACCGGCGCCCCGGCGGCACCTCACGCGTCGACGTGCCCCTGCGCACCCAGGCTTGGGTGACCAAAACCAGCGGCGTGGCCGTCATTGATTACGTCCCCGTGCCTACTGCGCCGACCGAAGTGGTCTTTCTAAAATGCACGGCCAGCAGTCCCGGCGCCGATCTGTGGGCCGTCAGCGGCGCAGTCAGCCAGAGCATCGGCCAGGCTGTCACCGGACAACCCTATAG
>JBAXKQ010000305.1:0-2482 GCA_037135275.1 bacterium
CAGTAACAGGCCTGGATCTCCCTCGTCTCTGGCATCGGTGAAGGCGCCTTTGCAATAACCAAAGAACGCGTATTCAAACATGTCCTCCTTGTTTGCAAACTCGGCAATGGAAATGCGGTCAACGGGTTTATCACCCCCGAGATAGTTTGCAAACAGTGTCTTCCCAACACCCGTCTCGCCGAATAGCAGTACTCGTGGCAGTTGATCACACCGGTTTTCAAGCGCAGCGAACTTCTTAGTGATTGCCTGCATGGCGGCGGATTCTTGTTTCGGGTTCTCCAGTACGGCATAGAGCGCCTCGAGATAGGCCTTGCGCTTTGGTATTTCGGCAGCGAGAACCCGTCGAAATCGCTGCTTGATGGCGTCCATGGACGTCAGGAGCTCGCCGAGGCTGTCGAAGAACATGGTGAGACGCATGGTGCTGTGCCCTCCGTTGTCGGCTTTGATCCATTGCCCTCGCGTGAGGCCAGAGGCCTCCGGTTCGGGTTTGGGGCCGAGGAGGTTGGCGAAGCGAGTCTTCATCGTGACTAGAAGGGCGTTGCTTTCCTCGTCTCCACGGACGAAGAGACACCGTATTTCACATTGGAGCTTTGTGGCCAGGTGGGTTCGCCAGGCATCAAGCAGCGCGGCATCAAGCGGGGTGCCCTCGTGAATCAACAGGACGGATCGGGCTTTGAGATCAGTGGTCAGGAAACCCAAGTCTGTTCCTGCAGAGGCCACGGGCGTCTTCGCTGTGATCCAGACGGCAATACAGTCTGCGTGCAGATCCCTTTCCATCTCTGTTGCAACAGCATTGCTCAGGGTAGTCTTTGGATGAATGAACCTATTGGTCACGACGTCTCTCCCACCAAGGCTAGTACTGCTTTCGTCAAAGAGTCAATAGACACCGTTTTGGCAACAGGCATACGGGCATAGAGGATGAAATCTTCCAACGTCATGCATTCGAATGTGGTTGCGATTTGTTGATCCTGTAGTCGCTTTGTCGCCAGGCTCCGGCAGGCCACAAGCAGTGCGTTCGGTGCGAGACCATGCTTTGTCATAAATTGCTGGGCCCCACTGATGATCCACGCTGCTTGTGCGACGGACCCAAATAGGTCCGCAATAGGCATGTAATGGGCACCGTTTAGAACCAGCGCACAGTGTTTGATGTATCGCGAGAAAGTACCCTTATCCAACGGGTTCCGCTGATTAGCAACGGCAAGCAGTGAATTCATGCCTTGCTGTGTGCAGTTTAACGAGGGAGGGGTGTCGCCAAGCATCTGAATGGCGTCTTCCAGTTTGGCCGGAGCCCAGTCCAGCAAGGTCAGACTCTTTGTGAAACCGGGGCGGTGTTGCGAGATCCAATTGGCCAATTCATCATAGAACGCCAAACGCTTGCCAAGATCATTATTGGATACGTATGGCGCAGCCCAGGCAGGCGGCATGAAGATAGCCTGGCCATTGTGCATGGAGATGGTGTAAGTCGGCTCAATTGACTTTGCATCCATTTCGTCACCTGCATCATCAGTCCACGCCGTGTCCGCTTCTGCTGTCTGATCAAGATCGTCAATGTCACCATCCCAACCCTCTTCGTCATCTGCGAGCAATGGGGCTGGATCCAACTCCGGCACGACATCCTCTATTACTTCAAGCACGCCCAAACCAGCGGCAGGCGTGCCGCTGCGAATTTCTTCCACGCCGGGAGTGGCAGCCATTAGTGCGCCCTTAACAGCGGCGGGACTGGCTCCAACTTTCTTGCTCGTTTTGACTCTTACGCTCACAATGGCCTCCAGTAATGTTCCGGCAACTCATTCAAAGAGAATCGCACTCACCGGGTGGTTCAGGACCTGCGTTGTTCCATTCGCAGTATCCAGAATGTGTTTCATTGTATGGGCCCAAGAAATCCGGGCGCCAAAATCCAGGCCCTTGAGTGTCTCGTGCAACGAACCACCGCCCTGTCGGATTATCCGCCAGACAACGTCGAGCATGCGAGGGTCAATCTTGCTGCTACGATACGCTTTCATGGTGCTGGTAACGCGCTTGAACTCGGCATGGCCAGCCGGACTGAACCAATCAACGGCTTGAACAACTACCTTTTGCACGCCGTGCTTCTGGCAGAAGGGGAGGTGGCCGTTCTCTCGTAGATCATTCACGTCCGCGGCGTCCACCAGATACATCACAGCGCAATCTGAACAGGTGACGATGGAACCGGAATTACGGAACAGCAACTCGATATCCCTGATTGAGAAGGTCCGTTGCGCTGTATGAAAACTCTGCATGGAGAGCTGTGTTCCTCGCTCTGCCATCGCCTGAGCGGCGATGAGGCCGATTGGATAACCAAGTGGTGGCGTGCTACCGTCAGGCAATATACCAAAGCATTTCTGGCACACGCCTCCCTCCGCTTTGCAGTCTACGATAGCCCTGTTCCCAGCCGTCTGGCAATCTGGGCGGATGGTCGCCGGCCAACACGCTAGTATCAGGCGTCTACCCAGATAACCCGCTC
>JBAXKQ010000306.1:0-2455 GCA_037135275.1 bacterium
GAGGGATCATCAGTCTTAGGACCACGCTTGGTGTCGAAGATGCTGGATGCTTGTGCCAGGAGCTCTTTCTTCCATTGCCCAACTTGGGTCGGGTGGACAGAGAATTCCTGGGCTATTTCATTCACCGTTTTGGTGCCTCGGATTCCCTCAATCGCGACTTTTGCCTTGTGATGGCTGGTGAAACTTTTACGGTGTTTTTCGGTAACCGTCAACTGAGCCCATCTTGAAGCCTTCTTTGAATCCCGCTACCCTGGCCTCCTCAATCAAGAGGAGGATCAGTAGATGTCAGCACCCACCCCAGAATGGATAGACAAAATAGCCGCTTGGCGCCACAGTGGCCTGAGCATCGCAGCATGGTGCCGGGAGAACTCAGAGAGTTACTACCGATTTCTCTATTGGCGAGACCGCGTACCAGAGTCGCAACGCCAGGAGCCCGGGAAATTTGTTGCCGTGTGTCTTGCGGCAACAGCAACACCTCTCTCTTTGGAGTGCAACGGTGTTTATGTTCATGTCACGGCAGGGTTTGATGCCGGACTCCTCGAAGACGTTCTGTCGCTGCGGAAAAGGGGGTAAGCCCGTGCGCCCCTTCGGCCTCAACCAGATTTACCTGTATGACCAGGCGGTCGATATGCGCAAGAGCTTCGAAGGGCTGAGTCAGCTCATTGAAGGTGCCTACCCCGGAAAGCTGTTAACCGGATCGCTGTTCCTGTTTCTCAACCAGCGGCGCAACCTGATCAAAATCCTGTATTGGGAGGGCGACGGGTTCGCCATTTGGTACAAACGCTTGGAACAGGGCACGTACTCCAGCTGTTTTCGTGATCATAAAGAACTGTCGCGACAGCAGTTCACAATGCTTCTTGAAGGGGTTGTCCCGCAGCGACTTAACAAGCGATTTTCTTTGTGTAACTAGCTAGTTAATGCTGTTAACCGAGCTGGTTTTGTGCTATATTACGGCCATGGTTAACGGTCTTATGGGCATAACGGACGAGCTCCGGTTCCAGGAAATTCTTCAGCAGAAGGATCGGTGTATTGCTGCCCTGGAGGGAGAACTGAGTACCCTTAAAGAGCAGCTCGCCTGGCTGAAGAAACAGATCTTCGGCGCCAAAAGTGAGCGGATTGTTGCCGACCTGGACACTCAACCGTTCCTGGACTTAGACTGGGGCAGCCCGAGACCAGAGAAGGAACCGGAGAAGGAAGAGGTCAGTTACACCCGGCGTAAGTCTGCTAAAAATCGTGGCAGCGACACGATCTCCTTTCCCGACAATCTTCCGGTTCGGCGCATTGAGCTGGATATCCCTGCGGAAGAAAAGGTCTGTCCGGAGACGGGAGAGCCTCTGGTCTGCATCGGGAGCGAAACCAGCCGGAAACTGGGGCGCACCGCGGAACAGTTCTTTATTATCGAATACGTTCGCCCCAAGTACGCCTCCAAGGGGGCCCCCGACCTTGGCGTGAAAACCGCACCACTTCCCGATGCCATTATTTCCCGCTGCCCGGCTGATGAAAGCCTTCTCGCCTACATTCTGACCTCCAAGTTTGCCGACCATCTCCCTCACTACCGCTTGGGGGAAATCTTGCAGCGCTCCGACGTCAAAATCAGCCGACAAACGCTGTCAAAGTGGGTTTTAACCTTAGGTGCGGCACTGTCACCCATTTACGACATGATGAGGACCCAGATTCTGGCCAGCGAGGTCCTTTTTGCGGATGAAACCACCGTCGACCTCCAGGTTAAAGGAAAGGGCCGCGGTCAGCAGGCATCTATGTGGATTTATGTCGGGGGCGGCGGGGGCGATCCTCCTTACCGGTTCTTTGAGTTTTGCCTGAATCGAAACCATGAACGTCGGGATAGAAATACGGTGCGCGCATGTGTAGGTCAACGTCTTCCATTGTTTCCGCTGTTTCCCGCTTCGTGGCAAAGATACGCCAGACCATGCATCACGTTTCCGCAAGCCCCCCTATCATCCCGGAAGGTCGGATTTCCCGAGTCCGGTTGGCAGTGATGGCTTTTCCCAAGAGAACCTTCCCGCCTTATCCGAGGTTTAAGCGTTCGCCCGCATACGCCCCTTGATGACACGGTTATAACTCTTGCTCGACATATATCACCAGGACTACAATGGCTACTCGGTTCAGAGACCGAACCATTCCCTTTAGGATTCAGTTGCTACCCGGCTCTGAGGCCGGACAACTTCCATGACTATGTCCGCCATCTACCGAGAGCCCCTTCGCCCGCTCGGGGAGTTACCCCTTGCGGTGTGACCTCAAGGCCACATAGGAAAGCATTACCCTTCCTTCGTCGCTACTCCGAGCTCATGCGCCAGACCCAATTCCTCCCTCGGCCTCGGTCTTCCCTTGTGCCGCGAGTCTTTGCAGGTTGTTGCGAATCCCTGCGGGAAGAGGGCCCTTGTCGGGTAGAAATACGATGCGCGCATGTGTAGGTCAGCGTCTTCCATTGTTTCCG
>JBAXKQ010000307.1:0-2450 GCA_037135275.1 bacterium
CGGCTAACAGTGGGAACACCACACCCGACGATGTCATTGAGGGTCAGCGGCACAGGGCGAGCGGTCGGAAAAAGGTCAGTACAACCGAACGTGTTTAAGAAGTTGGCCACGGGGCCGAAACCAGCGACGCTCATGCGGCGAAAGCCGTAGCGAAAGCACCTCACCTACGCCTGTAAATCAAAAGGCGCGGGACAAGGAAGAACCCTTGTCGCGCGCCTTTTTTATTTGGTTGCGCGACGCAAGCAGGAGAAGCTGCTGTGCGTCTGAAGAACGTTGAACTTGTCATCGCCATGGTTGCCGCCGGTCTCACCGGCCGGGCCCTGGCCGCCCGCTGCGGGCTGAATCCCATCACGATCTCTCACATCCTGAACCAGCGAACGGAGCCGAAACCGGAAACGGCACAGGCCATCGCTCAGGTTTTCGGGAGCACCCCGGAGAGGTTCGGGTGGGCACTGAAAGGCGTTCAGCAATGAGCGCCGCCACCCCATTACGAATCGGGACCCCGGCCGCCGCCGCCTACATTGGGATCACGACTCGTGAACTCAAGGGGCTGCGGAAGGCGAAACGGATCCCGTTCTTTCGGATCGGGCACCGTACCGTTTCCTACCTCATTGGGGACCTGGATGCGTTTCTTGAACGATGCCGCGTGCCGGCAAAGGTGGGGGCGTGACCGAAAGCCAAAGCCCCAAGATCAAACGCTGCCCGTTCTGTAATTCCAGGCCAGTCGTCGAGTGTATTGAACGGCTCGATATCCCTGGCTTCAGGGATTTCATCATTCGTTGCGACCGCCTCGCCTGCAGGGTGAAACCGAGAGTCCGGAGCATAAGCCGTCTGGATGAAGCCCGGAACGCTTGGAACCGGAGGGAGGGAAAGGACGCCAACCCATGAAGACCACCCCAGCGCTGACTGAAGCCGATGCCGCTTTGCTCGTGGCCATCCAAAGCAAACTGGATCCCGTTCGTCTGAGCGACGTCTGGTACGTGTGTTTCCTCACGGCGGATGGATCCTCACTCATCTTTGCGCACTTCTATTCTTCAGAGCGGGCTGAGGAAGTGGCGGGAATTGTGCGGAAACGCATTACGGAACCGTTCGCCACCGTTGTGGTCATCCACCCCGACGGACAGCAACCGGGACGGCAATGAAGCAGCCGGAAGCAACTGATGAATCGAGGCGGGGCAGAGGGCGACCGGTGCTGACGCACTGGGCGCGGATGAGGATCGGTGACGGCATACGGGCGTGCCCGAGCTGCGCTACGAATTGGACACGGAAGTTGGCGCCCAAGGTGTTCGTGAGCAGCGGGGCGTATGTGTATCGGATTCGGTAACCAAAACAAGGAGCAGGTGATGGACAAGTGTGAGGTGAGTTTCTTCGAGGCCATTGAATGGGAGTGTCGGGAATTGCGAGGCGAAGTCAGCCGGTGGCGGACGCTGGCGTTGAGTGCCGTGATGGCATGCCTCTGGATGGCGATAGCGATGGCGGCGAGGGGGTGCGGATGAAGGAATTACTGACGGCTAGTCGGATGGCGGCCTTGCTGGTGTGCCCGCGAAAGCACTTCTGGCGGTATGAAGTCGGGTTGCGGCGGATGGGTGACGGGGCGGCGTTGCGGTTCGGGTCCGCTTGGCATCGCGCCATGGAGGCGCGGTGGTCCGGTGCTGACATCAGTGCGGCGTTCGCGGCTGGCGTGGGCGATAAGAGTGAGATTGATGAGATCCAGATCGCCACTCTGAGCGGCATGTTGGCCGGGTACTACAAGGCGTGGGGTGGTGAGCCGATTTCGGCGGTGTTCCCCGAGGTCGAGTTTCGGCTGCCCCTGGCGTCATCGCGGACCTTTGAGAGCGCCGGCAAGATCGACGGTCTCGCGAAAATGGACGACGGGCGGCTTGCGCTCATCGAGCACAAAAGTGCCGGATGCGACATCGCACCCGATAGTGATTACTGGTTGCGCCTGCGCGGCAATGCCCAGGTGATGCAGTACGTGCTGGCGGCGCGTGGGCTCGGTTGGGATGTGGCGCTCGTGATCTACGACGTTGCCCGTAAGCCCGCCATTTCCCCGCTGAGTGCGGTTCCGGTCCTGGATGAGGCGGGGCTGCGTGTTGTCCTGGACGCCGAGGGGAACAGGGTCCTCAAGAAGGACGGAACGCCGCGTGAATCCGGCGACAAGGAAAAGGGCTACACGCTCACCACCCGGCCGGAAACCCTCGACGAGTTCGCGGACCGGCTGGCTGCCGACACGCAGGCGCGGCGCGAGTTCTACTTTGCGCGGCGGGAGGTGCCGATCCTCGAAGACGATCTGGCCGAGTTCGAGGTGCAGCGGTCAGTCCTGGCTCGCCAGATTCTTTCCTGCCGGGGCGAGGCCCGAAGGGCGAAGCGGCCCGAACACGGATGGCCCCGCAATGTGGGGGAGATGACCTGCAAATACTGCGATTTCAGCGCGTTCTGCCTCCAGAACA
>JBAXKQ010000308.1:0-2418 GCA_037135275.1 bacterium
TTACGTTGCGCACGCTACTCCTGAAGTAGGCCGGATTTCCATATCCGGCCTCGTGCGCGTCTCCCGGGCCGGAACCGGAGTTCCGGCCTACTTTACGTTGCGCACGCTACTCCTGAAGTAGGCCGGATTTCCATATCCGGCCTCGTGTGCGACTCCCGGGCCGGAACCGGAGTTCCGGCCTACGGTGACCGGCTGCCCAATCGAGAGCTAGCATACGTTACAAAATGAGAGAAACCTGGTTACAATGCAAGACGCAATCGATAAAAGAAAAGCAGTATATTGATCGCATGACAGTCAAGGCAGGCAAAGGGAAACAGCTATGAAGAACAAGCAGAAAACACGGATTGCAGCGCAAGCGGCGAACACGGAACTGTCGTTCCAGAAATCCGGCGAGCGGCCGGCGGCACGCTATGTCTCGGCCTCCACGGTTTTCGCGGAAGCCCTGGAGCATGGACGCTGGATTGGGCTCTACTGGTCGGCGTCCGGGCAGGTTCAGCGCGAGAACACCACCACGGGTCTGCCGGGACTGGACTCCTTGGCGCTGCCGCTACACACCTTCGAGTTGGAGATCGATGGCCAGTCGCTGCACAACCGCTGGGAGTGGGTCGGCGCTTCGCAGCGCGCCGGCGCCCGCAACGGCACGGTGGAAGCCGTCGTCGAACTGCGTCACCAGGTGCGCCCCATCACGGTGCGGCTGGTCACGCGCCTCGATGGTACGCCGTTCCTGGCGCGCTACCTTGAGATCACCAACACCGGCAAAGCGCCGGCCGCGCTCAACCATGTCGTGCCCTGGTCGGGCTTGCTCTGGAACAGCGGCGTAAAGGGCTCATGGGGCGAGCACTTGGCCGTCAATCCGTCCACCGCGCGCACGGCCTACCGGATCGGCTACCTGGCGGGCGATCGCTGGGGCGAGGAGGGAAATTTTCGCTGGCAGCCGGTGGATCAGGAAACCTTTCGCATCGAGCGCACGCTTTCCGGCCGTGTTTTCAACCCCCCGTATTTCATCGCGGACAATGGTGTGATCGGCCAGCGCTTTATCATGGCCCTGGCCTGGTCGGGCAACTTTCTGGCCGACTTCTCGCTGCGCGACAAGAGCGCGCTCACCTTCCGCCTCGCGCCGCTGGCGCCGGGGCCGTTGCGCGTGATCGCGCCGGGCGAAACGGTGATCAGCCCGGAGGTGCACCTGGGACCTTGTCACGGGACGCTTGACACCGCGGTGGCGGCCTGGCATGCCCATATCCGCACCAGCGTCACTCCGCCGCGCCCCAAGGGGAAGGAAATGTATACCATGGCCGGACGCGTGGTGGAGGAGCCGGGCGATTGGATCCTGCGCGAGATCGACATGGCCGCCGAGATGGGCGTCGAGGCTTTCATGGTGGATGCCGGCTGGAATGGCGCGAAATTCGGTGCATGGACCGAGTTGCGCGGCGATTGGGAGGAAGGCGATTGGCTGCCGGGCGGTCTGGCCGGCATCCGCAAATACTGTCACAAGAAAGGGGTTCTGTTCGGCCTCTGGCATGAGGCGGAGGCGATTGTGAAGAAAAGCCATCTGGCCGCCGAGCACCCCGACTGGCTGCTCAAGACCGACGCCAATCGCGAGTGCGGCGAGACCTTGAACCTGGCGCATCCTGACGCCGCCCGCTTCTTCGAGGATACGGTTCTGCGTCTGATCCGCGAGCACAAGCTGGACTTCTACAAGCTGGACTACAACGTGGATGTGCGCGAAGGCGGGCAGACGCTCCGGGACGGCTTTGCCGAAAGTGAATTCTGGCGGCATCACGAGGTCATCCGCCGCACCTATGCGCGGGCGCGGCAGGAAAACCCCGGCGTCTGTCTCGAGAACTGCGCCAGCGGCGGCGGCCGGAACGACATTGGCATGCTGTCGCTCTTCCACTATAGCTGCGAAAGCGATTGGTCGGTGCACCCCTATGCCATCCGGGCCATCAACGCCATGACGATGTTCATTCCGCCGGAGGCGATCTGCTACTACCATAACCACGTCAACTGGGGCAGTCAGATGCAGGCGCACCAGACGGCGGATGCCGATACGCACCTGCGCGTGGGCCTGTTCGCGCTGCCGATCTTTGTCGGCTTCGGCGCGCAGGACGCCGACCGGAAGACGGAATTCTTCGCCCGGACCAAGCGGTACATCGAACTGCACAAAGGGTTCTGCCGTCCGGTACTGGCGGGTCATCCGGAAGTGTTCCACCACACGCCGGACATCGGCCTGTCCCAGGCGGCGCCGTGGTGCGTGCTGGAGTACGCCGCCCGGGACCGCTCCCGCGGCTATGCGGGGGTGTTCAAGCTGACCCACGATGCCGCACCGTATGGGCTCCGTCTGCGCGGCGTGGACATGGCCGCCGACTACGAGGTCACGCTCGACAACGCGTCGCAGACCTTCCGCATGTCCGGCCGCGA
>JBAXKQ010000309.1:0-2407 GCA_037135275.1 bacterium
TTCTCTTCGTCGATCTCCACCGTCACCTCTCCGGTCAGTTTGAGGAACTTGTTATAGCCACGGTTGTTGAGATGTTCTTTGACCAGGCGGCCCGAACCGACTCGTTTTTTGAGCCGTTGCAGGCCGCTCTCCCGATTGTGCTGATCCTTTCTTGCACGCTTGTCAGAGTAGGCGACGATCAGTCGATGCCCGTCGCCTTGTTCGATCACCACCGACTGCCCATTCGACAGGCCGGTGCATCGTTGGAGAATCACTTTCTGCATGGCTTCCGTTTCGTTGCGGAGCCTGGCCGCCACGATGAAAGGATACTTCTCCCGGTCAAGTGCATTCAGATTGTCTTGGCTCAGCATGGCGGCGTCGGCAACAACAACCGGTTTACCAAAACTGTACTTCTCCTGGATCCGCTGCAAAACCGGCAGCAGCGTCTTGCCCTCGAATGTGTTGCCTTCGAAAATGTCATAGCCGATCGGATAGCCATTTTCTCCAACTAACAAACCGAGCATAATCTGCGGATTCTGGAACTTGCCGTCTTTCGAAAAGCCTATCTTCCGCAGGTCGTCCTCGTCTTCGGTCTCGAAGTACAAACTGGTCATGTCATAGAAAACGACACTGATCTGCTTGAGTATCTTACGCGAATGGCGATAAGCGATCTCCTGAGCCTGCTGACTGTAGCGGTCTTTGAGACGGTCGAGGAACAAATAGATACTGTCCGGTGAGACAATCTTGCCTTGGTAACGATACAGATAGTCCACCGTTTTCAGCTTGCTGGTCGGATAGACCAACCGGGCAACGACAATTTCGCGAAACATCGGCTCCGGAATCGCGTCAAAGCCAATCGCGTCAAACAGTCGTCCGAAAATCAGCTCCGGCCCAACCGTACGAATCGATGTGTTCTTCAGCGTGCTTACAAAGTCCAGCACAACGGCGTTGTCGTGCTCATCCTGCGGAAACAGTGAATACTGGCCGCTCTGCCGCTCGATGAATACCTTGCCCAATGCAACAAGCCGTTCGATCTCGTCCGGATCGCTAGCAGCACCAAGAGTCTTGACCACTCGATAGCCGTTGCTCTTGTCGATGACCTGAACACTGATACGGCCGGACTTATTCCGCTTCTGACGAATGAACATCGGGCCATTCTACACGCGGGACACCCAAATTCGCAATCGCCTACCTGCAAATCAATGACTTACAACAGATATTCACCCCAACTCGGAACTCAGGTGGGCAACTGTCTCAAACCAGTTCGGTAAGGAGCGCATTCAACTGCGCAACCGCTCCGCGCCGCCTTACAAGCAGTTCCTTCGGGAACGACTTCGAATATGCCTGTGCCTCTGTCCGATGGTCCCAGTCCACATATTTCCCATCGTACAAAGCCCGTTTACACTCAGCCACACTCGAGGATGTTGTGATTCCCGGATGCCCGAGGATCCGAAGTAGCAACCCCTCAAGGCAGGGTGCGGCCGCCAGGTAGTCCACACGAGTACCACCAATACGCGAAGGCCTTGACGCAGGCCACGGGCGATCCGTGTCCATCAGGATCATGCAAATGACAAATGCCCGTTGCCGCAGCAACTTCCGCGCCGTATGAATCACCGTTTCCGGCGATCCTCCGTGTGCATTCTCCGTGCGGGCCGCAACGGGCCCGCTTCGGTCGGTAAACAACTGCACCACATGCCGGAGGAATGCCCATTCCATCGGCCCTTCGCCGACCAATAACACCGTCCGCTTCTCGCGACATCGTCCAATCTGACTCGGGTGCATGGGCGTCATAATGGACTCTCACACATTGGGCACCGCGCCGAATGCGCCGGACATGTATTTCGCGTACAGGTCAACGTCCCGCCTTACGCCCTTGATCTCATCCAACCGGAAAACGTGACTCTCGCACTTGCTGTCCTTGTCCACCAGCAGGATCTGGGTCTTGTCCAGTTTCCGCAACACCTCAACCGAATGCGTGCTGAAAAACAACTGTGCATTGTGCGGATTGGTCTCCGGATCGCAGAAGAGGTCCAGGATAGGGGGGATCATCTGCGGATGCAGGTCCACCTCGAACTCGTCAATCACGGCCAGCCCGCCTGTGTGCAGCACGGGCAACAACTGGTGCAGCAATACGAACGAGTTTTGGGTCCCGCTCGATTCTGACATAAACGGCAAGTGGTAATCCTTGCCGTCTATCCGGTGTACACCGTAAGGGAGGTAGACGGTTCCCGGCTCTCCCTTCTCCTGTGTCTTGACCTTCTCTTCCTTGATTCCAATGCCCGAGAGACCAAGGTCGAGCTTCCCGGCCAGCAACCGTTCCGCCGCCTCCTTGTACTCCGGATTCTTGTGGAAGAACTCAGCCGCAGCCAGGATCAAACCAAAATGCTCCACCGGCCGGTGCGGCTCCCGGCCCCACCGGTCAACATTG
>JBAXKQ010000310.1:0-2404 GCA_037135275.1 bacterium
CTTCGTCCCGGCAGCGACTCAAACAATCCCGGAACATATGGGCTTCCTCAGAAACAAGACAGAAAGTACGCAGCAATACCTGCTGAGCATCATCAAGGATCCGGGGCCAAAACCTGGAGACGGCCGGGGAATCCGCCTGGTGCTGTGGCTGCTCACGTGTCTGTCTCACGTTTATGCTTCCGTCATGCAACTGCGTCTCTTCCTCTACAACAAGGGGCTACTCCGGCATCACACGCTCGGATGCCAGGTCATCAGTGTCGGCAATCTGACTGTCGGCGGAACAGGCAAGACACCGGTGGTTGAGGTGTTCGCCCGGCGGCTCCAGGAAGCCGGCCGAAGGGTTGCAATTCTCAGCCGAGGATATAAGAAACGGGAGCTCGCCTTGTGGGAGCGACTGCTCGATAAGGCGCTTTTCAGGGAAAGCTCCAGACCTCCACGAGTTGTTTCTGACGGCAAGAGCCTGCTGCTCGATTCACGAATGAGCGGGGACGAACCGTACATGCTGGCCGCTCACCTGCCGGGCGTCGCGGTCCTTGTCGACAAGAACCGCGTAAAGAGCGGGCGATACGCGATCAACAAGCAGGGCCGAGACACGCTTGTTCTTGACGATGGTTTTCAGTACCTCGCCCTCGACCATCGGATCAAGATAGTGCTTGTCGACAAGCAGAATCCTTTCGGGAACGGCTATGTGCTACCCCGCGGTATTCTCAGGGAGCCGATCAAGAATCTCAATCGGGCCGATGTAATATTCATCACCAAGTGCGACGGCGGGCCGACCGATGAACTGCGGGCAAAACTCAGGAGTTTGAACCACAAGGCCGAGATAATCGAGTGCACCCACAGGGCCCGGTATCTGCAGAATGTGTTCAGCGCAGAGAAACTCCCGGTAACCAGCCTCAAGGGAATGTCCATTACGGCGATGTCAGGCATAGCTGCGCCGGACGGTTTTGAACGCGAGCTTGAGCGACTCGGCGCAGAGGTGCTTATCAAGGAGAGATTCGCTGACCATCACAGGTACACGCAGCAGGAACTCATTGATATCATCAACCGGAGCACGGCATTCGGGGCCACTGCGGTGGTAACAACCGAAAAGGATGCAGTCCGCTTCCCTAAACTCGAACGCAGCTCGATCCCTCTTTTTTTCCTGCGCGTGGACATCGAACTACTGAGCGGCAAGGAAGACTTCAATGAGTGCATTGCAAGAATCTGCTTCAGAAGAAAAGAAGACTGCTGAACATCCGGGCGATTCAACGCTCTTTTCGGGCGTCAACTGGCTGGGCGACAGCATCATGACGATGCCTGCAATCCGCGAGTTCAGGCGCCGCCATCCTGCGGGCATGCTCGCAATGCTCTCAAAGCCGGCACTGATCCCCCTCTGGAAGATGAGCCCGGCAATCGATATTGTCATCGAACTCCGCCCCGGACCGGATGGCGCGTTCAGGGCGTCAACGGCAGTCAGGCGTGAAGGTTTTGAACGTGCCTTTGTGATGACCCAGTCCTTCAGGTCAGCCCTGGTGCCTTTCCTTGCCGGGGTTCCTGCCAGGATTGGAATGCCGGGCCACTTCCGCGACTGGATGCTGACCGCGGTGGTTAGCCCTTCCGCGGTCGAAAGCCGGCGCCACCAGATGTTTGAGTACTTCGATCTTCTCAATGTCTCATCAGACGATTCCGGGCCACCCCTCCTTGCCATGCCTCAAGGCGTGGAGGCATCATGCCGGCAGCGAATCGAGCGTCTGCTGCCACGGGATGGAAAAGCTCCGCTTGTGGGAGTACTTCCGGGAGCAGCGCACGGCCCCTCAAAGTGCTGGCCAGGCGACTATTTCAGGGAAGTGGTCATCAGACTCACGAAGGACCATGGGTGCAGGATTGCTCTTTTTGGATCCGCCAGGGAAACTGTGGTCTGCGCCTCTATCGCATGCGGAGTGGAAGGATGCGCGGTTGATTTCTCCGGCAAAACCAGCCTCCAGGAACTGGCCGCAATGCTATCCATGTGCGATGTGGTCATTGCCAACGATAGCGGGGGCATGCACCTGGCCGCGGCCGTGAACACACCGGTAGTCGCGGTTTTCGGCCTGACCGATCCCGGCAAGACCGGTCCAATTGGCAGAGGGCACCGCATACTTGCCGCCGAACGCGTCCCTCGAAGCCGGGATTTGACTCCTGACTCGAAGGAAGCCAGGGATGCGCTGTTGTCGGTCAAACCTGGTGCGGTTCTGCAGGCCGCCCTTGATCTACTGGGACACAGAGCCTCCAGCGGGCGGTCTTGAGGCAGCCGAGATATTGCGGCGATTGTTTTTGACAAAGCCTTGCCGCACACTACACTATGCGCCGTTTCTCTTTATGGGGGATTAGCTCAGTTGGCTAGAGCGCTTGAATGGCATTCAAGAGGTCGAGGGTTCAACTC
>JBAXKQ010000311.1:0-2402 GCA_037135275.1 bacterium
GCGACAAGGAGCGCATGCGCGTGGCGCGCATGGCAATGGAAGCGCCGTTCATGCGGCAGGGGAGGATGGCGATGAAGGATATGCTGTTTACGCCGTGCAAGCTGGGAAAAGTGGAACTGAAGAACCGCGTGGTGATGGCACCAATGACACGCAGCCGGTCACCGGGTAACGCCCCGGGTGACATGGTTGCCAGGTACTACGCCCAGCGTGCGGAAGCGGGCTTGATTGTGACCGAGGGAACCTCCCCGTCACCCAATGGACTCGGGTATGCTCGCATTCCCGGACTCTTCACGGCACAGCACGTCCAGGCCTGGCACAAGGTCACTGATGCCGTTCACAAGGCCGGTGGCAGGGTGTTTGTGCAGTTGATGCACACCGGCCGGGTGTCGCATGCGCTCAACATGCCGGCCGGCAGCCGGATCATGGCGCCGTCACCGGTTGCGCTGGAGGGCAAGATGTGGACCGATGCGCAGGGCGAACAGCCCTATCCCACACCGGCCGCGATGAGCGAGGCCGACATTCAGGCGACGATTGCCGAGTACACGAAGTCCTCGGCCCTGGCCGTGGATGCCGGGTTTGACGGAGTGGAACTGCACGGGGCAAACGGCTACTTGATCAACCAATTCATCAACACCGCATCCAACCAGCGCAAGGATGGCTGGGGCGGAAGCATAGAAGGCCGGATTCGGTTTGCACTGGAGGTTGCGCGGCAGGTTGTGGCGCGGATTGGCGGCGAGAGGGTCGGTATGCGCCTTTCGCCCTACGGCGTCTTCAACGGCATGGAGATTGATCCCACGATGGAGGATACGTTCGAGCGGATTGCAATCGAGCTGAACAAGGCCGGTCTCGTCTATGTTCATATTGTTGATCACAGCTCGATGGGTGCGCCGGAAGTGAAGCCGAGCATCAAGCGGAAGATCCGTGCGGCATTCAAGGGTGCGCTCATTCTATCCGGCGGCTATGACCGGGCCAGGGCCGAAGCCGACCTTGAAGCCGGGAACGGCGATCTGGTTGCCTTTGGGCGGCCGTTCATCTCCAATCCGCGGCTTGTCAGCAAGCTGAAGAACGGATCACCCCTGCTCGAAGCCGATCAGGCCACGTTCTACGCACCCGGCGAGAAGGGCTACACGGACTACCCGGCCTGATTGTGGAGCGCCGGACATAGACCGCGGAAGGGACACAAGGGACAACAGCGACTGCAAGTTGAAGTCCCTGGTGTCCTTGTTGTCCCTTTCCCGGAGGCGCAAACGGGGACACACCCTCTGTCGGCCACCTGTTCAAACCCGTTGCCCAACTCCGGCTGGGTTGCCCGCATTTCTGTAGCAGCCAGAGCTGTTGCAGGCAGGGCCGGGCCCCATGAGCTGCCCTTCTGTTCAATAAGAACCTTGACGACATCTCTTGTATCGCCATCATGGACGGGAAAGGGGTCACCTCATTCCGCTGACACGAACATAATGGACACCTTCAGGAGAGCGGTCAGGATTCCGGCGTGGGTTGTGATGGTCGTCGTGTTGGCGCTCACGACGGTTCAGCTTCACTACCAGGGCCGGATCTGGTGGTGTGCCTGCGGCGGGTTCACGCCGTGGTCCGGCGATATCTGGAGTGCGCACACATCACAGCATGTGCTTGATCCCTACAGCTTTACCCACATGCTACACGGCGTCGTTCTGTGCGGCATAATGGCCTGGCTCCTGCCGCGCTGGCCACTGAACTGGCGCCTGGTTCTGGCCATCATGGCAGAAGGTCTGTGGGAGATCATGGAGAACTCATCGTTTGTCATCAATCGCTATCGCGAAGCGACGAGTGCGGTGGGCTACTCAGGCGACTCGATAGTCAACTCATTGGCCGATATCGCGTGCTGCACGGCCGGGTTCCTCCTGGCGCGGCGGCTGGGCTTCCGCAGGTCGGCGATTCTATTTGTCCTCACGGAATTGCTTCTGCTGGCGTGGGTCAGAGATAATCTCACACTGAACATGCTGATGCTGACCTTCCCTGTCGACTCCATAAAGGCTTGGCAAATGATCCACTGATGGAACTGCCAGCGCAGCAGATGTGTGTCCCTCGTGGCCCTGAGCAACTCTGCCAGCGTTCCGCATGGTGCGAACAAGGAGAAAGAACGGCGCTATCGGCGTCGGTATCGAGTCCCCACCTTCCGGGCTGCGGGCAGAGGGATGAGAGCAGAACGACCCCGACTTGTCACGCCCCCGCAGCGGCCACGAGAGGGCGCCCTGAGTGTCGACGTATTGCCGCGGTTCCGGCCACGACCGCACATAGTGCAAAATAACTATCTTTTTGTACTTGCGCGTAATGGTATTAAGTCGTATTTTCAACTTTATTGTTCACGAGTAGCAACTGGGGCCCTGAGCAACTGGGGCCCTGAGCAACTGGGGCCCTGAGCAACT
>JBAXKQ010000312.1:0-2395 GCA_037135275.1 bacterium
GCCGTACCTGCGGCGGGTGCCGACCGAGAACTACCCGGCCCCCGGGAATTTCTTTGTTCACTACGTCTGGTCGCCGTTCCGGGCTGGATACGATGCGCTCTACATGGGCTGCGGTGATGTGGCCGGTGCCGAAGCAGCCGTGGCCTGCCTCGCCACGCTGACCGTACCCGCATCCGCGCCTGTGGTCAAGCCGGAGGGGTCGCCGGTCGTGCTGCGCAGCGGTGCGCCGACCACCCTGGAAGACGTGTCCGGCGCGATGGATTCCGCGCCAATTCTCAATGTTGATTTTTCGCCCAGCGGCAACCGGCTGTTCGCCATCACGGCTTCGTATGGCGACTGGCTCTTTGTACTGGATCCTGACGGCAAGCTCCTGGAGCAACGGATGCCGCCGAACACCAAGAATTTCCCGTACTGGTTCGTGTGGGGACGGGGGATGACTCCGATCAGCGACACGTTGTTGCGCCTCAACCAGTGGAATGGCTCGTATCAATACGACCTCAGTCGCGGATGGATCAGCAAGTCCGAGAAGGGTCCCATGCTGGAAGACCCTAAAACGAGCAAAGCCTTTCGGAGCAATGGCGAGCAACTGCTGGCGCTGAACGCGCAAGGGAGCCTGTTGTGGCGTTATGAAGACAGCACACAATCGACGGATTTGACCACGGTAAGAACCGTGATTCCGCGCGCCTTTAGCGGCAACCGGCGTGTCATTCTGGTTTCCGCGTTCGCGAACGGCCCCCAGAACACGGTTGTGGCGCCTTCGATTCTGGGACTCGACTACGCGACCGGCAAGATTCTTTGGACGCGCAACGGCATCCCTCTCAACAAGGGTAAAGTCATCCCGCTTGAAGACCGGTTTCTCGTGCTGGCCGACGATGCGTCCGCACACGAGCTGATCGCTGAGAGTGGACGCTCGGGGAACGCGATGGCGGCCTTGACCGGCAGTCCTGACTGGGTCCTGCAACTGCCGGGACGCGACGCCTTACTGATTGTTGAAAACAATCACTTCTCTCTGAGAGGCCCATCCTGCCGCGCCTATCTCCGCCCAATGAAGGGCGGCCAGGATCAGGACCTGCCAGTGTCCGGCCGGGTGATTACCGTCGTAGTGGCACCGGACAACCAATCTTTTGTCCTCAAGACCTCCACCAAACGTCTGATGCGGTTCGCTGTGGACGGAACCCTGATCTGGGAGATCGACGGGGGATCAGGGAATATCGTACGATTTTCGCCGGACGGCAAGGCCCTTGTTACAGCCGGCGGGGACGGCGTCCTGCGTGTGTTCAATGCCCTGGACGGAAAATTCCGTCGCGCGACGGACCTGAGCGTCGGCAACGCCATTACTCCGGAGAAGTTCGCCAAACAGGAAAGCATGGGTGACGTTCCGCTGGAGGCGGGGGACGGGCTGCCACCCCCCCCGCTGGAACCCTCGTATCAAAAATCACTCCCGCGCGCGAATGTTTTATTCGATACGAACCTCGCACCGCCGGAGCAGATGCGCACGTTGCTCAAGCCGGCGAATCCTGTGACGACGGTCGGCGAGCAGCCCGGCTATCTCGGCACGCTGACCGAGGCTGTCACGCTGCCACCGTTCAAGGCGGAAGCCGGGACAACCTACCTCGTCGAGTTGATCAACGGGGTCGGGGTTTCCACCAACACCGATTCGATGTTGCGCCTGGAAATCTCCGTCACTGGAAAACAGAAGACACAGAATCTTCCCTGCACCGTCCGGCTGCCGGTGGATTCTTCGCTGGCGCGACGCCGGTTTGCATTTCGCGCCGACCAGAGCGGTGACGTGACCGTGACGATGCGGCCGATCATGCCAGCGGTCATTACCGACCGAAATTCCACACGCAGGACCTTTGATAAGGTCGAAACGAGTACTATTCCGGTCGTGATCGGCGATGTCTTCGTGTCGGCCATACGGTTCCGGGGCCGGAATGTGCTGTTGGACGGCGGCCCCAGCGCCGGCTCCAAACCTTACGGCACATTCAACTGTATGCTGTATGCCCTGAACGATGGAAACACCGCCACCGTGGAGGTCAACGTGAAAAGTCCGTCCATCGGTCTCCAGTTGGTCAACGGGGCGATTGCAAACAATAAGACGATCTGGGACAAGATCAGCGGGCGCCCAGAGGGCCTCCTGGCCTATGCGGATGCGGTTGCACGACTCAGCAAGCCGTCGGTGCTTTCCGCGATTGCGGTTTACGAGGACGTTACCGGGCCGGTGCTCATCGGCGAGAGCGTCCGCGAACGCACCGCGATGCGGTATGCCGTGGAAGTCAGCACCAAATCCGGTCAATGGTCGCGCATCGGAGTGGTGACCGGGAACAGGCAACTCGTCAACATCTTCCCCGGTCCGACCAACACGATCACCGGCATCCGCTACGTCTGGGCCGGT
>JBAXKQ010000313.1:0-2380 GCA_037135275.1 bacterium
GGCGGCGGCGTGTCCTCGACACCGGAATCAAAGATCGTCCTCGCCGCATCCTGACGAATGGTGATGAAACCCAGATCGGCCAGATGCCGCAACAGCGCCTGCGTCTCCGACGAAACCACCACCACCCGGTTGGGCGGCAGGACGACCCCGTGCGTTCGTTCAACCTGCTCGCGTAGCGCGGACTCCGCTTCGCGGCGTCCAACCGCCAGCACGGCCTGAACCTGCCCCTCCGCCCCATCGTAGCGAGCCAGGCAGAGTCCGACACCGGGATTCTCAGTCCGCAGCGCCGCCGCCAGCCGTTCATCCGGAGGTATGGACGCTGCGGCCTCTGTGGCGTGCGCGTCCGGGGCCGGCGCCTGGAGGGGCGAATCCATCACCTCGGCCAGCCGCGCCATGAATGCGCCGCGCGCATTATTGCCTTCGAAGGATCCGATCTCTCCCCGCGCATCGAGCACCGCGTCGGCCAGCCCCTGCTTGAATGTCAGCGTCGCCAGCATCCGATGCTCCAGCGTGTCTTGCGCGACCAGGTTAATCACGTTCACCCGGTTCTTCTGATGCTTGCGCCAAGCCCGCGCGATTCGCTGCTCCAATTTCGCCGGGTTCCACGGCAGATCGAGATTCACCACCACGCTGGCGGCCTGCAGGTTCAGACCGACGCCGCCCGATTCGGACGAGAGGAAGACGCGGCATCCGGGGTCCTCCTTGAAGCGGATGATCTCTTGGCGTCGGCGCTGCTGCGGCAGACTGCCGATGTGCAGCGCATAGCCGATTTTCAGCCGCTCGAGGCGTTCCTGCGCCAGCTCGAGCATCCGCACCCACTCCGAAAAGATGAGCACCTTGCGTTGTGGGTCAGACGACCAGATGTCATCCAGCACCTTTTCCAACTCGTCCAGCTTGGGCGCGTCACGCACCTCGGGGTCGAGGATGTAGCAGCTATCGCAACACATGCGCATGCAGGCGAGAGCGTTTTGAAGCCGATCCATCTCCTCCGGACGCAGCGGCCGCTTCTTGGCGAGACGGTCTGCCCACCACGCTTCGGGCGTTTCACGGCCATCAGCACGCGCTCGATATGCTTGCAGGTACCGAGAAAATTCTTCCGAAAATCGGCGCAGGAGCAGGTGTTGATTGGCACGTCAAGCGCACGCAGCTCGACGCAGTAAGGCGTCGCCTCCGCGCTGTCCGTCCTGACGACCTCGTAATTGTGGAACACCACTGGCCGTGCGTGTTCCAGGGGTTTCACCCGCATCGGTTCCTCGCTGGCTCGCTCCTGCCGCAACGCCCGCTCGTCCGCATCGGTCGTCACCCAGCGCGACGACACTTTGGGTCCCTGCGACGCCCGCTTCGTTTTCTGCTTATCCTTCATTGCGCTTCTCCATTAATCCTAGCTCCTGTCCGAGAGCTGCGGGTGCGCGGCGACGGCGCGCATGTCGCGGATGGCGGAGGCCATGTCGGGCGCGCCGTAGAGCGCGCTGCCAGCCACGAGGGCGTCCGCGCCAGCGGCGGTGCAACGCGGCGCGGTTCGCAACGTCACGCCGCCGTCCACCAGGATCGAGAGGCCGGGGTTGCCGATGCGGTCGGCCTCGCGCCGGATCTCGGTGATCTTGGGCAGAACCGATTCCATGAACGGCTGTCCGCCATAGCCCGGCTCAACCGTCATGCACAGGACCTGACCGCAGCGGGCGAGATAAGGAAAGACGGCGGTGGCGGGCGTGGCGGGATTGAGCGTCAGCCCCGGCCTGACCCCTGCAGCGCGGATTGCTTCCAGGAGGGCGTTGATCGGCCGGTCCACCTCCACATGGAAGAGCACCGTATCGGCACCAGCGGCGATGACCCGATCGGCATACCGATCGGGGTGCGTCACCATCAGATGGACATTCAGTCGCAGGCCGCAGTTCCGGCGCGCCATGGCGACCATATCGGGACCGAAGCTGATGTTCGGGACAAAATGGCCGTCCATCAGATCCAGGTGCAAGGCGTCGGCGCCGGATGCCTCCGCCAGCCGACACGCCGCAGCGAGATGACCAAAGTCGGCCGCCAGAAGGGATGGGAGGATTTGAAGGGTTCTAGCGTTCATAGGATTCAGGGTTGATGTTCAATGTTCAATGTTCAGTGTTCCGGGTTCAGTGTTCCGGGTTCCGGGTTCAGGGTTCAGGGTTGATGCCCCTTGTCCCGTTCGGCCGCACCCGAAACGAACGACGCCAGTAAAACACATTTCGGCGCGCTTGTCCACTTCCTCAGATGTCTGTGATTGACGCGCCGTGCGCAAGCCTTTATTATATACGCCATTCGTTTTCAGCGTGAGCGGCGGTCATGAGCATGATCTCCGGCGCGAGAGGAGTTTGAATCCACGTGTTAGCACTCGAGATTTTGCGCCACAGCA
>JBAXKQ010000314.1:0-2376 GCA_037135275.1 bacterium
TTGAAGATTATCTTCGAGCCGGGCACATCGAGAGCCCGCGCCTTCTCGTATTCCATAACCGACACAACCTCGGCAAGGGAGCCCTGGCCGTGCATGATCGCGCAGATGGCACCAAGGTAGTTCGTCTTGTAGGACCAGCCGAGGGCCACGTTCGGGTACCGGGTCGAAAACGCCGCCTGCATCTGGCGGTGCTTCTGGCGGATCGTGCGCTCAGAATACACGAAGAGCGGCGAACCAAACCTCTCCACCAGGCCTGCAACCGCTACCCCGTCAATATCGGACCGGATCTTCCTGGCATAGGCCGGACTGCGGCCGTACTTGTTCATCAGGCCTGTGTGCAACTTGTTGATGACAGGTTTGTCGTACGCCGGCTTCATGGTGTTTCCCCCCTGGTGACGGCCTTCTGGAATTTCGTCATGTCGGTCACGAGTTCGTACGTGTAGCGGATGAACAGTTTGCCTGCCTCATAGTCCGGGACCGCCGGTACGGGCAGCCCCAGGCAGCTCCGGACCAGGCGCGACGCAAGGTTGATGCCTACACCGGTGGCAAAGTAGCTCCACGCGGGAAAGCGCGGGTTGACCTCGATGAGATAAACGGTGTCGCCGCTGACGATGCATTCAAGCTCGAACGGCCCGCGCCACCCGAACTCACGGATGAAGCGCTCCGTCGAGGCGAGTGTGCTCTCGTTCTTCACTGTCACGCCTGTCCAGATTTTACCCAGCGCGGTGATGCTGATCTTCTTGATTCCGACCATTCCCAGGGAGCGGCCTTCACCATCACCAAGCCCAATGACATTCATCTCGTCCCCGGCGACAACCTGCTGGACTATGACCGGGTATCCCCACTCCGCCACGAGGTCATGATAGTGAGCCACGGCATCCTGGATGGTGTGACAGCGGTAGGCCTTGTAGAAACTGCCCTTCACCATCACCGGCAGGCCGATCTCGTTGACCGCCTGCAGCAGCCGGTCGAGGTTGTTCACCACGCAGGTCCTGGGCAGGGCCATGCCAATCCTGCCGGCAATCTCCGACAGCCGGTCCTTCCCGCGCAACCGGAACTGCTCCATGCCTGGCAGGAAAGTCCTGATCCCGTGGTCCGCCAGGGTCGCGGCATGCTTGATGAAGATCGGCAGCTCCGTGTCGAGATTGGGAATGACCGCATCAAGCCCGTGCGTCTTCTTGATGTACAGCAGCCTCTCCACATAGGCATTGCCGTCCCCCGACGGGTAAGGCAGGATGAAGGACTTATCGACGACCCAGTCCATGTAGATGCCCGGCTCCATTGCGTCATACGCCAGCCCGACAATCCGCGGCCTGAGTTCCGCGTCCTCCTTAAGGCTGCGCGCCACACCGACACCCGGTCCGGGATTATCCACGTCGTTGATGCCCGATACACCTATGAAGGGGCCGTCCATGAGCACCTCATGCCAGACCAAGGTTCTTCAGATTCGCGCAAAAGTCCGCCAGGTCACGTTGCGCAGTCTCGAGGCCAACGTCGTACCTCTCGACAAGCTGCTGGGCAATTTCCTCTTCCGCCTTTCCTGCCCGCATCCCGTTCATGACAAGGAGGCCTGTCAGGCTGACCTGGAAGCTGTCGCCTGTTGTTGGATCGAACACGAAACCCTCCTCGTTTATCGCCAGGCGTGATAGTTTGTGCATATCAACCTCCGGTTACCCGCCCATCATCGATCACGCAACCCCTCGACTGCCCTTGTATTGTTGGGACTGAGGAGCAGCACCGTGTGGAAGCAGGGCGCACTGCCCTTCTTGTCGCCCGAGTACGTCAGGGTATAGCCAAGTCCAAGCAGCACCTCCGTGTCGGTCGGATACAGGTTCGCCAGCTTTCGGTACATTACCGCGGCCTGCTTGAAATCCTTCTTGAGGTAGAGCAACGAGGCGAGATGCAGGGTCGCCTTGTAGTTGTTCGGATCCTGCCTCAGTACAGCCTGGGCAGTCTCGATGGCGTCCTCGTTCAAGCCTACGGCCTGTTGCGCCACGATCTTGCCCAGCAGTGGCTCTATCGCGAACGGAGCAAGCTTGGACGCCTTCTGGTAGTGCTCTATGCCCTGCTTCCAGTCCCGGGCGCAGGTGTTGAGCCATCCCAACCGGAGCTGCACGATGTAGCTCGCTTTCCCGCCTGCTCCCAGCGCCGTCAGCGGCTTGATGGCGGCAGCATAATCTCCGCTCGCCTCAGCCTCGTACGAGGCCTTGAGCGCTGTGGCCAGGGTGCCTTCCTGTGCCCGGCTGGCCGTGCACGCAACCGTGCACATGAGCAATACCATGATTCCCGACATTGCCTTTGGTCCCATTGTGCTTCTCCTTGCGCTGCCGCTCGCGGTCGTCGCGGGGCGCGGCGTGCGCGGCGCGCGCGTGCCGA
>JBAXKQ010000315.1:0-2372 GCA_037135275.1 bacterium
TGCTGTGGCTGCTTTGCCGGACTCTGAGACCTTTGAGGCGGTGGGGCGCTGGCCGTTGGTCGTCGTCCTGGGCGCGGTGTGTTGTTTTTGCGTGTGGATTATCTACTGCCAGGGGTGCCAGTTCGGCAAGCGGCTCGATAAGTTGTCCGATGCCATCATGAGGCTGGCGGCCAACCTGAAAGAGCGGCCCTGCATAAGGCATAAAGACAATGACTGAGGACAACATGAAGACGTGCGCAGCGCTGGATCGGGCAGAGGAACTCAAGCGGATACTGGACTCATTCGATGTCCTAGAGATTCCCGGCGACGTGCAGAAGTTGGTCCTGCAGGCTGTGACGGACCGGGAGTGGGATTGGTTCAAGCGGTGCGATGGGTGCACCTGTGTGTCTGAGGCGTACTGGCCCACGAAGTACTTCCCGCCCTGTCTGAGGCATGACTATGACTGGCAGACGGGGCGCGGCGGGTGGGAGGCCAACGTCCGGTTCTTCCGGATCCAGCGGGCCTACAGGATGTCGGCGCTTGTGGCTGGCACGCGGTTTATCGGCGTGACGGTCTCGTGGTTCGCCTGGTTCAAGTGGGTGTCGCAGGCGCGGGCCCGGGGGCGCCTGGCGGCTGGGATCCCTTTTTACGCAACACGAAGCGGCCGGGTGAAGTCTTCTTGAACGTTTTGTCCGTGTAGATTTTCACGTTCAGTGCGTTGATGGGCTCCTGGGAATGCCATTGGTAACCCGTTTTCAAGCTGGCCTCGTAGATTTCCGGGACTGACATGGGAGTATTGGCGCTTTTGAGGATCCCGCTGATCAGGTCACGCAGACTGGGTTGCGTCTTACGGAGTTGACGCAGGTTTCGGGCATCGACGGCCAATGGCATCGCTCTTTTCTTGGCATGCGCGAGGATCGTTGCCATCTCGGTCTCACAGAGTTCCATCTGTTGCCGCAGTTGCAGAATTCTCGCCAGTTCCGTCGAGTTCAATTGGGTCAGATTGATCATGCTGTGTCCTGTCGGTTGTAGGCGGGCGATTGATGCAGACCGAGCAAGGATTCAGAAGGGAGCCCCAAAAAAGAAGGGGCGCGGACATCCAAGCTTGGGTCCCAGCCGAAGGGCTAGCACACCCCATTGCAGAAACACAAGACAAGGAGCCGCGCCCCACAGGGCGCGCTCCGCATGTCTCGTTTCTGCAATGGCTGAAAAGTGCTAGTTTTCGGACGAAACGATACTGCGCGTTAACGCATTAAATTGTTGGCAAATCGGTTATTTCGTCGTGGTTCAATTCTCCTTGGATGGCGTGCCGGTTTGATGGCAACGGATCCGTGTGTTGGGAAAGTACCTTTGAGGGGGTGGGGGTGTCAATCGAATCGCGGTGGGTCAAGCCGACTGTTGAGTCTGTTGTGGTTCGTGAGGATCAAGCCAAGTTCAAGACCAAGCGGGACGTGATACAGCAGGAATTTCTTTGATTTGTTCAGTTTTATGCCGTGTTCATCAATCATGAACACAGAAGAATTGTTGAACATGCAGTAGTGTCCGGTCATTGTTGTGAGGTTGTCGTATAACACATTATTGATGAATGAGATGAAGACGAAGATGGACTGTATCGATTTGATTTGCGGCGTATCCTTGCCCCCAATTCTGGAGGAAAGGATGCTCGATGAATCAAGGACGAACCGTTTTCGCACAACTCATGGACGACCTGCCGATCCGGCGATTTCAGGCAATCGTGGAGCGGCACCGAGGGGACCGCAAAGTTACGAGGTTTCATTGTCTGGACCAGTTCTATTGCATGGTGTTTGCCCAGTTGACATGGCGCGAAAGTCTGCGCGACATCGAGGCATGTCTGCAGGCGCAGCCGTCGAAACTTTATCATCTGGGCATTCGTGCACGCCAAGTGCGTCGCAGCACGCTGGCCGACGCCAACGAACAACGCGACTGGCGAATCTTTGCGGAACTGGCGCAGTTGCTGATTCGGGAAGCGCGTGCGCTGTACGCGGGCGAATCGATCGGCATCGACCTGGACGAGCCGGTGTATGCGTTCGATTCGACGACCATCGACTTGTGCTTGGCGCTCTTTCCGTGGGCACGTTTTCGACGGCGCAAAGGGGCCATCAAATTGCACACGCTTCTGGACGTACGGGGGAGCATTCCCTCTTTTATCTGGCTCAGCACGGGCAAAGTTCACGATGTGCATGGCCTCGACCATCTGATCTTCGAGCCCGGATCGTTCTATCTTTTCGATCGCGGTTACCTGGACTTCCGGCGGCTGTACCGCATCCATACCAGTGGGGCCTTCTTTGTCACACGGGCAAAACGCAACATGCAGTTTCGCGTCGTCGCCTCCCGTCCCGTGGACAAGCGAACCGGTTTGCGTTGCGATCAGA
>JBAXKQ010000316.1:0-2365 GCA_037135275.1 bacterium
CCCGGGTAGCGTCTCGCGACAATACCAGGTGTGCGGCAATCCGGCATGTCGCTGCATGGATCCAAAGCGGCCACAGCGACACGGCCCGTACTACAAGCTGGCCTATGTGCACCGTGGCAAGCCAGTCTGCAGGTTCGTCCGTGCCGATTGTGTCAAAGAGGTGAAAGGGCGACTGGCAATCTACAAGAAGTTCAGATCGCTCATGGACAAGTGGGTCGAGCTGTCTATCGGGCAGGGCGTTATCCAGTTCTTCTCACCCGTTGTCAAAAAGACAAATCGCAGGTCGTTCTAGCGTTTCGATACTGGCAGGCAATGCCAAGACGCAGGAACCCCGTCAGAACTGGAATGCGCCCTGTCATCCAGGCAGGGTGTATTCACGAACGGTTCTTAAAGGCTGGGTAACGCGAAGTGATGAACCGCATGGCCGGGGCGGCATGTTCGGCACCACAATCGGATTGATAATCAGTCATGGACGCTTTCTTTCGCTTCAGATCCTGAGACCGCCATTCAGCGTAGAGGCTGACGGCCAGGCGTCGGAACATGCCGAGCACCCAAATGGCGTTGCGGTTGCGCACGCGGCATTGATCTTCATTGGTTGATGCATCGAGACGTTGATGTAGTCCGCTCTCGACTCCCCAGTATTCACGAATGGCATCAAGCCATTGCTTTGCGTTCAAGTTCTCGGGCGAACGACTGGTGAGCAAATGAACCGTTTCGGGCTTGTGCTTGCCAATGTGTCGATAAAGCTTTGCGATTTGCTCAACATGTGGGAAGCAGACTTGCTCAGGAGTTGCACTCTGTGCATGAAGCTGTCGACGTTCCCGGCGGCCGCGATTCATTTCGTCGGTCCAGGCCATCATGGACGTTATCAGGCGAGGGGGAAAAAGCCGCCGGAGTGGCGGCTAGAAGGGTTCGCAGGGTCTTCTGTATCCCCTTTTGATTGCCTTTGACAGTCAGCAGATAATCCGCGCCAGCCTCCTGAATGAGTTTACAGGCTGTCTCAGTTTGCGTGTGCATCGCGTCAAGTCCAACTAGGCGTCCTTCCAGATCCAAACGATCAATCAACACACGCGCTATCGGAATCTCGTTTGTCTTATCAACAGGGACCGGCTCACTTCCCAAGTAATAGAGGCTGGGCACGGTAACTGCGTTGAGGATCATCTCGCCCCTGCTGCTTTTTGCGGCCTTTCCATCAATGGCCACCATGTCTTCTGTCGGAGCAGGCCCTCGAACTTGAGCTTGGAAGGCCAGAATGGCCTCTTCCACCTGTCGGCCATCAACCGCCTTAAGCAGTCTGCTGAATGTCGGCTGACTCGGGGAAGGACATTTGTGTTGCCGGTTACAGCGAATGCCCAAGGCCCGCCTCTGAGCGTGACTCATCTGTCGGGCAAACTTCGCCAGATCTTTCTGGCCACGTGGTGCACCGCACATATATGCCAACGCAACAATTCCTAGCAGGCTCCATAACGGATAGGATTGAATGCGGCTCCGGAATTCAGACACTTTCTTCAGATGTTCAACCAGGCTGCGTATCTCCTTTGCTTTGTGTGTGCAACGCGGCGAAACCTTTTCTTCGACCGGCGCCCACGCCGGCTTAAGATGCTCTGCCTGCAGGCTCCGGCATGCATTCCGACACAACTCACGCGCAAACAAGCGTTTCGGTTTATTGTGCCGTTCGTAGTAGTCCCGGCCCACTCGTCCGCAGCCACGCGTCAACCCCAGCTCCGTCCAGCCTCCCGCTTTATAGAGCGTGCCTTGGAATTGCTCAGGATCGACAAAGGTCTCCACCGCTGCCAGCGGGTGCCTGTATCGCTCTTGCCAGTCGTCCGACAAGCGGGCCAACGCCAGCCTCATCACCCGCGTAGCCAGATTCGGAACGGCGTACTCAGGCAATATCAAGAACCGCGCATTGTTCGCCACCAACGACAATCGCCGCCGCCGTTGTTCGCTGGTCCAGCCTATCCATTGATCGCGATACCGCAAATGCTTGGCTGCCGCACAAAATATCAGGATCGCCCTCCACCCGCCGTGGGCACTGACTGCTACATAGATCATCTGCTCGCCCACCGGCTTCATTGCTCCCAAATAATGATGCCGGTTCAGTGTTCGCATGCATCGCTCTCGCTCGCCGACTCGTATCGGACGCACTTGCACGGTCTCAACAAGCCGCTGTTCTTTCTCAGACGGAAGACGAAGGTGTGTTTTCATGACCAGGAGAATAGAATAGTCGCGAGCGTTTGTCCCGAACAATCGTGCAACTATCTTGTCCCCAAAGGCTTACTTGTGGGCGTGAATACGCCCTGTAGTGATCGGGCGCATCTGCGATTGGGTGCAATCGTCGTAATCGCGGCTCACCGGGACGGTT
>JBAXKQ010000317.1:0-2365 GCA_037135275.1 bacterium
GAGCCAATGATATGCGCGGTGACCCGTTGCCGCAATTGAAAGCCCGGATGGAAAACCTGGTGACTGCCATCTTCACTCTCCAGCCGAAAGTAAAACTGTATCTTGCATCCGTTACTCCCCAGACAGGTCCGGCCATGGCCCGAATAACGGAGTTCAATAAGCTCATTCCGGGCATTGTGGCTGATCACAAAGCCAAAGGACATCAGGTGATTTACGTTTCGATGGCGGCACTGGATATCACTGATCTCGGAGACAACGTGCACCCCAATGTTGCAGGTTCCCTCAAAATGGCCCAAGCTTGGTATGCCGCCCTCACCACTGATTCTGCGGCGCCCGTCGACATGAGCCGCCGCGCCGAAGAGCTGAAGAGCCTCAAGTGGGGCATGTTCATTTGCTGGTCGTTTAGCACGTTCTCCGGTAACGAGTGGACTCAGGGTGTCAAGGATGTTTCCTTCTTCAAGGCGACCGGGTGCGACACCGACCAATGGGCGCGCACTGCCAAGGAAGCCGGCATGGGCTACATCCTTTTTCTGACCAAACATCACGACGGGTTCTGCCTGTGGGATACGAAGACCACCGACCGGAAGGTGACCAAGGCAGCGCTGGGCAAGGATGTGCTGGCCGAGCTGAAGAAGTCGTGCGACAAGTATGGTATCAAACTGGCATTGTATTTCTCCGAGGGCGAGTTCGCGGATAACAAAACCTATCATCCCGGCGGTTATACTGTTGAAATGAAGAAGGCGCAGCTCAAAGAGCTGCTGACGCAGTACGGGCCGATCGAGTATATCTGGTTTGATCATGCCCAGACAGACGGCGGGCTGAATCATCTTGAGACAACGGCCTGGTGTCACCAATGCCAGCCGTACACGCTCATCGGCTACAACCATGGCCAGGTGTCCGGCGAGGTGCGCGCCGGCGAGATGGGCAAACCCGGCAAAGTTTCCCCGCCCTATCTGGTGGGCGAGTTCACCTATCCGATCCTGCCGCCGCACCAGGGCGGAGCGAACTGGTTCTACTCGCTGCCGAAGCACGACGCGCTCTGCCTGCCGGCGGCGAAATTGTATAATGATTACCTTGGCGCTGTGAAGCATGGCAACATCTTCTCGATCGACATCGGTCCTGACTACGCCGGCAAACTGCGGCAGATCGATGTCGAGACGCTGCAGAAGGTCGGCGACATGATCAAGAACCCGCCGCCCTCGCCGCCGCCGCTTTCGTCAGGCAAACCCGCCAAGGCATCGAGCGCCTGGCATGCGCCGGGATACGAGGCAGCCAAGGCGTTTGATGACGACTACGAAACGCGCTGGGCCGCAGCCGAAGCCGAGCGCAGCGGCTGGCTTGCGGTGGACCTCGGAACAGACAGCCGGATCGGCCGCATGGTGGTCAAGGAGTTGGGATACCCTCGCACCCAGGAGTTCGCCATCGAGTATCAAGACGCCGGGACGTGGAAGGAACTTGCCCGCGGCACCACCCTGGCCGGCGTGAAGGAATTCAAGTTCCCGCCCGTCTCCGCCCGCCATGTCCGCCTGAATATCCTCAAAGCCACCCAAACGCCAACCATCGAGGAGTTCCAGGTCTATCAAGAGGGCAAGTGAATCTATTATATGAAAATGAAAGCGTGAACTTTAAATGAGAAACATCATCGCGTTGTTCCTGTCAGTTGCCACGCTCACCAACGCCCAGACGTTGTCGAACCGCGTTGAGTTTGATCTGCAAACCGGCACGTACAGCCTGATGGCCGGCAACACGCTCGCCATCTGCAACGCCTCTGCGACCGTCGAGAACTTGTCATCTACCGACCCCGGCTACCAGCGCAAGATTACCGGCAAGAGTAACGAGCGTTTCTTCATCGAATGCGCCCGGCTGGATGCGCCGACGTTGTTGCTGGAGTTCACGCTGCATCCGTCATTTGTCGAATTGCGTACCGGGTTGAAGAACACGACCGACAAGCCGGTGCGGATTAAGAAGATGTGGCCGCTCACCGGCGGTGTTGTGTTCCCGGGCGAGAACTGGACGGACGTGCACACGCTCGATGCGCCCTCCGGCGTGAACCCGCCCAGCGTTACCGGCAGCGCCGTCCGCAGCAGCGCCAATAATTTGCTGCTCACGTTCAAGCAATCTGACACGCGGCGCTCGCTGGTGCTGGGCGCGCTGAAGACTGCCGACTTCACGAAGTGGGCGCACGTCATGGAAGGCAGCAAGGCAGGCGTGGAAGCGTACGATCCGATTGGGCGGTTGGTGGAGCCCGGCGAGACCTACCTGCCGGCGGACAGTTTCTATCTGGATGCCGGCACGGCGAATCCATTCGAGGCGTTGGAGCAATACGGACAGGCGTTGCGGCAGGCGACCGGGGCGAAACCGAATC
>JBAXKQ010000318.1:0-2354 GCA_037135275.1 bacterium
GGAGGGTGCGTGGGATGGGGGAGGCTGGTTTGAGGGGAACCAGGAGACGGACCGGGGTGGTTAGCTCGAAAGGCAAACCGCGACTCATGAACGCCCATCGCCGGCCAGGCAGCAACAAGGCGTCTGCGGGGCGACTACCTCTTGACGGCCAGGAAAGTGCCGGAGTAGACGCCGTTTGTGCCGGATGTTTCGAAAGCGGTGCCGCTTATGCTGCCACGGATACTCTCGCTCTGTATGTTGCCGGAGAATGCTATCATGCTTGTGAGGTTGCTCGAGGTGATATTTGCTGCCACCCAGAAGGATGATCCACTCAGCGAGGTCATCAGCGACGCTCCATCGCAGAGGTCTGAACTGGTCAGAGTCCCGTTGATATCAATGGATATCGTTGTCCCGTGGCTGCTGGATTCCGAGAGTCTATTGGGGAAGCTCAGGGTTGTGGTGACAAGGCCCTCATAGATGCCGGCGTACTGGTTGGTTGTGGCGGGTGGCTGGGGTGTCGTGTTGTTGTGATCATCGCTGTTGCCCAGGGCGATGGCGGCGGCGGCTCCACCAGCCAGGACGACCCCGCCCCCAATCAAGGCTGTTCTCTTCCAGAATGTGGCGTCGTCACCGGCCGGGGCGGCAGTTGACACGGATGGCTTGGCTGCAACAGGCGTGGAGCTCGTCTTGGAGCGTGAAGCCGGCGATTGAATGCTGACGTTGAACCACCGGGTTTCAGACGTCTGGTCGGTATTGTCGAGAGCTTCGATGTAGTATGTCAGTGTGCTGGCAAACTCCAGGAGAGTGTCGGGGACAGTACATATGAAGATATTCTGGCCGGTAGACTGCATTTCGAGCCTGAAAGGGGCAACATCCTTGGACGTGGAGTAGAACAGGGTCACAGACTTCACCGCAGAGTCGTCGGTGACGGTTGCCTTGATCTGCATGGACTGTCCACGCAGTGCAACGGTGGTGGGAGTGTGTTGTATTGCCGGCGGCTGGTTTTCCGCCCCCGCCAGCTGAAGGATCGAAACCATAACGGCGGCACACGCGACGAGAACGAGCGGCAACCTTTTCATGTTAGGCTCTTTCAATGAATGTTTGCCGGGAGGCTACCGTATCGCGGCCAAAAGGACAAACGAAATAACTCCCGCCCCTATTTGCTTCCAGGGGTTTTGATTACGGTTGGATGTGCGGGGGACCCTCCTGCGGCGAAAGAAGCCGTCTGTTCCCGGCAGGCAGATCACGGAAGCAGCATGCTGCGGATGAGTGGGACTATTGACTTCCTGCGGAGTTAGTCTTGCCCTGCGCACTCCCTGGAGGGACAGTCTTACCGGGTTTGTCAGGCAGTTCATGGAAGGTTGCCATGCGGCGGTGCTCAAGTTCCCAGAGCTTGGCGTACTTTGCAAAGGTCCCAAAAGAGTTCATGCCAGCAATGATGAAGCCGTGAGTGCCTTCCATGAAACCGCCGCGAAGGATATAGCTGCGGAAGAACCGGAATCCGGGGCGGAAAAGTATGTCAAGCCAGCGGAAGCGCTGCTCCTTGACGAATTTCTGTTGGGCGGTTATTCCCGAAAACCGGTTCAGCGTGTCAATCTGGTCCCTGATGTCGTCGTAGGTGTAGTGCCAGATCGGGTTGTTGAGGCGCTTCACAGGACCGGCAACCTCGATCCGGTCGTGTGGCTCTTCACCTTCCGTCCGGCCGTAGTCTTTCTTGAAGAGGCGCAGCTTGACGTCGGGATACCACTCACCGTGGTGAATCCATCGCCCTATGTAGTAGACCAGTCGTGGGAACTCGTACCCGACGCACTCGGCCGTGCCCCTGTTGAACTCGTCGAGGATTTCGTCTCTCAGGGCATCCGACACTTCCTCGTCTGAATCCAGGAATAATATCCATGGGAAAGTGGCCTTTTCCCGGACCAGGTTGCGCTGCCCGACGTAACCTAGCCAGACATTCTGGAAGATCTTGTTGGTATACCGCCTGCAGATCTCGACAGTGTGGTCGGTGCTGAAGCTGTCGATGACAACGATCTCATCGCACCATGTGAGGCTCTCGAGGCAGCGCTCAATCTTGCGCTCCTCATTGAACGTGATGACACATGCGGAAATCTTCTCGCGCATACGGGCGGTTCCTTATCTCGAAACGTAGTCCTTCAGCTTGGACGGCCTGAAGCTCTGGTCCTGCAGCACACCGGCGTAGAAGACCCGCACCGCGTAGCCGTAGAACGCCTCGCGCCTCGCGTTGCCCGACGCCATCACGGTCGGCACCGTGTAGGTGGCGGTAACAATCTTGGTCTGGTTCGGCTTCCATGCCCCCGCAACCTTCATCGGGTTCTTCGGTACCAGAGCTGAGGACGGTGTTATCGTGCTGTCGC
>JBAXKQ010000319.1:0-2354 GCA_037135275.1 bacterium
GATCGGGTTGATTGCAAACGGCGGAGTAAGGCCGTGCCGCAGAGCGGACGCAAAAACGTAACGCCCATGGGTTGATCGGGGGTTCATGGACGAGATGATCAGCGAGCTGGCGCAGGGCAATAGGCTGGAGTTCCGCGACTTCGGGGTCTTCGAACCGAAGCAGCGTGCCGCTCGGCATGGCCAGAACCCCAAGACGCTTGAACGTGTTCAGGTGCCGGCGAAACGCACGGTCAAGTTCAAGCTTGGACGCGTGATGAAGGAGAAGGTGCTGAAACTCGGTGTCGCCAAGTGAACTTGGGCGGGTGACGGGCAGTCTGGCAGGAAGGTCGGGCGGTTCCGTCGATTCTGGGCGGCGGGTGGCAGATCCTCTGGTGGGATATATTCCAGCAATGACCAGCATTCACCAGGCTATCCAGGATCGATTTGCTCTGTTCAGCCGACCTTGGGGGGCTTCCTTTCCGCGAAAATCGTTCTGGGATAGCCAAGAATGCTTCCTGATTGGCTCCTGGCAGAAGGAACTTGCCCAGAATCTGGACATTGTGGACGAATTTCCACGATGTTCCATCCTTCCGCAAAGGGTTGCCTGATTTCAGGAAAGCCTTGCCGGTCTCACAACCGCCCAGGGGGTACGGACAGATGGTCGGGGGGAGGAGCTGACGGACATGGTGTGTCAGGCTCTTACTCGCGTTCTGACAAGGGAATGCGAGTGGAATTGGAGGTGGTGGAGCGAGGCTGTTCTGGGCGGAGTATCGCGATCATGCTGAATGCCGGGAACGAAAGCTGAGCCTCGCGAGCCTGTCCACACGGCATGGGGCAGTAAATTGGCAGCGACACCTTGACTTCCGGGCAAAGAAGGCTACAGTAGCAGTATTCAGAGCCATGTGGCTGCCCGAAGGCGACTTCGATGCCGCAGGCATAAGCCATTATTCTGAGCAAAGATGTCGTCGTTGCGGACACCGGAGGTATCCGCTCTACGATCTGTGGGAGACGGCGTCCAGCGGCGGGTGCTGTCTCATATCCGGGACCAGTTCTGAGACTGAACGTGACAGAAGACACGAAGCCAGCGCGTAAATACAGGTTCTCAGGTCACCAGGCGTTTCCTTTTCGGCACGGGTGGCTCGAAAAGGGAGTGCGTGCAGTTGACCAGTGCGCTTCCGCTTTTTCGCAAGACGACGCACTTGTCCATCTCGGTGTCGGCAGGAACATGGTCGAAAGCATCAGATACCCGGTGCTGCTGACGGCGCGGCGTGTCTCCGCTGGTGTCTGCCTGTTGGAAGGGGTAGCCGCGGCTTGCTCACAGATGAGCCAGCATACTGCTGGCGACGTTGGCAGAAAGGCCGCCGGGATGCTGAAGGCTGCGAGCAAGGGGATTGCTCTTGACAGCCGGGAAGTTGTGAGATGCATTGCGGATCTGTCTCAAGCTGTCAGACGCCGTGGTCATGCCGGCCTTCTATTGATCGTGGATGAGCTTGGCAAACTATTCGAATATGCTGCACATGCCCCACAGACACAAGAAACCATCCTGGATTGCCCAAGTAGCCTTGTATCCACGCCATGAGGCGGTACAGCCAGAGTCGAATTGCGGGCGAGGATGGCTCTTGTCAAAATAGGCTTCCAGCGGGTTCGAGTACAATGGCAGAGCTTCGTCGTTGAAGATCAAAATATCAGGGAATTGGGCGGTCATGTGGTCTCTCCATGAGGTTGTCTCCAATTATCGGTCTCCCACGGCAAGAAGTCAACGGTGGATAGTACGCCCTGGAGGCATGTAGCCGACCAGCGACTGATCCACTGGGGCTGGCATTCGTGGAAGAAACGTCTGCCCGATAGCCGTACCCCAGCCTCTGCCGATATATTCCAGCAATCACCAGCTCATTCTGGAAGACCCAGGATCGATCTTCTACTTCGGGAGGGTCTGGGAGGCTTGTTTTCCGCGAAATTCGTTCTGGAAGCCTCAGAAATGCATCCTGATAGGCCAGAAACTGCAAGCCATATGCCTCCAATGAGACAGACGAAGTCTAAGAGACTGCCGCAGCAAGCAATAAAGATCACCGAGCAAATAGCAGCAAGGATGGCGACACCGCCCACATCTCGCATAGTTGTTTCTCCTTGGTAGATAAAGCGTTACACATTGCCGAGACTCCTGTGGCCCCGGCCTGCTACGGAGCCATTGGAGAGGGGGCTGAAGGCAAGCGGGGCCCCCTCCTCAACCTCGGGGGGGGGGGGGTAGCTGGGAGACGATTGCGAGGATACACGGCGGTGGCGATCTGCCCATGGTTGCGTGACGGCCGGGATCCTCGATGGGCTGATACCTAACGAAAACGCCCACCTGCGCATGCGCTGACGGCCGGGCTCCT
>JBAXKQ010000320.1:0-2350 GCA_037135275.1 bacterium
GTACTACACCAGTATGCCAGCCGGCTGCTTCTACAACTGGCGTGCGGTGCTTCCGGCCTCCAAGGGTGCCGGTGAACTGGGCCGCTTCCCCAACGCCACAGTGATCGAGCTAGCCCGCCGCCTCGGGCGCGCTCCCGACAACGAATTTACTAACGCTGCCCGCACCGGCCAGCCCGTCACTGCCTCCTCCGCACTCCCCAAACTCCAGACCGTGCCCGCGAGTGAGTTGGAAGCCGAGGTCGCTGAACTCTCCCGACCGAAGTCGGCTGAAACAAAAGTCGTAGCACCCAGCACTCGGCGGCGCACGCCCGGCGTGATCACGCTGGAGGAGGACAACTCGGCTGCCGACGCGGCATTCGCTTCTGCCGTAATCTTCGCCAAGTCTAATGCCAGGCTCAAGACGCTCACGAAAGGCCTGGCTACGCTCTGCTTCATCTTGCTGATAGGCAACCTTGTGACTCTATCTCTCCTTCTCCGAGGACCGGGTTCTTCTCCGGTGCCCATTGCTTCTAATGATTCTTCCGTCGCTTCACAGAGTCAGCCGGACACGCGCCCATTGACTCCTCCAGCCGAACCCGGCGCTAAGCCTGAAGTCAAACAAGTTCCAAGCCTACCGACGAAGGACCAGCCGCCACCTGTACCCCTGCCAAAGATCGAGCCAGTTCAGTCTCGCCCTACAACGATGCCGGTGAACAACACTGGTACTCCCTCCAATGAGGCCTCCCAGGATGCGTCCGGGAAGCAAGCCATCAGAATCGAGAAACAAGTACTTTCGCGTGAACTTGCGACAAATGAGGAGGAGTTCATTGCGGCACAGTTCATCCTCCCGCAAGAGACTGGAGATCACAAGCAATGGGTGTTTCACATCCCAGACATCGATGTCGTATCATTCATCACACCACGCAATGAAGTGTCAGCGTTCTTCGCCTTCACGCCAGATCCAAGTCGTGCAGGAATGCAATGCCGCAATGCCAAGGACGGCACCTTAGTGCTGTTGTTTTATCCCGGTACCGCTCCAGGCGTAATGATTTGCGAGTCACCGTCAGCCGCCCCCGAACATTTTCGTCTCGTCAAGTATCTTACAATCGAAATAAAGGTATCAAAGGGCACCGCCGGCAAAGGCAAAGTCTTACGGGTCCGTTTACCCTCGCTGCAACCCACGCCATCTGAATTAGTCTTCGGCTATGACCCAAAGACGAACAAGCCACAAACACCAGCGCGGTCGACAGCAATTGCAGAGTATCCGTGGCCCGAGTCACTTGGTATCCGGGATGACAGTGGGGTGTTCTTCAGTGAGGGAATGCGAATTGAATGGCTAAAGGGACGGCCTCGCTGGGAATGGCACAGCAAGAAGCCATCGCCGTTTCAGTTGTCTATTGTTAAGACCGCAGAGCGGCCAACCGCAATTGAGTTATCCCTACAAGGTGCGGCCCTGAGTTCCCTGTGTGTAGAGGCTGTTAGGATCGTGTCTCGCGAGGGTGAGATACCGAAACAGTTGGTGAAGTGGCAAAAGAACAAGGCGTTGGCCGAAGCCAAACGAGAGGAATGGAGAAATAAGACAACTGGAGAAAAAGACGCTAAAAAGAAAAAACAATATGAAGATAACATGAAAACATGTGAGAGAGGGATAGCGGAGTGCGAGACCGCTCGCGTCGCATTGGAAACAGAGAAGGCTCGCCTGGTTGCGGATCGCGAAGCATGGGTAACCAAGTTAGATGTGTTACGGAAGGACGTGATGGGTATCGGGCCGATTCACATTGTTGATATGTGGGGTACTCCTGTAATTACGTGTACCACACGGTTCGTGTGTCCAGGATATGACGATAAGGATCCCAAGACCTTAGCGGGTGCAATAGACACACTGGGTGGCAAGAACTGAAAGGCATCTCGTATGTCTACCGCGGGTGTACGTAGAAGAGTGCAACATTGATGACCTGGGTGAACTGCAATGGTTGATGCGACACAGAGGCCTCCACGGAGGCTGAGCCGCCCTGAGCGCCCGGGTGCCATTGTGATCGGCGCCGCAGGCTTCTGCGTGGTCCTGTTCGTCGCGATTGTGCTCGCGATTTATCTTCCTGGCAAACAGACATCGCTTAGTGCGTGGAAGCCTATGGCGCCGGCGGAACCCGACAGTCCTGTTCGTGATACCGTTCTTCCGACTACGCGGCCACGTCCCGCGGCGAGAGTCGATATTCCGATGATGGAGGACACGCCGGCCAGCACTCATGTCACCACGCAGCCCATTGTCGCGAGTGATGCAGGTAGCGAGAAGTCCGAGTCCAGACTGGCGGGCAGTCGCAATGCAAGTGTGCCATCGCCGCCACCGGTCGCCGCCTCAATGCCTATGGAT
>JBAXKQ010000321.1:0-2326 GCA_037135275.1 bacterium
TTCCGAGTGTCTCTTCTTATCTCTTCGTGCACTTCGTGGCCTTCGTGGTGAATTCAACTGCCGGGCCGCGTGGCGGCCAAGGCATCCCGCACCTGCCTCACATCACAGGAGGCCACGTCAAGCTCCACAAATCGCCGGCCGATATCCCGGAGATGATGCGCGTCAGACGCCATGATCCGCGGGTAGCGCTGCCACACCGATTCCGGAATGCCCGCCGCCGCATAGCCCGGCGTCGCTTCCAGGGCGTCGTAGGGCAGATCGGGTATCCTTCCCAGTTGCGAAAGCAAACTGTTATGAGGACGGTCCACATGCGACGGAATGAACAGCCCGCCTCGCGCCTGAACACGGTGGCAGACATCGGTCAGAGACCAGGCACAACCGGTTCCCAGATAAAGTTCGACCTCGCCGAGAATGTTCTCATCCACATCCACGTAGATCTGATCCCCCATTTTATCGGGACGATTCAGCACCCGCGGCAGTTGCGCATACAGCTCGGCGCCGAACGCCAGCGCCACCTCCACCGAGTCGAACAGACACAGGACATGCAACTCCTCTGCGGTGCAGACTTCCACGCCTGCCAGAAACGCCAGACCGGCACGCCGGCACGCCTCGGCGCAGGCTGGCGTATTTAATGCCGTGTTGTGATCGGTCAGCGCGATTCCATCCATTCCGGCCGCCACGGCCGCCGCCGCGATCGCCGCCGGCGACATGGCCAGCGCGCCACAGGGCGATACGCAGGAATGAATGTGCAGATCCAGTTTCATGAGCCGACGCATCCAGACCGGAACGCCGCTTCCAGCTTGACCGATGCCTGGTACTGGTTGTCGTGGGTCTGCAGCAGCACAATGCCTTCCCGGCGCGCCGCCTCCAGCATGTCCGGCGGCGCCTCGCGTCCGCTGCACAGGACAATGGCCCGGACTCCGGCCAGCGAAGCCACGGCCACTGTATTCAGGTGCGATTGCAGGGTCACTAACACCGATTGCGCTGGCGCGTTGGCCATGATGTCGCTCAGGAGGTCCGACGTGAACCCCTCCTCCACCTGTGTGGCCGCACAGGCGTCCTGGACGCAGCGCCAGCCTTCCACGCGCCGGAGCGCCTCCACTGAAAGTCCCTTGATCATCTGCTCCTCCCCGTTACGGCGTCTGGGGCGGCGCGTCCTTCCCGGCAGGCAGCAGGATGGTCGCCCGCACCGTTGTTCCTCGTCCGACGGCCGATTGAATGTCAAATTCATCGGCATTGCGCCGAATGTTGTTCAAGCCCATGCCGGCGCCGAAACCCAGCGACTTGATCCATTCGTTCGCCGTGGTAAACCCCTCCTGCATCGCCTGCTCCACATTCGGTATTCCGGGTCCCTCGTCCACGGCCAGCAATTCCACTTTTTCCGGATCCATGTGAAAGGTAAAGGTGCCTCCTAGCGAATGCACCACCAGGTTGATTTCCATCTCGTAGGCGGCCACCGCCACCCGGCGGATCAACGCCGGCGGGTAATTCTGTTCCGACAAGATCTTCTTGATCGCATGAGCCGCTTTTCCCGCGTTCTCAAAATCATACCGTTCCACGCGAAACCGCCGCGTCACCGTATTGACATCCCGAATCGCCGGGACGGGTAACTTGGCTTCCAGCTTGTGATACTCGTTATGCAACGCCACCAGCAGCGAGGCGCTGACATCGCGGCTCGAAAGAATTCCCACCAGCCGGTTTTCCTTGTTCAGAACCGGAAAACGCCCGAACTTGAATTTTTCAAAATACGAGATGCCGAAGGAAAGCGGCATGTCGTCCTCCAGCACCACCATCTGAGTCGTCATGTGGCGCTCCACCGGCTCGTCAATATAGCCGCCCTCCAGCGCCCGGATGATGTCATCGATGCTGGCGATGCCGAACAGGCGTCCGCGTTCCGCCACCGGCACGCCGCTGATCCGGTTGTCGCGCATCAGATGCTGCACCGTGCGCAGGGAATCCTTGCGCACCGCAGTGATCACCGGCGAGGACATCACATCCTTGATCTTCATCTTGAAAAGAAGATCCAAGATTACCAGTGGCGACTGCTCGGGATTGACGGGGATCGTCTTCATGGGGGATTCATGAGTTTGCCGATCATGACACACGCATCAAATTTGGACAGAGCCGACTGCATCAGCGTCACGTCCATCTCCTGTGCCAGCGCCACCATGCTGGCCGGGAGGGTCTTGTTGTTCACCACCAACACGGCGTGGGCGCCCACAATATCCGACGTGCGGATGGTCTGATCCGAAGGCAGCGAGGTCACCAGCAGCAAATGGTCCTTGTCCACCACCAGGACATCGCTCATCAGATCCGAGGCCACCAC
>JBAXKQ010000322.1:0-2320 GCA_037135275.1 bacterium
GGGTGGTACACTTTTGGATTGCCGGAGTGGTACACTTTTCGGCTGCCGGCGACACCTAGTTCTGCAGCGATTTCCGAATATCCCATGCCGTTGCCAAAAAGCATCACCTCAACGTCGGGATGTACCGCCTGCCAACTTCGAATGGCGTTGATCTGGCGGACCCTCGTGGCACCTTCGAACGGCTTGGCTGTGGTAAAGAATGTGATCATCTTGACCGTCCCCCTTCTGCTGTTCACAAAGTAGGCATCCGGATCGGGCTCCAGAATGACATATGTGTCACGGTCACCGGCCAGCCAACTCCTGCAGCGACCGTCTCCCCCCCCCAAATCGAGGACTGTCGCCGGCCAATCATGTTGGACAAGCCCTCGGATCCGTGACTCCCAATAGTCCGCAGCGGCGGGATTCCTTGGTGTGAACATACCTTCGATGCGCCCACAGAAGTATCGCACCAAGGACCACGTCCTGCTTCGGCGCGGCCTGACAGCACAGCCACCGTCGGACTTGGGTGCGTCGTCCGCCGACCCTTTCCCGTAGAGGACCTCAGGCGGCGGTACGTTCTGCCGATATAGCCGCGGAACACCATCTCTCATGGCATATTCTGTCCCGCACACACGGCAAACCAAGCCTTGCCCACCAACCTCCAAGCGGGAGCCATTGCCACAGCGCGGACATGCAAGGAGATGCGTAATCTCATTCCGTGGTGGTGAATCCATCTACACACCTCCATCTCTGCGCAGCTCGGACCGCCTGTCTCGCAGGCATACCGATGCCCACACCCGTATGATGCCCGCGATCCAACACTACAGCCTAACTATCCTCGACACCCATGCTGGCCTGAGTCGCAATTCTTTCTTCCGATTGACTTCCAACACGTCATAATCCAGCGACTTGTATGCCGAAATCTCCTCTGTCGTGGGGAAATGGCCAGCTTTGGTTGGCGCAAAGTTGCGAAGCACACCGACCCCCCAATCACAATCAAGGGTAAAGAATGACAGGTCCGCACGTCGTCGGACGAGATAGCACGCAACTTTCCACACGTCGCCAGTCCACGCTCCTCCGTTGTTCTCTTCAACGTGTTTGCGTGTCGGCGGATTGCAGTCGTGAATGAATATCACGCCATCAGGGCTCATGTATCGTTCCAGATTGAGCACGTCGCGCAGCGCCTGTGTGAACTCGTGAAGGCCGTCCACCAGGGCGACATCGACGCATCCTGGAGAAAACACATCAGCCGCGTGCTTCTCGAAGAACTCATCCGAAGTTTCTCCAAACAATCGCTCTCCGGACCTGAGCCACTTGTCAGGGCCCTGAGGCGCAGGATCAACGGCGATCTTTCGAGGTGCTTCGATCACAGAAAAACAAGAACCATCCCTGACACCAATTTCCACGTAGGTTGCCTTCGGCCTGCGCCTCAGCGCACGATTTATGTGCGTCTCTTTATGTTTGTCAGCGTCGATTTCTCCCCGCAGCCAATCCCTCGTCCCTTGGGGTATGATCGCTTTCAGAATATGTCTCATTCTCATATCACTCTTCTCCGCAAGACCTCATCGATGCGACCGCACCTGGCGGACTGACGGGATCTCGTTGACGAATCGATTGGCCAGTCTCGACTATCGCTCGCTATTCTTTCGCCTGAGCCAACGCACACTGCTACAATGGCCCCTGTACCGTCGTATCACAGGCGGTGTCAACACCATTCTCAGAGCCTTCTCTCTCACCATCACCAATGAACTAACTCAGAAGCGCTGTCGTGTCGACAATAACGGGAAAAGCCTATGTCCCAGGGAACCCCACAACCCAGCCCGGTAGCAGCCTCTTCTGTTTGTTCTCTCCGTGGTTCCGCCGCTTGGCACTCCAACCCTGAACTCTCCACCGTGACACCAACTTATCGCCCTGTGTTGGCGGGATACCCAGAAGGAGAATTGGCTGGGGACAGGGACGTCCGGAATTACGCAGTTGATCCCTCTCCTCCAGTCTCGGCCGCCTTGGTGTTCGAGGCCTCTCCCTGAGACACGCCTCCGTGCTGCCCCCCCCTTTCCTTTATTCTCTTCTGGCAACTCGCTCTCTTCACCGAGGTCTTCCAACCAGCCAGTGAATATAGAGGTAGGGAAGGACGCCAAGTCTGGAACATTCTCGGCAGCCCTCCTTGATCACGCTGGCCCTTGGCACCTCGGATTCCTTCGGGTTCCAACGGGATAGTCCAGCAAGTCAGCAGCAACCCAGTGGCCTGACCTTTGCTGCCGCTCGCTTACGCAGCTACGTGCCGTCGGGTCAAGTACTGATTCTAAGTTGTCACTTTTGGCCGTCTACCTCTGTGTTGAAC
>JBAXKQ010000323.1:0-2319 GCA_037135275.1 bacterium
TGTGGCGCATGGGACTGGACGGCAGGGACCTCGGAGCCATGCGCCCCCGCGACGGCCACGGAGCAACCTGTCACCAATCGGTAACGCGTGACGGCATCTGGTATGAAACAATCAACTGGGGTTTCATCCCGCGCACCTGGTTGGGGCGGTACGACCTCCAACGGAACAGCTGGCAGGAGTTCGCGGTGCCGCAGGACGGCTATGTCCATGTCGGCCATGATCCAGCCGGACAGGCGGCATTCTACGAGATAGACGGCGCCGCTCACAGCCTGGTGCGCGTTCATCACCCGTTTAGCGAAGAACAACGTCGATTCGAAACCTTGTGTACGCTGGAGCCGTATCCGCCCCACACCGGCGGCCAGCGCTATCACGCCCATCCCTTTCTCGCAGAGACCCGCGATTGGGTCTATTACACCCGTGTTGTGAACAGCATCAGCCAGGTAGCCGCCGTGCAATGGTGACTGGAGCCCATATGACGATCAAGCCCGAGGAGAACTTGAATGACGATCAATGTCGGTAGTGACAAACAGCTCTTGATAGACGACAGCCTAGTTGCTGACATGCGCGCTGCAGCGCTGGTCGTGAACCAGCCGGTCAAGGCGGGGATCATCAACGTGGCGGCCTCGACGGCACCATCGATTGTTGAACACGGCGGTGTCTGCCATCTCTACCAGGGTCTCAACGGCGGCACCTCGGTGTGGACGTCGCCCGACGGCCTCGACTGGACGCCGCGCGGGAGGATTGTCGGCGTGGATGACTCGGGCGGTGTAATGACCAGCATCAACAGCGTGTTCATCGATCCGAAGGATGCCGCGTACCCGTTCAAGGGGCTGTATGAGTTCATCCGGCGGTCCGGGCCGCGGCCCGGCGACACTGGCGCCAAGACGCAGGCGATCCAGCCCGGCGGGCTTTATCTGTGCCGGTCGCGCGACGGGCTAGCCTGGGAGTATCTGCCGCGGGTGGCCATCCCGTTCCTGTGCGACACGCAGAACCAGATGCTGTACGATGCGTCGCGCGACCGCTACGTAGCCTATGTGCGTGCGTTTCCGGAAGTCGGCGGGCCGTACCACTGCAAGCGTTGCGTGGGCCGTACCGAGACTGCCGATCTGTATGCCATGCCCTGGCCGCATGGGCATAACCCGGCGAACAAGAAGCCGGCCGGGCATGATTTCCCGTACATCAACGACGAACTGGAGATCGTGATGGGGCCGGACGGCGACGATCCGCCGGCGACCGATCTCTACAATCCGTGCATGCACGTCTATCCCGATGCACGGAACGTCTACCTGAGCTTCCCGTCGATGTACCGCAACTGGGGGTACAGTGGCGTCAACATCTCGCACGGGCGCGATCACCGCGGATGCTTCAGCAACGACGGTCTCTTCGAGACGCAACTGGCCGTCAGCCGGGATGGCGTTCACTTCACCAGGTACCGTACGCCGTACCTGCCGGCCGGCATGGTCCGCAATAGGTCGGGCAGTGAGGGCGATCTCGACTGCGGCCTGATGATGATGGGCATCGGCATGCTGTGTCGTGGCGACGAGCTCTGGCAGTACTACTTCGCTACCCGGCGGACGCACGAAGAGAAGGGGCAGGCTGAAAAGGACGGGCGTTTCGGCGAGGGTATCTTCCGGGTTGTCCAGCGCCTCGACGGGTTCGTCTCGGTTGACGTCGGCCAGCGCGGTGGTGAATTCACCACGAAACCGCTGGTCTTTGCCGGCAGCCGTCTCCAACTCAATGCCGCCTGCCATGGTCTCGGCGAGATCTGGGTCGAAGTGCAGGACGAGGCCGGCATGCCGCTGGACGGCTTTACCCATGCCGACGCAGTCTCAATTGACCGCAATGGCACCGCCCAGGAGGTCTGGTGGAAAGGCGGGCCTGACGTTTCCGCTTTGGCGGGCCGGCCAGTGCGCCTGCGCTTTGTAATGCGTTCTGCCAAGCTGTATGCGTTTCAGTTTGTGGCGGGAAATGGCAAATGAAGACAACTCCTTTCGCCCGTTCCCTGATCAACCGCAGCATTGGCGAAGCGATGGCGGCGTTTGCGCGCTTTGGCGTCGCCCTGCCGCCCTGGGCCTTCTGGTCGCCCGCCGAGTGGGCTGACAAAGGCCCCGAGTGCGACGAGATCCGCGACTGCATGCTCGGCTGGGATGTAACCGATTTCCGCAGCGGCGATTTCCACTTCATCGGCTGAACCTTGTTCCCCGCGCGCAACGGCGCCACCTTCGACGGCCACGAGGTCTCGTGGACGCCTGGCGCCGGCCTCGTGCGCAGCACGCCCTACGGCGCGGCCTTCACCGCCACCGGCGACGCGGGCCTCAC
>JBAXKQ010000324.1:0-2302 GCA_037135275.1 bacterium
CACGAGAACGAAGGGCGGGTCGTCTTCTTCATCGGGACGTCGGAAGCCTTGGCGCCGATCATCGAGCACTAAGACCCTCAGCGGGCCTCTTATCCTCAGGTCATATTCAACGGTGTTTCTGCGAAGTCAAGGTTACAGGCTTTGTCGTTGGTTTGCGTGGTGCGAGGGAGGAATGGTAGTTGCTCTGGGGCCAGGCACTCGGCGGTGGCGGGCACGTCGGGACCGACGACCTCAAACTCAAGACGATCCAGCCAGATGGCCCCTTTGCCATGGAGCAGAGCACCGAACGCTACATGCGTCGCTTCCGGCATGATGGCCACGACCAGGTCGTAAGGGGACCATTCCCGAGTTCCTTCGATCGGTCGGCCCTTCATGTCGTCAAGATGGGTGCACCGGTTGCCGACATCGGTCCGGAACCAAAGGCCAGCACGATCTGCGCCATCGGTTTTTATCCACCCGCGCATCCGCAGGTGTCGGCCTCGCCACGCCTTCTCAACAGGTACGCGTTGGTAGATGCGGCTAAGGCCCTGAGACGGGATTTGGCGATGGTCGATGCACGCGCTTGCGACACCTGTCTGAAGCAGCTTGCGGTCGAGCGAGTAGATGCTGTCGTGCGGACCGAAACCGACCTGGAACCAACCAGGGGCCAGTCCAAGCATGCGTCCTGTCGCCGGCAACACCTTCGATGTGTCAGAAAAATCCAAGTTGGCGAGACCGGGCCATGTGATCGAATGTCGGACGTCGTTCGGCAATGCTCCGGCGGGAGCCTCTTCCAATTCTATACGGCCCAACCACACTTGGCCGGGTCCAATAAGTTGGAAGCCCACGGTGAGCAGGCAGTCGGTATCGGGAACATCGATAACGGTTTCGATCGCCTGCCAATCAAACGTCCCTCCGCATTTCGGCCATATCACGTTGTACCCAACGTCATTCCTGTCGTGTGCCTCAAGAAACCCATGGAACCCGCTCTCATCCAACCCGACGCCTTTTGCCCACAGTCTGGCCAGCAATCTGCGTCCCCGCCATTGCCCCGCTGGAAACCGCTGCATCACTCCCGCCGTCTGATCCGCTTCGTGGCGTTCAGCCTTTATTGTCACGCTCGCCACGCCCATGAGATGATGCTCGGTGTCCCCTCGGACAGTGTATCCGGTTGTACCAAAGAGATGCCAACCGGGTGGAATGGCGTGTGTTGCTGAAACGGTCTTCTGTTGTTGCTCTGTCTTCATGATGATTGCCTTTCGTGTCCTCTGTGTCTGTACCGAATAGGCATCCAGTGATAGTGTAACCAGGACACTCTTGAGCATGTCCCGGGCGCGAAAGAGGCGTTGTTTAACCGTGTTGGGCGAGACTCCCAGACAATCGGCAACCTGCTTCAGGGTCTGGTTCTTGAGGTAGAAGAGGTCAATCACGCGGCGGTTATGTGCGTTGAGTTGACTCATGGCCTCCCGGATCAGATCCCTCAGTTCCTCCTGTTCGAGTGTCTCTGTTTGCTGGTGCGGAATAAGGTCATCGAAAGCCCCTGCTGCAGACAGAGCCTCCATGATCTCACGTTCCCGTACCTCGCGTCTGACACGGTCAACCGCGATGTTGCGGACCACCCCGCGGAACCAAGCCTCCAGATTGTCAATCTGTTGGAGATGGTCCTGGGCCACCACAGCCCTGAGAAGCGCCTCTTGCACAACGTCTTCCGCAGTGTGCCAGTTGCGTACGACCCGATGGGCGATGGCGCCCGCCGAGGTGTGTGCCGCCTCCAGCACACGAACCAATGTCTCATCATCGGCGCAGTAGTGCGTTGCGTTGGGACTGTCTTCCCTTTTGGCGTAATTCCTGTTCACCTGCCGGTCGCTCCGATTCGCTTCACACATCCCTATGGATGGACGGCCACCGTGACCGTCACAACCCTGTCGTATGTCGCTGTGTTTAGGTTACGGGCAACCCGAAAAAGAATTGTGACGAAGCCGTTTTCCCGTTTCGGTATTCCCGTCGAACGTCACTTCTCTGACGGACGCAAGGCCCGTCCCTTGCGGCCCACTCCTCTGACGGACGCAAGGTCCGTCCCTTGCGGCCCACTCCTCTGACGGACGCAAGGTCCGTCCCTTGCGGCCCGCTCATGTTGGCGTGAAAGGAGCGAACGAGTCAGCGGTTGTACTCCTCGAAAGCAAGGTATGGGCACTGCCGTAGTTGACGCAGCGAACCCCGTGTACGTCGGGCAGCGATTCGCCCGCATAGATCAATGCGGGGGCCTCTGCGGCTTTCTCCCGCTCGCAGAAGATGCGAATCGGCTTGATGAAATCGGAATTGA
>JBAXKQ010000325.1:0-2273 GCA_037135275.1 bacterium
GCCTTCACCCCACTTCACCGGACCGGCCGCCGGCTCGATCACCCGCACCGTGCTTACGTTCAGTACCGACTGACCGGCCACCCGGATCAGGCCCGCTGGCTTGAGTACCGCCAGCGCAACGCAGGCCACCCGCTTATTCTCCTGCACCATCTGCAAGGCATGATCCACCTCCGAGCAGCTCTCACCCCGCGGTATCATTGCACTGAGCCCGTGCTTCGACTTCAGCCAGAGCCGCATGTCCTCCCGGCCCTGGGACTGGAACCGCCCGTCTTCCCCCTGCCGCCAGTACTCCCGCCCGTCAAACCACAGCGTAGCGATCACCTTGCCCAGCCGGTCCGCCTCGTAATCCTCGACGAACCGTCGCCCAAGGATTGCACCCCAGGGTACAAAGGCCGACGGCCCGGTGAAGCACTGCATGCCGCTCTCACGTACGACCGCCGCCGTATCGCAGTCCGCCGTGGCATCCCAGAACCGTACGCCCCGGGCCCCGAGCTCGAACGGTCCCTGCCATCGCCCCGGATATTGACGACCGACCTCCTCAAAGACCTTCTCGACCGGGATTGGCGTGGCCTGCTTGTCCCAGCGCAGCCCTTCGCCGCTCTGTGCCATCCATTGCCAGACCAGGTTCCGCGGAATCACATCCTCGCTCAGCCTGACCCAGTCAGTCCCTACCTCGTAGTAAGTCGCCGGGTTACAGAGCGCCTCTTCATCCAGGCCGGGGAAGATCGCGTTGATCCGCATCTTCTTCCGGAACAGCTTAAGGAACGCCTTGGCCGCCTCGTTTGACGGTACACACACCGGTTCCTCGAACGCCCATACAAGCCGGGCACCACTGGAGAAGGTACGGCTGACCCACTGCGGCCGGTAATCCACCTTTATCTTGCTCAACACCGCTGAGCGCTCTTCAGCCGTGATTGATGCGTCGTAATCCGCAACAACCCCGTGCAACACCACCGCCTTGTTGCTCTCCGTCACCCGGAGCAGGGGATCCAGTCCCTCAAAGGCTGAGTAGTGCAGATGCTTGGTGCCGGGCTTCTTCCGGTACTCCAGGAATGCGTCCTTGTCCGTAAACCTCTCAGTCGCCCGGTTATCGAACGCCCACGGCTCGGTCACCCGCGCCGTTTGACTCACCAGATTCTCGATCGCGTAGAGTTTCATCTGCCCCTTTCCGCCGAATGCTGATCCCTCAAACCGCGCTACTTCTGATAGCGAGGCGAAATTCCGCTCTCAACCGCCAGCGGCAACCTGCTCATCCATGCCGGCGGCGTCCTCATAATCACATCGATCTCGCGCTGGACCGCCTCAGCCCGGTCCACCGGCGCGTGGCAAATCACCTCGTCATGCACGTGGAAGACAATCTCGATACCGGCCTTCCGCAAACGTAAGAGGATGTCGGCAAACACTTCACGCGCGGTACCCTGAACAAGGTTCTCAACCAGCTTCGCTCCATACATGCGCTCGCGCGGCCCGCCACGCTCAGTACAGGCCGAATAACTCCGTGTCGCCGGGTCAAATCCAACGTCGCAGTACCGGATCACCCGCCCTGACGGCAGTTCCATCTCGAAATGCTTGTCCGTACGCGCCGCTTCCGCCAGGGCCCGGTCGAACCGCCCCCAAAGCCGTGTGATCAGCGGATTCTTCTTCCGGAAGTCCTTCACCGTTAGTCGACACAGCTCCAAGGAGAGATCAAGCCCGGCCAGATTCTTGGCCACCTTGCCGAACCGGCTGGCCGAGCATCCGTACCCAAGCCCCAGCACCCGCGCCTTTGCCAGGCTGTACAACTTTGGATCCGCCTTCTTTAATGTTCCCAAGGTCTCAGGTCTAAGGTCTCCGGTCTCTGGTCTCGCCTTGGGCGACCATCCCATTGTTTCCCGCGCGTGAGCTTCATAGAGAGGCATTCCGTCTGCGAGGGCCGTGAGCAGGCTCTCGTTCCCGCACAGGTACCTACAAGTTTCACGAGGGTGTGGCCGATGGCGTCATTCTCGATTTAAAATACGAAGCCCGCGACGTGCCGCAGCGCATCACTTCACCCAAGGCTATCGAGGCGTATTTCGAGCAAAAGACGAAGACACTGAACAATTTCCAGAAAGCAATCATCCGCAAGCGCTGGGCGACGATGGAGGAGTTGATGAGCGCGGAGGAGCGCAAGGCACGAATCGCTGCCAGCATAATCCATGATTTCGATACCAAGCCGCGCCTGAACAACAACCGGGGCACTGCCATTCTCGTGGCCGCGAGCATCTACGACGCCTGCCACTACTACCGCATCTTCC
>JBAXKQ010000326.1:0-2265 GCA_037135275.1 bacterium
GGAGCTTCGCAGGCGCAGCTCTACGCGTTCACCAAGCAGCACTATCCGGCGCTCTATGCCAGGATCAAGCAGGCCGTTGCCGCCGGGCGATGGGAGGTTCAGGGCGGCATGTGGGTGGAGGCCGATTGCAACCTGATCGGCGGGGAATCGATGGTGCGCCAGTTCGTTCACGGCAAGAACTTCTTCAGGGATGAGTTCGGCATCGACGTGAAGAACCTCTGGCTGCCTGATGTGTTCGGATACTCAGGCAACCTTCCGCAGATGCTCCGGCGCGCCGGGATGGACTATTTCCTCACGCAGAAGCTGTCCTGGAACCGCTACAACAAATTCCCACACAACACATTCATCTGGCGCGGGATTGATGGCAGCGAAGTGCTTGCCCATTTCCCGCCCGAGGATTGCTACAACGGCCAGGTCACCCCGGCTGAAGTCGTCAGGAACGAGTGGAACAACAAGGAGGCTGGTCTTGTGCAGGAGGCCATCAGCCTGTTCGGGATAGGCAACGGCGGCGGCGGCCCGAAGGAGGAGAACATCGAGCGCGCGCTTCGCCTTCACAATCTCAACGGCTGCCCGAGATTCCACTTCGGTTTTGCCCAGCCGGTTCTGGAAAAGATGGCCACCTACAAGGCTGATCTCGACACCTGGTGTGGCGAGCTCTACTTCGAGCTGCATCGCGGCACGCTTACGACCCAGGCGGCGATCAAACGCTGGAACCGCCGGGCAGAGGAGGCACTGCGCGCGGCCGAGGCGCTCTGCGCTGCCGCAGGGACAGGCACCTATCCAGCCGCTGATTTTGATACGCTATGGAAGACGTTGCTGATCAACCAGTTCCATGACATTATTCCGGGATCCAGCATCCACCGGGTCTATGCGGAGGCGGTGCCGCAACTTCAGGATATCGTGAAACGCTGCGGCGAGCTCGCCATGGCGGCGGCGGGTCGTATGCTTGCTTCCGAGGGTGGCGCGCTTACCCTGTTCAATCCATCGTCGACCCCGTTCAAGGGGGTTGTGCGGCTGCCGGCGGGCTGGACAGGAGTGCGGAAGGACGCCTGCGTGAAGGCGGTCCAGTCGGAGGGCGATGCGTGCATGGCGCGCGTGGCTGTTCCGGCAAACGGGTTTGCCACGCTTCGCAATGAAGGCCGGGCTGAGGCTGCCGCTGAAGGGCCGGCTACCGGCGCTCTTGTCCTGGAGAATGAATCGGTTCGCTATACGTTCGATCATGATTTGCGGCTGACCGGCGCGTTTGACAAGGAAGCGCAACGCGAGCTGGTCGCCACGGGCGCGGCAGGAAATATGCTGGAGCTGTTCGATGACCATCCGCACAACTTCGACGCATGGGACATTGAGGAATACTACCGCACCATGCGCGTGGGAACGGCGTCGGCGGAGGGTGGTGTGATGCGGATCGACGGCTCGGCCCGGTCCGGATTGCGGGCGGTGCTGCGGATTGGCAAGTCAGTGCTCACACAGACGGTCTGGCTTGAGGCAGACGGCAAACGGCTGGACTTCGTTACCGGGGCCGACTGGGACGAGCGGCACAAGCTGCTGCGCGTCGCGTTTCCAACCACAATCGTGTCCGACGAAGCGAAGTGCGAGATCCAGTACGGCCACGTCTCCCGCGCCACGCACGACAATACGAAGTGGCAGTATGCGCAATTTGAGGCGGCCGGGCATCGCTGGGCCGACCTCTCTGAGCGAGACTATGGCGTTGCGCTGCTGAACGACAGCAAGTATGGCTACCGCGTCAAGGGCGGCTCGCTCGAGTTGACTCTGCTGCGCTCGCCGACGGAGCCGGATCCCCTGGCCGATGTTGGCAGGCACGAGTTCACCTACAGCATCCTGCCGCACGTCGGCGATCTGGCCGCATCGGATGTTCGAGCGAATGCCGCCGTTCTCAACCAGGGCGTGACGCAGCTCGATGGCTTCGCCGCGGGCGGAACTGCGCTGCCAATCACGGTGGAAGGCGAGGGGATCGAACTGGCCGTCCTGAAGCGTGCCGAGAAGAGCGGGTGCCTGGTGATCCGCGTAGTGGAGGCGCGTGGCCTGGCCACGGGAGCCGTGTTGCGCTCGCGCGATCCGAACCGCCGCTTCGTAGAGACGGACCTGCTGGAATGGAAAGACGGTGTGCCGTCCGCGACGGCTGAGGTCCGGACTACGTTCAAGCCTTTCGAGATACGGACGTGGAAGCTCGTGTAACCGGCAGCCTGGAAGCCGCCTGAAACCGCCTGCAAAGAAGCGTTGTTGCGCCATGCGGTTGACTGTGAC
>JBAXKQ010000327.1:0-2256 GCA_037135275.1 bacterium
GAAGATCTTCTTCGAGCCTTTGTAGCCCATCTCGACATAGTCGATACCGGCGGCCACGCAGGCATTGAACACGCCATTCACAAGCTTATCGTCAAATCGATGGTCATTGATCAACCCGCCATCGCGAATGGTGCAGTCGAGTATCTTGATGGACGGCCGGTATGCCATCCATCCATCTTTTCCCGTGCCTCCGCCCGTATTCTTTTTTTCAGTCATGATTCCCCACAGACTTGTACTCCCGATCCGGTAATGTGAAAGGGGGAAGAGGCTATCTGCTTCCATGCATGGAATCAAGCAGGATTGCAGCGCCATAAAATGGTCAGTGCACCGGATTCCGCACAAACGACAGACCCGCGCCTGACCCGTACCGGCCAGCCCCACCCCTCAGCCGGCCAAGCCCAAACCTCAACAACAAGCCTGGATGGTCACACGATCCTTGCCCTTGAGCTGGTAGACATGACAGTCATTGGCGTAGGCCCGCTCCGGCAGCACAATCAGGACATTCGCCGGCCGCTCATTCACGGTGAAGGGGGCATGGTGCCAGACACCCGGCCGGATCACCACCATCGTACCCTTCGGCACGCGGAACACGGCCATGCTCTCCACCGGCACCCTGCCATCCGGCGGCGTGGCCGGTGCGACATGGATGAGGACATCGTTATCCAGCGGCAGGATCCCCTCGGACGCAGCCGTATGATATTCCGTCACATCAACAACCAGTGCGCGCTTCTCGACCCGGCAGGTTGAGAACGACGCCGCGCCATCTGCGCCGAGGCCTTGCTGGACCATATCCCGGAAGAACTCGACAGGCTTCGCGCCGATCCTTGTTGCCGACGGATTCACCATCGTTGCGAATGTTCCAAACGGCAGAAACCCCTCGACCGTCAGCTCCCTCACCTTCACAGTTCGCATGACATTCTCCCTTTCCGCGCATTAGACGTAACCGCACCAGCCCGACACAAACGCGGCGAGTGTTGCCCAACACCCGCCGCCAGTCAAGCGCAGGCCGCCACCCCCGAGGCGGCCCACTATTCACCATTGCAATCAGTTACCCTGCAGGCTGCGATCGCTGATGATGCGCTTGACGAACTCCTGCCCGGCTTCCTCGGTGGCAAATGCACCGTCGAGCTGCGCTTCGTAACATTCACCAAGAATCTTGCCAAAGCCCGGCCCGGGGGTGAGCCCAAGCTTGATGAGATGACGGCCCAGCACAAGCGGCTTGGGTGCGGCAGCCTCGACCGCAAGCCGCGCCGCACTCTCCAGCAACCAGTCGCCAGCCGGAAAGCCGGTGTACGCCATGGGATGCCGCCCCATGCGGTCCGCCCTGGCAACCCGCACCAGCCGGTCTATCCTGCCAACCTTCCGCGCCAGCCGCCGGATTGCACTGTCGCCGGCCTTGGACTTGAACAGCTCGTCCGGTTTCAAGTGGTGGGCAACAAGCGGCACAACAGCCTCAACCAGGTCGGCCTGGTTGGTAAACCTGCCAAGGAACGAACGCGTCGGCTCCTCGCCGGCATCCTCGTGGCCAAGCGACCTTATCCTGCCGTCCATAAAGGCTGTAGTGGCTGGCTTGCCAAGGTCATGGCAAAGGACCGCAAGTCCGACGACAAGGTCCTCCCAGTCGTCGCCAACCCGCTCCTGCGCATATGCGTCCATACACTGAAGCGTGTGAACCCACACATCCCCCTCGGGATGCCATTCGGGTTCCTGGGCACAACCCGAGAGCGCCTGCAGTTCTGGAAAATGCCTTATCCAGCCGGTGTCCATCAGGAACCTTAGGCCCGTCGACGGCTTCACCCCGCGCAGGATGAGCTTGCTCCATTCGTCGTTGATCCGCTCCGCAGCCAGGCCTTCCATGCCGATTGTCCGGCAGATGGCAACGGTCTCCGGCGCCGGCTCCAGCCCGAAGCGCGCGGCAAACTGCATGCCGCGAAGCACACGCAGCGGGTCCTCCACGAACTTGCCGGATACATGGCGAAGGACCTTCGCCTCAAGGTCGCGCACTCCCCCGTACGGATCCACCAGTACACCGCGGGCAAGATCGTATGCCATGGAGTTGACCGTAAAGTCCCGCCGCGTGGCGGCCTCCTCCGGCTTCATGTCGGGGTCCGAGAGCACCTCAAAACCCTTGTGGCCGAGCCCGGCCTTGGATTCACGGCGTGGAATGGCAACGTCGATCGGCATGCCGCGTATCTTGACCACACCAAAGGCCCGGCCAACCAGATCGAGTGCAAACACCGGTTCCAGGGCGGCCAC
>JBAXKQ010000328.1:0-2249 GCA_037135275.1 bacterium
ACTTATCCAGCGGGCGTTGCAGCAGCAGGTGAACGCGAAGCATGTCCTGCAGCGAGCAACTCGCGAAGAAGAACTGCTGCTGCAGACGCAAGGTCTTGCCCTGGGCGATCTCATCGTTGGGGTAGAGGACCTTGGTGATGTTCTCCGATTGTATCTTGTCTTCAACCGCCTGGTAGTAATCGCCGTGGTTGAAGGCGGCGAAATCGAACGACTCGACCGCCTCAGCCTTCCAGAGCCGGAGATGGTTACAGGTGCATACGCGGTAGCCGAGGATCGGGGTGTCGTACGCCACACCCACGACGACTGTGTCCGGGATCCAGCGTACGCGGTAATGGCCCTGTTCGTCGGTCCACGACTCGGTGCGGCCGCCGAATTTCACCTGGTGAGTGATTTCGGGTCGGGCGATCTCCCACGGATTGCCCAGGAGCAACCACTTGTCAGTAATTTCCACCTGCCAGCCGTCCTTGATGGTCTGGTCGAAGATGCCGAACTCGTAGCGGATGCCGTAACCGATGGCCGGCACTTCCAGCGAGGCGAGCGAGTCCAGGTAGCACGACGCGAGCCGGCCCAGACCGCCGTTGCCGAGCCCAGGATCTTCCTCCTGTTCCACCAGGTCGTCGAGGTTGATGCCGAGTTCCTTCATCGCCTGGCGGGCATTCTCCGTGAGGCCCAGGTTGAGGAGCTTATCGGCCAGATGCGGCCCGGGCAGGAACTCCGCGGAAAGGTAGGCCACCACGCGCGCGTCCTGCTCGGCGTAGGTCTCCATGGTCCGTACCCCCTGCTTGAATACGCGGTCCCGAACGGCCAGAGCCAGCGCGGTGTAGGCGTCGTTACGTGTTGCGGCCATGGGCACGCGCCCAAGGCCGCAGAACAGGTTATCGAGGAATGACTGCTTAAGGTCCGCGACGCTCAGGCCGGTGCGAACCCCGGCCGCTGGAGAGAGATCCTGCGATTTGGGCAGAGACTTCTTCTTAGTTGGAGGCATAAGCAGTGATTCCTTCGATGGTGATGGTCAATTCTCGGGCAGCATACCAGGCGGGCGGCCCTATTTCTGCACTGCGGCGCGCACCGCCGCGAGTTGTCCGGCCGAGCCGAGCAATTGGTTGCGGCTGGCGATGAAGGTGGCGTATTCCTCAATGAAGATCTTGCCCGGCGGGCGGAAGTCGAACTCGCCCGCTTTGTCGCGGAAGAACTCGCGGTGCACGCGCGTCCAGACCAAGCGACCGTCGGTGTCTATGTTCACCTTGGTCACGCCGAGCTTGGCGGCCGGGAGATACTCGTTGGGGTCCACGCCCATCGAACCCGCGATTTTTCCCCCCGCGGCATTGATACGATCAACTTCTTCCTTGGGCACGCTCGAACTGCCATGCATGACCAGCGGGAAGCCGGGTAGCCGGGCTTTGATCTTCTCGAGCACATCGAAGTGGAGGGATTGCCGGCCCTTGAACTTGAAGGCGCCGTGGCTGGTGCCAATGGCGCAGGCGAGCGAATCGCAGCCGGATTGTTTGACGAAGCTCTCAGCCTCGGCCGGGTCGGTCAGGCAGGCGTTGCCTTCATCCACCTTAATGTCCTCCTCCACGCCGCCGAGCATGCCCAGTTCGGCCTCGACGCTGATGCCCTTGGCATGGGCGCGATCCGCGACGCGCTTGGTGATCGCGACGTTCTGGTCGAACGAATCGTGAGAGGCATCAATCATGACCGAGCTGTAGAAGCCCGAATCAATGCAATCGTAACAGGTCTCTTCGTCGCCGTGGTCCAGGTGTACCGCGAAGATCGCGTCCGGGAAGATCTCCCCGGCGGAACGGATGATGGCTTCCAGCATGCGCTTGTCGGTGTACTTTCGGGCGCCTTTCGAGATCTGGATGATGAACGGCGCCTGGCTGGCAAGGCAGCCCTTGAAAAGGCCCATGGCCTGCTCGGCATTGTTGATGTTGTAGGCTCCGATCGCATACTTGCCGTAGGCGACCTGGAACAGTTGTGCGGTGGTGACTATCATGTTTTGTTTTATCTATTGGTTAATATGGATGTGAGTTCTCTAAAGCGGATGCGATTGAAAGGTAATGGAATATGGTCGTGACATCAGTGCGTCTCAATTGATGTGTGATTATGCGGTCTTCTTCAACTTTGACCAGCATAAAGGACTGCCACCGAGCGAGCCTCAACCCGATAAGTCAGGCCGGGAACGGTGCGTGCTTTCTCCCAGGGAACGATGTCATTCGGTGACTCCTGGGCGGTGTCAATCCACCGAC
>JBAXKQ010000329.1:0-2240 GCA_037135275.1 bacterium
CTCCGCAATGGTATCCGTCAGCGGCTTGACCTGCGATGCGGCGGACGACAGCTCGTCGTAGAACCGATCCCCGGCAGTGGCGATAAGTTCTTCGCAGCCGTGAGTGTCCTGCTCCCCTTTGGTGAGATATGCTTCCGGCGACATATCCTTGTACCTCGACGGACTCCACACCTGCGATGTCAGCCAGTCGGTGATCCAGGGCAGACGGGGGCCGGGTTTCGCCAAGCTCATCACCAGATTGTTTCCAGGGCTTTCCATCAGCATCACTCCTTGACTGGTACGAACACCTTCATCTCAGCCTTGTAGTCGCCATCTGGGAAAGAGGGCAGACTCTCGACGAGTTGCTCAACGTCGCTCTTTGAGAAGTCGCCGGTCTTGCTGATAGTGAGATCAGCCGTCATACTGCCAAGGCCAGATAGCGAACCGCGAAGGCCAGATGTTATTGATCCAAAATCCACATTCTTCTTTTCGAAGTAGATTCGGAAGACAACTTCTTTCACGCGGCAATCCTCGTAGTCGGCGAGCTTGACCGCGACCTCCTGCCTCAGCGCACCTGTACCTTTTGCGTGGGGCGTCTCAACATCTATCGGAGCGGACTCTTCGTCCGCAGACTCGCCCCTCGTGGCATCAGGCTCAGTATTGTCAGTACTGGTCGATTCCGGTGTCTGGTCAGGCTCTGTTGTCTTGGTGCTGCCGCCAAAATCGAAGCCGGTCGGAGTCTTGCGGTCTTCGAAGGGCTCAGAGATGATCGCATCCGGCCACTCGCTTTCGGTCAGAGAGGGTTTTCTTCCGCACGCACTGTCTTTCTCGTGGCGGAACCCGATCTCCTTTTGGGCGCAGAGATTGCAGAGCGCCTCTCGCACCCGGGGAGCATGAGTGAGAATAGGATATCCCAGTGCCACACGGTACGCGCGTTCGACATCGCGCAGTCGTTTGCCCATGAATTCCGACATGTGCTCTCGCAGATGCTCCTCGAAGTACTGCACAGGGAAGAACTGCTGGCTGATCTTGGTAATGACTTCCTCTCGGGAACATGCGTTGCCGAGCTGTTCCACCTCAACCTGGTCTTCCTCGGCAGTGGATCCGTACTTCTGGATATGGACAAAGGCCAGTCCGGCCTTGCGGAAGGCGTCTACGATGAAGGACTTGTCTTCTTTGGCAATACGCTCAAACTGACGCTTGCGGTCAATGGTAACAGATGACTGTTGAAGTTCATCGGCGGCAATGTATCTCTGCGCCCATTTCCGGATGTCGTCATTCCGCAAAGCATCGAAGTCCTTGTTCCGTGGCTCCAGTAAAACAATCAAGTTTCGGTTGTCGTGCCCATTATACAGATCGTGTCTTTCGCCAGATGTCAGTCGCCGAGGCGACAGAACGTAGCGAAGGCGCTTGGAGTCACGAGTTCTGAGCACGGCCTGAGCCTGTTCCACCGTCTGAAACACAACCGCGTCACGGTCCCCGAATAGATCGCCAACCCAGAATTCAAACGCCTTGTCCAAGGCTTTCTTGGGATCCACGCCGAGGGACCGGTATTCGACTTTGGCATTGGGCTTTTCTTCCTGGTCAAAGTAGTACACGCCCTCCTGTTCATGGAAGTATGTGCCGTACTTGTGGAATGCTTTGATCGCACCCTTGAATTCATTGATATCATCGCCGGGTTTCAAGACCTGGAGAGCGATAGTGTCTTCAGACATGCCCCGAACCTTGCCGGCGGCGGCGAGAGTGGCGAGGAGAACACAGGACACGATCTCCTCAGAGAACTTCTTGTCGCCGAGGTCTTTAAGATCGCTCTGGGCGCAGTTCATCAGATTCATCCCGGGATCGAGGTCGATGAGTCTGTTCTTAATACTTCGCTCCTGAATGGTGGCATGAGCGGCGGTGATAAGGTCGGCACGCTTGTGGGTATGCTTGACAATGGCGCCAAACAAACCCAGCGCACCACGTGTGCCCTGGAAGGCCCGGGCCTTCTCCTGCACCAGTTGAAGGAGTTCCGGCGTGAATGGATAAGCAGCACGGAGTTGGGCCAGATAGTCGTCAGGCACACGAACGCCTTTGCGTTTCCAGTCGTTCATGAAACTCGTGAGGACGGCATCGAGCTTCTTGCGGTCGATGGAGTCGGTGTTTTCGAAGAGGCGGTGCAGGATGATCTTGGTTCTGTCTGAAGGATCCGAGAACTTGACGTCTATTCTCGGAACCCGCTTGAGTGTTGCGCCTGGTTCTTGGGATGAATCATAGATACT